>JAGVTV010000148.1 GCA_019136675.1 Bacteroidota bacterium
AAAGATGTGTACGATCAGGGCTGGGCACTAAACGGTGCCATGAAAAATGGTCGCACCTACTATGGCCACAAACTCCCCCTCGGACCTGAAAAAGGTGGTCCGCTGTTTTTTGCACATTACTCATTCCTGGGAATAAATCCCCATAAACTCAAGGACCAGTATGCAGATTACTGGCAGCAGGCCGTCAGCCACACCTTGATCAATTACGAATACTGTAAGGCAAATCCTGCCGGTCATTACGGCTATGGTCCCGATTGCTGGGGACTCACAGCCAGCGACAATAAGTTTGGTTACAGTGCACACAGCCCGACCAATGACCAGGGGGTTGTTTCGCCCACGGCAGCACTTTCATCTCTCCCTTATACCTATGAGGAGTCTATGGCAGCCCTGAGGTTTTTCTATTACAAGCTTGGCGACAGGCTATTTGGACAGTATGGGTTTGTTGATGCCTTTGACCTGAACAGATTGTGGTTTGCACAGTCTTATCTGGCCATAGACCAGGGACCCATTTTGGTCATGATAGAAAACCACAGGTCCGGACTCATCTGGGAATCACTGATGAAAAACGCAGACGTCAGATCAGGCCTTGACAAACTTGGGTTTACCTATTGATATGATATGTCGATGTTAAAATATACAGTTATTATCCTTGGCCTGGCACTGGCTGCCTGCAATTCCGGAAAAAATACGATACAGTATTCCAGAGAGGAACTCAAAAAACGGACCTTCGATTACTTTTGGCATGCGGTAGATACCAATTTCCAGACCCTTGACAGGTATCCTTCCAAAACCTTTTCAAGCATCGCAGCCACTGGTTTTGGCTTGAGTAGCTACATCACAGGTATTGAAAACCGATACATTACAAGGGAGCAGGGAGCAGACCGTGTCCTGAAAACACTGAGGATTTTGTGGTCACTTCCTCAGGGGCCTGATTCTTCGGGAGTCAGCGGCCACAAGGGTTTTTTCTACCATTTTCTTACACTGGACAGGGCCCAAAGATATAAAAACGTAGAGCTGAGCTCCATCGACACCGGGCTGCTTATGGCCGGGGTGCTGAGTTGTCTGAGCTATTTTGAAAGGGACAACCCCACAGAAAACGAAATCAGGACTCTGGCTGACAGTCTGTACCGCAGGGTAGACTGGAACTGGATGATGAAGACCAACGGAATCATGAGTATGGGGTGGCATCCGGAAAAAGGATTTATTGACAGCGAATGGGCTGGCTACAACGAGGCTATGGTCCTGCTGGTTATGGCCATGGGTTCGCCGACGCATCCTATACCTCCGGATTCATGGAGCAAATGGTGTAAGACCTATCCCTTGGATACTTTTTATGGATATAAGAATGTGCAGTTTGACCCTCTTTTTGGCCATCAGTATAGCCACATTTGGATAGATTTCAGGGGCATTCGGGACAGTTTCATGCGTGCAAATAAAGACGATTATTTTGAAAATTCGCGGAAAGCGACCTTATCAAACAGGGCTTATTGTATTGCCAATCCCATGAAATGGAAAGGTTATCACCATAACCAATGGGGACTTACTGCCTGCGATGGTCCCGCACATACAAAAATTACCATTGACGGCCTGGAAAGGCAGTTTTACGACTACAGAGCCAGAGGTGCAGCCTCTATCCAGATAGTCGATGATGGTACCATAGCCCCTACCGCAGCAGGAGGATCATTTCCGTTTACTCCGCAGGAATCAGAGGCCTGCCTCAAATATATGTGGGAGACGCATTTTGACCGCCTTGTCGGCGAATATGGATTTAAGGATGCCTTCAATCTTACTTTTCGTGACGAAACTAATCCCGACGGATGGTTTGACATCGATTATCTCGGGATAGACCAGGGCCCGATCCTTCTTATGATCCAGAACCATGAAAACGGGCTTATCTGGGACATAATGAAAAAAAACCCATACATCGTAGCCGGCTTGCAAAAGGCAGGATTTTCCGGGGGGTGGCTGGATAGTTATAAATGATAAAAATAAAGAGTTATGCAAAACAGTAATTTTAAATTTTTCTGGCTGGTTATCCTCCTCTTGGTTACTATCCACGTTTACGGCCAGAAAAAAGGAAGTAAAAAACCCAGCGGCGGAGCTGATATCACGTACTACCAGTCACTGGGAGCTTCACAAAGGGTCGCCAAATTGATGGCACAAATGACCATCGACGAGAAGATCGGCCAGCTAAATCTCATCACACCCGGAGGCACAGTCACCGGCGAAATCGTGAGCAAAGACGTTGAAACCAAGATGAAAAATAGTCAGGTAGGCGGCATATTCGGTATCAGGGGGGCTGCTAAAGTGCGGCAGGCACAGGAAATGGCCGTGAAAAACAGTCGGCTGGGCATACCGCTTATCGTGGGGATAGATGTAATCCATGGCCACCAGACGATATTTCCGATACCTTTAGGTTTGTCATGTACATGGGATATGGACCTGATTGAGCAGTCCGCCCGGATTGCCGCCCGTGAAGCTACCGCCGACGGCATCATGTGGGCATTTAGTCCCATGGTAGATATTGCCAGAGACCCGCGTTGGGGGCGGATCGCTGAAGGAGCAGGCGAAGACCCTTTTTTGGGCTCAAAAATTGCGGCCGCAATGGTCAGAGGTTATCAGGGTAAGGACCTTGCTGACCCTACCACACTCATGGCCTGTGTAAAACATTTTGCATTGTACGGGGCAGCGGAAGGTGGCAGGGATTACGGCACCGTCGATATGAGCCGCCTCAGGATGTACAATGAATATTTGCCTCCATACCTGGCAGCAGTCAAAGCCGGCGTCGGGTCCGTCATGACATCATTTAATGTAGTGGATTATATACCTGCCACGGGCAGTAAGTTTCTCTTCACAGATTTGCTCCGCAAACAATGGAAGTTTGATGGCCTTACCGTCACCGATTATACTTCTATCATGGAAATGGTCGAACACGGTACCGGCGATAAGCAGGAAGTGGCACGCCAGTCCATCAAGGCCAATGTGGATATGGATATGGTCAGCGAATTCTATCTGACAACACTAAAAAAATCTCTCAGCGAAGGCAAGGTAAGCCAAAAGGAAATTGACATGGCATGTATGCGTATTCTTACTTCCAAGGAACGGCTGGGCCTGCTTGATGATCCATATAAATATTTTGACGAAAAAAGGGCAGCCACTGAAATGATGTCACCTGAGCACAGAGCTTTTGCCCGTAAGACAGCTGCTGCTTCCTTTGTATTGCTAAAAAACGAAAATAATATCCTTCCGCTAAATAAAAATACCAGGATCGCACTCATAGGCCCTCTGGCAGACAGCAGGAGAAATATGCTCGGCACGTGGAGTGTATCCGGCGACCATGATAAGGCAGTCACCGTCATCGAAGGTATAAAGAGTCTTGCTGCCGACCCTAAAAACATCATGTATGCCAAAGGAGCCAATATCTCGGATGACCGGGAGTTTGCACGCAGGGTCAATGTTTTTGGCGAAGAGATTGTCATAGATACCCGTACTCCTGACGAGATGATCAGGGAAGCCCTTGATGTTGCCTATAAGGCTGATGTCATCGTAGCCGTCGTCGGCGAAGCAGCAGACATGTCAGGCGAATCCTCCTGCCTGACAGATATAAGCCTGCAACCCTCACAAAAAAAGCTTCTGAGTGCCCTTAAGGCAACCGGAAAACCTATCGTGATGGTCCTTTACAACGGCAGACCCATGGTAATTACGGACGAACTCAGGGACATGCATGCTGTACTCGATGTATGGTGCGGTGGTACCGAAGGTGGCAATGCCGTGGCGGATGTACTTTTTGGCGATGTAAATCCCGGTGGCAAACTGACAACTTCATTTCCTGTTAATGTGGGACAAATACCTGTCTATCATAGCATGCTAAATACCGGCCGACCTGACAGTGGAAACAGGTCCAAGTTCAAGACCAACTACCTGGATGCCCCCAATGAGCCTCTGCTACCTTTTGGATATGGACTCTCTTATACAACGTTTGAATATTCAAAACCTGCTGTCAGTTCCCCCAAAATGACAAGAGGAAAAAACGTGACCGTCACTGTCACGGTTAAAAATACAGGTACAGTGGCAGGGCATGAAGTCGTCCAGATGTACATCAGAGATGTGGTGGGCAGCATAAGCCGACCATTAAAAGAGTTGAAAGGTTTTCAAAAAATCTTTTTACAGGCCGGAGAGAGCAGGGAAGTTGTGTTTATAATCAACGAAGAGCTGTTGAAGTTTTACAACGAAGCACTGGAATACAAAGCCGAACCCGGAGAGTTCAGGGTCATGACAGGGACCAACTCAAGGGATGTACAGACCGTAAGTTTTATATTGGAATAGCCAGGGTGGAAAGTGGAAAGTGAAAAGTGGAAAGTGAAGAGTGGAAAGAGAAGAGTGAAAAGTGGAAAGTGGAAAGTGAAGAGTGGAAAGTGAAAGTGAAGAGTGAAGAGTGAAAAGTGGAGAGTGAAAAGGGAAAAGTGAAGTATATCCCTTTGGGATTATAACATAAATCGTCATTGCAATTTGAACATAAAACGATATCAATCCC
>JAGVTV010000024.1 GCA_019136675.1 Bacteroidota bacterium
ACATCACGTCCCGTGGTCCTCGATGCAGATGCTATTAATATTCTGGCTGATGACAACGATATGTGGGGTCATATACCTCAAAACTCCATACTGACGCCCCATCCGGGTGAGTTTAAAAGGTTGTTTGGCGAGAGTCAAAACAGCTTTGAAATGTACGAGACCTTGAAGCAAAAATCAGCTGAACATTGTGTAATTATCGTGCTGAAGGGTGCCTTTACCAGGATTGCAACTCCCGAAGGCAAAGTGTATATAAATTCCACCGGCAACCCGGGTATGGCTACAGCTGGTGCGGGTGATGTCCTCACGGGTATCATCACAGGCTTGCTCGCCCAGAATTATTCACCAGGGGACGCGGCCATTCTGGGTGTTTACATTCATGGCCTTGCCGGAGATCTGGCATTGGTATCCTCGTCGCCTGAGTCGCTTATAGCGGGTGATATTACCGATCATCTCGGGCAGGCATTCACAGCATTGGACAAATTATAGATACATGAAAAAAATAGTAGTATTGACCGGGGCCGGCATAAGTGCCGAAAGTGGAATCAGGACATTCAGAGATGCAGACGGCCTGTGGGAAGGCCATGACGTTATGAAGGTGGCTTCACCCAAAGGTTGGGACGAAGACCCTGCCCTCGTACTGGACTTTTACAACCAGCGTCGAAGGCAACTAAAGGAGGTAACTCCCAATGCAGCACACCATGCACTGGTCAGGCTGGAAGAGAAATACGAGGTCGTGATCGTGACCCAAAACGTTGATAACCTCCACGAACGGGCAGGTAGCAGCCGTATCATCCACCTGCACGGTGAGCTGAATAAAGTGAGGAGCGAAGGAGTGCCTTCCATCATCCTTGAATGGGAGGACGATGTCAATTTAGGAGACCTTTGTCCCAATGGATTTCAACTCAGGCCTCATATTGTCTGGTTTGGCGAATCCGTCCCCTTGCTGGGAAGGGCAGCCGACGAAGTCGAGACGGGCGACATCATCATTATTGTAGGTACATCTATGCAGGTATACCCGGCTGCCGGCCTCATTGCCTATGCTCCCAAGGGCAGTAAAATCTACTTTGTAGACCCCAAACCACAAATAACACAGGAACTTCGGCAGCTTAACAACCTCAGGGTCATAGCCGAAAACGCCACAACCGGTGTGACAAAGCTGGTAGAACAATTAATGGCTGAATAACTTTCAGGCATATAGAGCCCGTTTGAAAATTTGAAACATCTATGGACAGCACTCCTCCGTAGAAGGTAACTTCCAATTAGGCTATAGTGGTAATCGCATGATAATAAAGTAGCTGGTTTTTTGAGCCAAGTCCATGACAAATACTGGAATTATATGCTTTTTATCGTAATATTACGGCCTGAATGTAATATATCAAATTAAAAAACAGATAAACGGAACCCACATGGACATTAAAAAAATATATCCGTACATTTTACCTGTGTTGCTGATAGTGGCAGTCAACATATTTTATTTTTTACCTCAGTTTGAAGGCAAGGTGGTCAGGCAAGGGGACACCATCCAGCATGTCGGCATGTCAAAGGAAGCCACTGATTTCCGCGAAAAGACGGGCGAGGAGGCATTGTGGACCAACTCAATGTTTGGAGGAATGCCTACCTATCAGATTTCTGCCCGCAACAATAATAACCTGCTACAATATGTAGAAAATGCCATGACACTGTTTATCAGCCGTCCGGCAGGATACTTTATCGCGGGTATGATCGGGTTTTATGCCCTTATGCTGTTGCTTGGCGTCAATCCATGGCTGAGCCTGCTCGGAGCTTTTCTTTTTGGTTTTACCACCAATAATATGACCCTTTTTGAGGCTGGCCACAATTCCAAGCTCATGGCCATCATGACATCGGCTCCGGTAATTGCCGGGGTGCTGCTTACGTTCCGCCATAAGTACTTGCTGGGAGGTGCTGTCTTCGGCATAGCACTCGGCATCAACATAGCAGCCAACCATCCTCAGATGACCTATTACCTCGGTCTTTGCCTGGTGATCCTTGTAGTCATAGAATTGGTAAAAAGCATTCGCGAAAAGCAAGTAGGGGCATACTTCAAGGCTCTTGCCGTCATGGCTGGCATGTCGGTACTGGCTCTGGGGTCAAGTGCATCTAAACTCTGGACTACATACGAATATACCAAGGCGACGATGAGGGGTGGTCAGGTGCTGACCTCCGGTGATTCTTCTGACACCAAAACTGCTGATGCCAAAGGCGGCCTCGAGTGGGACTATGCCATGCAGTGGAGCAATGGGGTTGGTGACCTGATGGCTGCCATCGTACCCAAAGCGGTCGGCGGTGGCTCCGGCGAATGGCTGGACGGCAAGTCTGTCCTCGGCAAAGCCGTGGGACAAAGACAACCTTTCCAGGCACCGATGTATTACGGGTCTCTACCTTTTACCAGCGGCCCTGCCTACTTTGGTATTGTGGCAGTATTGCTGTTTATCCTGGGCCTTTTTGTGGTCAGAGGCGATGTCAAATGGTGGATGCTTGGAGCCGTACTGCTTACGGTCCTGATGTCCATGGGCAAAAACTTTGAAGTATTCAACAAGCTGCTGTTTGACACTTTGCCCGTACTCAATAAATTCAGATCGCCCAGTTCCATTCTCAGTGTGACAGCCATCTTCATTCCCATACTCGGAGTGCTTGCTCTGTCAGAGATAAGCAAAGCAGGGGACAAGAAGATTTTCATCAGGCCACTTTTTATATCGGCCGGTGTTCTGGCCGTGGCTTGTCTTGCATTATGGCTTTTTGGAGGGTCGTTTTTTGATTTTACGGCACCGGGTGACGAGCAGTACGAGCAGATAAAGGATGTGTTGCTAAAGCAGCGGGAAGCATTGCTTGCAGGTTCGGCCAGGAGAGGGCTATTGCTGGTAATACTGACAGCTGCCGTGCTTTTTCTGTATTTAAAGGAAATAATCAAATTTCCGGTTTTGGTTGGTCTGGTTTCCGTCCTGGGGTTGTTTGACCTGGTGCAGGTAGGCAAGGATTATCTGGATAAAAGGGATTTTGTATCCAAAACGACCTACAGGAATGAATTTCAGCCACGTCCGGCAGACAGCCAGATTCTCAATGACAAAGATCCCAACTTCAGGGTTTTGGACCTTTCGGTCAATACATTCAACTCTGCCTCAAGCTCCTACTTTCACAAGACCGTAGGAGGCTACCATGCTGCCAAGCTGCAAAGATATCAGGACATTATAGAGCGGCATATCAGCAAGTCAAATATGAAAGTGCTCAACATGCTCAATACCAAATACATCATTGAGCCATCAGAGGGTGGGGACGCAGTTGCCAGGCTTAATCCGGCAGCACTGGGCAATGCCTGGTTTGTAAACAGAATCATCTGGGTGGACAATGCAAATGCTGAAATTGATTCCCTGGATGGGTTTGACCCGGCTGTTGATGCCGTGGTCAGCAAAGAATTCACTGAATCTCTCAAAGGCCTCAACCCATCCAAAACCGGGACAATCAGGCTCACCAGCTATTCTCCAAACAAGATAGAATATTCCAGTGACGCCCAGGGAGACCAGCTGGCTGTATTTTCAGAGATCTGGTACGGTCCTGACAAAGGTTGGCAGGCCTATGTTGATGGAAAGCCGGCAGAGCACATCCGCGTTAATTACACATTGAGGGGTATGAAAGTGCCGGGAGGCAAACATGCCATCACCTTTGAATTCAAGCCAAAGTCCTACTATCTGGGCGAAACCATCAGCCTGATATGTTCCGGATTGCTTTTGGCTCTGCTGGCCTATGTGATTTATTATTACATAAGCAGGGGCCGTAAGACACAATTGGCAGCAGCCTGACAACAAAAACCATGAAAAAGGTACTCATCATCACCTATTACTGGCCTCCGGCAGGGGGAGGTGGTGTGCAGAGATGGGTAAAATTTGTCAAATATCTGCGGGACTTTGGTTGGGAACCCGTGGTATATACGGTTTCCAACGGTGATTATCCGATCCTCGATCCAGAACTGGAGGCAGAAGTGCCAGCCGGCATTACTGTGATCAGGCAACCCATCACCGAGCCGTACGGCTTGTATGCCAGACTCACCGGCAAAAAGAAAGGCGAAAAAGTGGATGCTAACTTTCTGTCGCAAGGCAAGCAGCTGGGATGGAAGGAAAAGGTCGCAGTGTGGATCCGCGGCAATTTTTTTGTTCCAGATGCCAGGTTTCTTTGGATCCGGCCTTCGGTGCGTTTTTTATCCCGGTACCTTGCAGACCACAGGGTAGATGCCATCATCAGTACGGGACCACCACATACCTGCCACCTCATCGCCAGGGACATAAAGAGGAAGTTTCCTGTACCCTGGATCGTGGATTACCGCGACCCATGGACGCAAATAGATTATTTTGATGATCTGGGCCTCACCTCCTATGCAAGGAGAAAACATGAATCCCTCGAAAAATCGTGCCTTGACCTGTGCGACGTCATAGTGACTGTCGGTCGCACCATGGCTGAGGACCTCAATGCTATTTCACATACCCGCAAGGTGGTCATA
>JAGVTV010000086.1 GCA_019136675.1 Bacteroidota bacterium
ATCTGGCATGCCGTTAATAATTCTTACAGGGCAACCCTGCTCCCGTAATTGCTCATTTATAAATTGATAGATTTTCGATTCAACCGATGGGTGAATTAGCGGCAGGCGCTCTTTTGTTGACCAGATGGTATGTATCCATATTTTATTAAATGAATGTGGCATATTCGATTAATTTATTTTGACTTTTAAACCGTTGAAACGGTTTTGGGTTACGTATTTTGATTCCATAGCCCGCGGTTTAAACCGTGGGCTATGGGTCATACACGATGATATTTGAATGGATTTATCCATTTTTTATTTTGTTGAATTTTCAATGATGGCGATTTCTTCTTTTTTGACAAGTTTTGAAAGTGATTTTGCGGTTTTAAAATTTGGAATTGGAACAGCCTTAACTCTGCTTGGTTGCAGTCCGCATGAGTAAAATAAATTCAGTCAACTTTTCAGGGTCAATTTTTACTTGTCCTAATGAAATATTGAGTTCTTGAGCTCCAATTGCTTCGCTAAACTTTGCTGTCTGTTGATATAATTTGCCTTTGTTTTGTGAAGGTTTATATTTTTCATCAACCACTAAGCAGATGAATTTCTGCTTATGAATGTCAATGAGGTAAGCGTCTTTAATGATTTCCCAATTTATAAAGTCTTTGTTTGTCGTGCGGTCAAAAATACCAGTCTCATTAATAACTATTTGAGGTCGTCTGTCAAACAAGTGAAACAGACCTACCGGATAACCAAGTCCGAAGAAACCAGTGTTCAACCAAGCTACCCAAGTCGGCATATGACCAGTCATAATACCCCAAAGTCCTAATCCTACAAAAATGGAGCAAAGCAAAATAAGTTTTATTGCTCTCCAAGGGGACTTATAAAGTTTGATTTCTTTCATATAGTTGACAATCGGTTTTATGGTCGTCCTACCATTGCTTACAACGTGTTGATATTCACTATAAATTTATCTACCCATCACGGTTTTTGCAAGTTTTTGGGCTACTTTAATGGCATGGGTATCGGACTGGGAGCTACTTTATAAAAATGAGTGAGGGATAGGAGCGGGCATCCTGGCGAACCGGCAGGATAAAGCGGATAGCCCGACCCTGACCGCAGTGTCAGGGGCACTCCCACAAAAAAAATTAATTCGTCACGGGAAGGGAGACGTAGCCTTTGTATTCGTTGTCAGACTCAAAGACGGTGTCGGTGTAATCATGCAGCACGTTGTAGAGAGTGTCTCTCTCCAGCGGCTTGCGACCTACGCGTCGGATGAGGTCTACGAGCTGCTCTGTCGTGAGAGCCGGATTTTGCTCTTCTGCTCCGGCCATGGAGTATATCCGGGTGGTGTCGTCGATGGTGCCGTCGATGTCGTCCACTCCAAAAGAAAGTGAGAGCTGGGCCATGTCGCGGCCTATCATGGGCCAGTATGCCTTGATATGGTCAAAATTGTCGAGGTAGATGCGGGAAATGGCGTAATTACGCAGGTCCTCAATGGCGGTGGTCTCCGGCAGGTGTGAGAGCTGGTTGTTTTCATTCCTGAACTTAAGAGGTATGAAGGTCTGGAATCCGCCTGTCGTGTCCTGCAGTTGTCTGAGCTTGTCGAGGTGGTCCACCCTGTGGCGGTACTCCTCTATATGGCCGTAAAGCATGGTGGCATTGGACCGTCTGCCGAGCTCATGCCATATCTCATGGATACGCAGCCACTGGTCGCCGGTGCACTTGCCGCCGGCTATCTGATCACGTATCTCCGGGTCAAAGATTTCTGCACCTCCGCCAGGCATGGAATCAAGGCCGGCCTCGAGCATCAACCTCATACCGTCTTCGTACGAAAGTTTGTCTTTTTTAAATATGTAGTGGTACTCCACAGGAGTGAGGGCCTTGATGTGAAGATCTGGCCGATGATCCTTGATGGCCCTGAAAAGCTTGGTGTAAAAGGCTACGTCATACTGCGGCAACACCCCACCAACTATATGCACCTCCGTGACTGGCTGGCCATCGTATTTTCGTATCTGGTCCATAATCTCGTCATGGGTATATTCCCAGCCTTCTTCACGTTTTTTAATAAGCCTGGAATAGGAGCAGAAAGTGCAGGTATAAAGGCAGATATTGGTGGGTTCGATGTGAAAATTGCGGTTAAAGTATGTATTGTCGCCATGTTTCTGCTCTCTGATATAATTGGCCAGACTTCCAGTAAAGGAAAGCGAACCGTGTTCAAAAAGTAAAAGAGCATCGTCATTGGTGATCCGCTGACCGTCGGCTACCTTGCCGGCAATGGCCCTGAGATGGGGATCCAAAGTCCCGTCAGATAATAAAACCGCTATATCATGGATCGCCTTCATGGTTAAAAATTTGACCTTTTAAACACTCAAAATTAAAATTTGATGTAAAAATCCGCCAAATTATTATCCAATGGTTTTACTTTACGGTCTTAAATGGCAGGAGCCGGCCTATGCTTTCGATCGTCATACCCATATACAACCAGGATGTGCGTCCGCTGGTGTACACGCTGATGAAGCAGTGCAACAAGCTGGATATTATGTATCAAATCCTGTGTTTTGATGATTGTTCGGACCAAAAATACCGGGATCTCAATAACGAACTGGCTCACAAGATCCATGTCAACTATACTGAGATGACGGAAAACCTGGGCCGCAGCCGCATACGCAACTGGCTGGGCAAGGCGGCTTATTACGACTATGTGTTGTTTTTGGATGGTGACAGTGCAGTAAAATCCAGAGACTTTATTAAAAACTATGTAAAGTTGCTGCCTTTTGACGGAGTGATATGCGGAGGCAGGGATTATGCACCCGGCAAGCCGCGGTCCAAAAAAAAATTACTTCACTGGAAATACGGCCGCAAGCGGGAATCTCTGCCTGCAAAAAAACGGAACAAGGATCCCTGGCTCAACTTCCACTCCAATAATTTCATGATACCCGAGAAGATATTTCGGGAAAACCTCTTTGACGAAAAAGTGACCGGCTACGGATATGAAGACCTGCTCTATGCCCACAGGCTGGCTGAAAAAGGTATCCGAATATGGCACACAGACAATCCGGTGCGTCATGAAGGCATCGAGTCAACCACAGAATTCCTGAAAAAGAATCGTCATGCCACTGAAAACCTTGCAAAGCTGTATCACGATAAAAAAATTCCTCCGACCCGGCTAATCAACAGTTATTTAAAGTTGAAAAACTGGGGCATGGTTATGTGGTTTGAAAAGATGTACGGGAAATATGAGCAGAGAATCAATCAAAACCTGGTGTCTGAAAACCCTTCGGTAACCTTATTTAATGTCTGGAAACTGCATCTTTTTATAGAAAACATCACAAAACTAAATTCCAATAAAAATGTCAAAAAATAAATTGGCCTTTTACACCATTTTGTGTCTTGTTATGGGCTCCTGTCGTGAAAAACCAGTCCAGCCATCAGCTGACGTACCAAAGATTACCATGATAGACGCTGCCATGGCTGAAATCGTGGACTCCACAGCCTCCATCGAGGTGCTGGCCGAAGGATTTAACTGGTCGGAAGGACCGTTGTGGCTTTCTGCCCAAAACATGCTGATCTTTACAGATGTGCCTGAAAATACGGTGTATTCGTGGGACGAAAAAAAAGGAAAACAAGTCTACCTCAAGCCTTCGGGCTACACCCTGATCACAGGAACGGAAAAACGGGAAGGAGCCAACGGCCTTGCTCTGGATCCACAGGGCAGGCTGGTGCTTTGTCAGCACGGCAACCGACGGGTGGCCAGGATGGAAGCCCCTCTTGAGAGCCCGCAAGATACATTCAGCTGGCTTGCCGCCAGTTACAAGGGAAAGAAGCTCAACAGTCCCAACGACCTTCAGATCATGGCGGACGGAGAGATCTTTTTTACGGATCCTCCCTACGGGCTGCCCGGAGGCGACCAGGATACAGCTAAGGCTTTAAGGTTTAACGGTGTTTACAGGCTTGGTGTTAACGGGGAAGTTATCCTCTTGGATTCGCTGCTCACCAGACCCAACGGCATCATCCTTACTCCCGATGCCAGGACTATGATTGTGGCCAATTCGGACCCCGAAAAGGCTATCTGGATGAAATACACACTGGACGAAAATCGTAAGGTCACCGACCGTACATTGTGGGCGGATAAGACAGACCTGGTAAAAGCCGGTAAAAAAGGCCTTCCGGATGGTCTTAAACTAAGCCGAAAAGGACACGTTTTTGCTACCGGTCCGGGTGGGGTTCTAGTTTTTAGCCTTGACGGCAAATGGCTGGGCACCATTGAGACCGGCCAGGCTACGGCCAACTGTGCCCTGGATGCTGAAGAGAAATATCTTTATATGACGGCTGATGATTACCTTATGAGGGTCAGATTGAGGTAAAAATAAAATATATAACAATTTGTTGGCCGGAAAGCCAGCAAAAAAAGAGCCTGCCCCCACGGGATGGGCGGCAGGACTCGATACTAATTACCATTAACTAAACACAGAAAAAGAAATATGTGTGTGGGACCGCCCGGGAGGCGAGATTATATTTTCCTAACCTGAGCAACATACAGTTTGTGTCCCTGCAGGATACGGACGATGTAGTAGGTTCCCCCTTCGAGGTCAGACATATCCAGGCTAACCAGTTTTTCGTACTGACCAATCTTGGCCTGCTTCCTGAGGGACATCTTCCTGTCGTAGACTTCAACAGCACCATCCTGGGGGCTGATGAGGCTGATGTTTAAAACATCTTTGACAGGATTGGGAAAGACCTTTATGCCACTGGATGTACTACCGGTGTTGGAGGTGTTGGTCCACCCTGAATTGTTGCCGGTAACAAATTTGCCCTGGGCACGTAAAGGCAAGCCGGAAGTCAGAATCAGTAATACCAGACTGAAAACTCTGATCATGGCCATTGAAGCAGAAATTGTAGTGCTTGTTTTCATTGTAAATAAGTTTAATGTTAAAAAATAGGGTTATAAAATTCAAGTCTTTTTTCAGGCAAACCAGGACAAAATAACCAGAATAAACATCAATAGTCTTTGAAAATAAATTTCTGCCTCTCCCATCAGTCCGGTTGTATTTATAATTATCAATTTCGGGTTTGTCATTGTCCTTGTTTTAAATTGCTTTCTGATGCAAAGATGGTGACAAACGCAGGGCGGGGCAATATAACCTTTGTTAGATGCCGGATGAGGAGTAAACTAAACCGCTGTGGAGCAAACTAAACCACTCTTAGAAGCCGCATTGTTGTATTTACAGGATATTTCGTGTTAGTTCAGCCTTTCTTTAGCTACTATTTACAGCAAAAAAGCAGGCAAAGCCATAACATTTAGCTTTTCATTATAAGCGGCTATTTTATTTTGAGTTATGGTGATGCATAACATACATTCGTGTTTGATTCGTTAGAGTCTGGATTTGTGTAGTTTACACCTTAAAAAATCAAATGACTGAGCCGGTATTTTTACTCCGACGGATTTGTAGGAAATTTGCTCATGTCCATAAAAAAAACCTCCCAGGTATGTCCGTCAAAATCTTCAATGGTTCTTTGCTGCATAAATCCATAATCTCTCATTTCATTTGGTTCAGTTCCTCCTGCATTAAGCCCATTGGTCATTATGGTATTAACCTTATCAACACTGTCTAAAGATAGCGAAAATATTCCGGCAATTTTTGATTTTGTGTCGGCAATTTGTTTACTGGTAAAAGATGAGAATTTTTCGTGATTGAGCAGCATCACAAAAATATTTTCACTCCAAACCATACATTTTGCGGTATCGTCTGAAAATTGTGTATTATTTGTAAATCCTAGTGCGGTATAGAAGTCCATAGATTTTTGAACATCCTTTACAGCTAAGTTGATAAATATTTGCTTGTCCAATTTTTGTTCTTTATTAGTTAAAAAATTGTTTTTTAAAAATTTTTATAATTTAATCCAGGTGGCCCATCTTTCTGACTGACGACCCTTGATCCGGATCCTGTAGCTTCCGGCTTTTAAGCCAAAAGTGTTGATACTAGCTCCGCTGAGTGTTGTCGTGGTTTTAACCAGCCTTCCTGTCATATCATAAAATCCGACCTCAATCATTTCGGACAAAGAACCTGATTTGACAATGACCCCGTCACCCTGACTTGGATTAGGGTATACATTCATGTCATGGGCAGCAGCCGTTGTGGTTTCTTCATTGGCTGACAACACCTCCCTGACTTCAAAATCCCAGATACCTCTGCCATAAGTACCAAATCTGGCTGTCATGAGCGAAGGTATATATTCTACGCTCCAGTAGGTCTGGTTAGGTGTAGCTGTTCCGCTAAGGTCAAACCACTTGCCCTCCTTTTTTATATAAACATAGGGTCCAGCCTCCGTAGCGGCAAATATCAGCGATTCGTCTTTATTGGCCACTATCTTAAACACGGTGGTTTTGGGAAGTCCATCGCTGAACTCTTCGAAGGTAAGACCTCCGTCAGTGGACCTGTAAACGGGCTTGTAGGTGTAACCGTTGCCCGAAAGATACACCACACCCGGGGTTACGGCCGAAGGAAGGATACAGGACCCGTACAGGTAATGAGCCTCGGATAAAAACTCAGCTGTTTTAGTAAAATCGGTCCCATTATTGACAGACCTGTAAAACTTACCGTTGGTGGTGGCGACATACCATATCCTGTAATCATGAGGATCTATAGCCATGGCTGATATCTGCCCTCCGCTGGGAGCAAAGTTAAAGGGCAACTGGGTCGCAGCAATATCTCCGTTTTTATACTCTAACCTTAGTATGTGCGACCCTCCTGATGTGGGTATGGTGCTGCCCCCGGCTGCGTAGACAACGTCTGCCTCTTCGTCATCGGATGGAATGATGGGTGGAATCCATACCGTTTCATTAGAGGACTTGATCTCATAACCCGCCACCGGTGATTCCTGAGACAATGGCTGGCTGTAGTAGCCTATCGACCCTCCCGGATAAACTGACCACAGGTGTTTGCCCGAGCCCGTAAAAACGATGTGGCCATAGTCACCTGAAATATTCTGGTATAGTTCGGCAGCCTCATCTGTATCAATAATGCCTCTCTGCTGTCCCTGGTCCTGCGAACCGGCAAATACTCTTCGAGGGTCCGGCGGGTATGACTTCACATCGTAATACTGCGACACATTCAGATTATATAGTCCGATATTAAAATGGGTAGAGCCATAATCTTCCGTGTAATATAGACCTCCATGGTTGGCATTCAGCAGAAAAAATGTGCCGTCAGATTTTTTAAACTCCCTGATGGTCATAATGTCGGCATGGAGTTTTGTGTAGATGTCTCCGTAATATTCCCACCATTCGCTGATGGGATGAAAAGACTGACCACCATTGGGTGACCGGTAACAGTTTACCTCACCGTAAAACATATTCCGGGGGTTGGAAGGACATACATACAAGCCGATATCCCATGGATCTGTAGGCAGCGTGCTCAGTTTGGTCCAGGTCTTTCCGGCATCCCGTGAGTACATAAGTTTTAAATCTTCCAGGTAAGTATACAGCCTGAGCGTATCCCGGTAGGTTACTGCCTGAAGGTTGGCACGACCGTTTTCACCATACCCAATCGGCATGGCCGCAGTTACGGATTCAAGTGCCCTGGTCTGCGGGTTATGTTTGTACAGGTTTGATTTTGATGCACTGACCTGTTCGACCACGTAGACATCATTTGTCACGGCATCCATGGTAAGGGCAAGATTCCTGGTATCGGACGTGAGGAATATTTTGAGGCTTTTGTAGGTTTTCCCTTTGTCATAGGAAGCGTAAACCCTGATGGTGCCGTTGTAATCCTTTCTTCCGAGGAAGAAGATGGTTCCGTTTTGTGTCACCTGTGAATGGTACAGGGCCCAGCCGTCAGTCGTCAGTACCACGCCGGTGGCCTTGCTCCAGGTGATACCGTCATCGTCAGAGTAATGGGGAATGCCATTTACCGCAGATATCAGCCTGCGGCTGCCGTCATCCATTTTAACAGCTTTAAGGAGGTCGGTAGAAAACCGAAGTTTGTCATTGACTACCTGCCAGCCAAATCCGGAAAGGTCACCCTTAAAGATGGGACCACCCGCCCCCACAGCAAAGACGGTTTCGTCATCGGGCCAGAAATCGACAGCCATAATACTGCCGGCATTGTTAATACTGCCTCGCTCACGCCAGATGCCTCTGATGCGGCCACCGGCGACATTCTCCTCCCCTCCCCTGGTCTCGGTTTCTGTCCTGAGCCACTGTATGTATTTATCCTCCTGGTTTTGCGATTCGATGTCACGCCAGTTTTCCTGCCTTCCGCCATGAAGCAGCTCTATCCAGGCATCTCTCTTTGCGGCATTTTCACCCTCCTCACTATCCTCTCGGACATGGGTGGTGAGGCCGGGGGCAGGCATATCTTTATGCCCTGAGTGTCTGCAGGAGTTTGTAAAAACTGCCAGGGTACAGAAAAATGGGAAAAAAAGTGATCTCAGATTCATGGACTAAAGCCTGTTTTACTACAAAGGTAGTAATCGTACACTTAATTTAAGTACAATTTTGTTTTCAGAATATAAGTATTGTACTGCAGACGACTTTTTTAAAAAATGAAAAAAGCATATGCTCCGATAATCCAAATTGAAGTATCCATTTTATAAGGCTGCGGAGGGGTACTCACCAATATTTTTTAACACTATACTTCACCAAATCAAAAATATGTTATACATTGCACCAATTTTCACAATTTATTAACAGTCCATACTTACTCAAGCCACATTGATGAGAAATTTTCTGCGTACAGCCACTCTTTGTTTAATTGCCACCATAATGGTTACTTTGCATGTGAGTTCCCAGGTTACGATCAGGGGGGAGGTCATCGATGCCGGTAATGGTGAACCCATCATAGGAGCCAACATAATTGACAAACAAGACCCAACTATCGGTACCGTCTCAGATTTTGATGGTTCATTTGAAATGAAAGTTCCATCCCTGCCAGTCACCCTGACCGTTACTTATATCGGCTACACAGGCCTTGAACAAACCGTATCCAAATCAGGCGAAAAGGTTGTCATTAAATTGAGCGAGGAGTCGGTCACCATTGACCTGGGTGTGGAGATTAAAGGTCAGAGGGTATCCGAAAAGCAAAAAGCGGCACCTCTTACCGTCGAGTCATTGGACGCTATCGCCATCAAACAGACAGCAAGTACCGATTTTTACAACGGCCTTGGATCACTTAAGGGAGTAGATCTTACTACCGCCAGTCTGGGATTTACGGTAATCAACACCCGGGGATTCAACAGTACAAGCCCGGTGAGGTCATTACAGATTATTGATGGTGTGGACAACCAGTCTCCGGGCCTCAACTTTTCTCTGGGCAATTTTCTGGGAGCCCCTGAGCTGGACATTCAGAAGGTAGACTTAGTAGTGGGTGCGAGTTCAGCTTTTTATGGTCCCAATGCATTTAACGGCGTCATCAGCATGGAAACCAAAAATCCATTTTACAACAAGGGGCTGGCGGCCAGTGTCAAGGTGGGTGAACGGGATCTGGTAGAATCGGCATTCAGGTTTGCAAATTCTGTAAAAAATAAGGCTGGTATGCCATTTATAGCCTACAAACTTAATTTTTCTTACCTGAAGGCCTATGACTGGGTAGCGGACAATTATGACCCCATTACCGATGCCCCCAGCAACAGAATTTTTAGTCCAGATAATAACCCTGGTGGATCCAATGCTGTTAACATTTACGGAGACGAATATTTTGCCAAATACACTACACTCTATGATGCAAGAGCTGGATTAAATTCTTTCCACAGAACAGGTTATAAGGAAGTTGACCTTGTTGACTATAACACCCGAAATATAAAAGCCGGAGCAGCCGTCCATATAAGGACCAAGCCATCAAAGGATTTTGAATCTCCGGAATTGATTCTGGCTTCAAATTTTGGGTATGGCACCACGGTATACCAGGGAGACAACAGATTCAGTTTACGAGGTATACAGTTTTACCAGCACAGGATTGAGTACCGTAAAAAAGATAAGTTTTTTATCAGGGCCTACGCCACACATGAAGATGCGGGAAACTCCTATGACCCTTATTTTACGGCCCAAAAGATACTTGAAGCTGCCGGTACCAATGAAAACTGGAGAAACTCCTATGAAGAATGGTGGACTAAAAACAACTTAGGCAAAGTATTCAAGGAAATGGTAGCTTCAGGTTATCCTGTTGAACCTCAGGATGCCCAGATAAAATGGCAGCAAGACAATAAAGACAAGCTGATAGAATGGCACAGGCAGGCTGAAGCTTATGCCAATAAAGCCAACAGCACAAAAAGAACCCTTGATTTCTTCGAACCCGGGACTGCAAGATTTGATTCATTATTTAACAGTATTAAATCAAAAAAGAACAACAGTGTAGAAAATGGGACCAAGTTTTTTGACAGATCCGCCTTGTTTCATATCCATGGAGAATACAAATTTACAACTGATTTCTTCAAAGAGCTGGTCGTAGGTGCTAACGGAAGAATGTATCGTCCATTTACCGAAGGTACTATTTTTTCAGACAGCACTTCCCGCATACAAAACAATGAGTTTGGAATGTACACTGGTGCGAGCAAACAATTTGGCGACTTTACAGCTTCTGTTGCGGCAAGGTTAGACAAGAATCAAAATTTTGACTTCCTTTTTTCCCCGGCTGCGTCATTAGTATGGAAACAATCAGAAAACAATTACCTAAGAGCTTCGTTTTCTTCTGCCATCCGAAACCCGACCCTGTCTGACCAGTATCTGGACCTGAGAGTAGGGCCTGCCAGACTTCTGGGCAACATCAATGGATTTAATGATCTGGTGACGCTTGAATCTTTCAGAAAAAGCAATGAAAATATCACTGACACACTGGTATCTATAAACATACCAGGTATACAACCCGAAAAGGTAAAAACTTTTGAACTTGGTTACAGAACCACTTTATTTGACAGATTATTCCTCGATGCCAGTGCCTATTTCAATATTTACAATGACTTTATAGGTTACCAGATCGGATTGGATATTCCTATAGACACCATATACATTCCAGGCTTTCCTGATCCAATTATCTCAAGAGATTTTACCAAAACAAAAGTGTACAGGATCGCATCAAATTCAAAGGAAATTGTAACATCGAGAGGATTTGCCCTTGGTGTAAATTATTACTTCAAAAAGTACTACTCCTTTAATGGAAACTACAGTTTCAATGAATTGGTTACCAAGGTGAATGATGATATAGTGCCGGCATTCAACACACCCAGACATAAATATAATGTTGGCATTTCGGGCAGAGACATACCATTTGGTGGCAATAGTCTGGGCTTCAATGTAAACTATAAATGGATTCAGGGATTTACCTTTGAAGGATCTCCTCAATTTACCGGAGCTATACCGACGTATGATTTGGTCGATATGCAGGTAAATTACACAATGCTAAAACAAAAACTGGTATTAAAATTGGGTGCCTCCAATGCTCTTAACAACAAACAATTCCAGACCTACGGAGGGCCGAGAATTGGAAGGATGGCTTATGTTTCCTTAACATATGATTTTAAATCAAAGAATTAATTTATTAACTTCAAATTTTTAAAAAGATGCGAATTTTTACAAAAATTTCAATTTTTATTCTGACAGTATTGATTTTAAATACTGTCGATGCCCAAAACAGGAGATATCTGGATCAGGTATTTTCAGATGTCGAAGTAAAATATGGTGACGAATTTGGTGTTAACCCTAATGCACCGGCACCTTTTGCCGCTAACTTTACCATTTTGCCTTTTATTGCATCGCAAGGTCAGGTTGGGATGAGAAAACAGCCACTGCTGGCTAACATGTATTATCCTAAAGGAGACACTAAAACTGACAGGCCGCTGATCATTTATGTGCATACAGGAAATTTCTTCCCTTTTCCTCAGAATGGATCTTGCGGCGGCACTATGAGAGACTCAAGCAATGTGGAGATTGCCACAAGACTTGCCAAAATGGGTTATGTTGTAGCAGTGGTTAATTACAGACAGGGATGGAACCCAAGGGACCCTGAAGAACTTATCAGAAGGTATTTCCTTATCAATGCAGCGTACAGAGGTGTACAAGACATGAATACTTACATCAGGTATTTCAGAAGAACAGCGGCTGACTTTGGAAATCCTCACGGAATCGACCCATCCAAAATTACAATCTGGGGCCAGGGTACCGGTGGATATTTGTCTTTAGCTACCGCTTATCTGAAGTCTTATCCTGAAATTTTTGCAACACCAAACCCACTGAAGTTTATACTGACTCCACCTGTGGCACCTGCAAATATTCCGATGGTTCTGGAGGGATACAACGGTACTCTTACAGCTGAAGGTCCTCCTACCACTGTAGATGCTATTTACAATTCATTGTCTAAGATTCCGCTTGGTGACACCCTGTGTATTCCAAATCACGTAGGTTTCAGCAATGACTTTGCTCTTTGTGTAAATATGGGTGGTGCATTGGGTGATTCTACCTGGTTAAGCCCGGGAGAAATTCCTCTGATATCTTACCATGTTGACACAGATCCATTTGCTCCTGTTGATACAGATGTTCTTAATGTTCCGACTTCCACAGGGCCTCAGCCAGTGGTTGAAGTAAGCGGATCTAGAGATCTGGCAGAGAGACTTGCCAGGTTTGGAAATAACAACGTGTTCGATTCCATTCCTGCAGGCCATGATCCGTACGGAGCGGCCAACAAAAGCGGACATAAAGGATATTTTGAATTCAGAAACACCCCGGACAATACATCGTCTCCCTGGGAGTGGGCAAAAGCTGACAACCCGCCATCTGTTTGTAACAAAGATGCTTCCATTGCAAAAACATACATCGATACCATTGTAGGATACTTCGCTCCGAGAGCATGTGTTGCCCTTGGCCTGAACTGCGATTTCAACAGCTCTGTAACCGACCTGACAGATGCCAATGTCAATCTTAAAATGTCTCCAAATCCTGCAACCACCGATGTAAACATCAGTGTTTCTGATGCTACACCGGTAAGAAGCTGGTCGGTTTTTGATATCAGCGGACGTATGGTCAGAAGCAATGCCCAGACCAATACAACATCCTTTGTAATCAGAAGAGACAATCTTCAAAACGGCATGTATCTTGTAAAAATGCAGTTTGACAAAGGAACACTGACCAAAAAACTGATCTTTGAATAGGCCTTTATAAGTACTTAAATAAAAAAGGCTGCCAGGAATCCTGGCAGCCTTTTCTTTTTATAGAAAATGAATTGAGTTCTTTATTATGGCCTTGCAGGTATAATCCAGCCGAATTTGTCCTCTATGGTACGGTTTCTGATTCCGTTGACCGTATTGTAGACTTTGGTAGATATTTTGTCGATGTTCTGATCCAGTTCCATGACCGTATCTTTATATTTGATCTTAGCCACAGGTGCTATGACTGCCGCAGTACCAGTACCAAATGCTTCTACCAGTATGCCGGCTTTAAAAGCCTCCACCACTTCGTCGATGGTGATGGGCCTTTCACTAACCCTGACACCCCAGTCCTTTAGCATGGTAATGACAGAATCCCTGGTGATGCCATCGAGAATTGCTCCGTCGAGGTTTGGAGTCACCACTTCATCCCCGATAACAAAAAATATGTTCATGGTACCTATCTCCTGAATGTATTTCTTATGGATAGCATCCAGCCACATCACCTGGTCATAACCTTCTTTCCTGGCCATCGTGGCAGGAAGCAGAGAGGCAGCGTAATTTCCGGCGGTCTTGGCATCACCTACACCACCTACCACGGCCCTGACATAAATATCCTGAGCCAGAAGTTTTACCGGCTGGCTGTAGTATGGCCCGACGGGCATGACAAATATAATAAATCGGTATGTATCGGAGGCCTTGACCCCTATGGTTTCGTCAGTGGCATACATAAATGGCCTGATGTAAAGTGCTGATCCGGGCTGCGGCGGTATCCAGGCCTTTTCCATGTAGACGATTGTATTAACAGCCTGGATGAAAAGGTCTTCAGGTATCTCAGGCATAGCCATACGACGGGCCGAGTAATTTATCCTTTTTGCGTGTTTTTCCGGCCTGTAAAGGAGCGGAGTACCCTCAGCATCCCTGGTTGCCTTCATGCCTTCAAAAATCTCCTGTCCGTAGTGCCAGGCCATATTGCCAGGGTGGGTGGGAATAGGTGCCACAGGCCTTATTTCCATATTGGTCCAATGTCCGTCGATGTAGTCTGCAACAAACATGTGGTCAGAAAAGGTCTTTCCAAACGGCAGATTATTGAAGTCGACCTTGGAGAGACTTGAGTTTTCTGTTTGGGTTACTTTAAATTGGTATTTCATCAGGTAAGGTTTAAGAAATTATCTGGTTTAATGGTACAACCGGCACCGCCATTTGCATATCTTTACCTCCCAATCAGCATAAACAAGGCTTCCGGTTGCCTTTCCAACTATGTACAATAACCCGACAAAGGTAAGATTTGTTTTATATTATTTTAATTTTACGTTTTTGTTTTTACTGTTTTCAAACATAATTTTACATTTTTAGCAATTTAGAAATTTAATTTTGAATACAAATTCGGAAAATACCATATTCATCATTCAGGCCGAGACCTGTGAAAACCTGAATATTTCAGGAAATGGCAGGAAGGCAGTTCTTTGCGTCACAGATGAAGAGGGATTCGGCGAAAGCCGCAAAACCCTGCTGACAAAGATGCTGTCTGCTGTGGGGCTGGATCCCGGACAAGACGTCTGGATAGTACTTATCGCCAATGGCCAGACCATCAACCCGGCATTGCTGGCAATGCACTACAGCCAGATGATCGTCTTTGGCTTACCTCCTGAATCAGTGAGCCTTAACATCAACCACCATAACTACAAGGTAATCAGGCTGGACCAGGCAAGGGTATTGTTTTGTGACTCACTGGCTATCCTCGAGACATCGCAGGATAAAAAGAAACTTCTGTGGGAATCGCTCAAATCCATGTTTGACATTAAATAGGCGGAAATGAAAAAACTGATCTTTGCAACCACAAGCAAGCATAAACTCACCGAAATCAGAGCAATGCTGCCCGGGTATGATGTGCTGGGACTGGAAGATATCGGCTACCACACGGAAATAGAAGAAACTGGCCTGACTCTGGAAGAAAATGCCACCATCAAAGCTCTTCAGCTTTACAACCATATTCACGAGGCTTCCCTGGGAGAAGATACAGGCCTTGAGGTCTTTGCTCTGGACATGGCTCCCGGAGTACATACTGCCAGATATGCCGGCAATGACAGGAATCCCGCTAAAAACATGGATAAACTTCTGGAGCAGCTGACCAGCAAATCAGACAGAAGAGCAAGATTCAGGACAGTAATCGCCCTGGCGGACAAGGAAGGTATCAGACTGTTTGAAGGGATTGTCCACGGCACCATTTCCGAGGCAAGGTCAGGTGCAGGAGGGTTTGGCTATGATCCGGTTTTTATTCCGGAAGGTTATGATAAAACTTTTGCGGAACTACCCTCTGATATCAAGAACAATATCAGCCACAGGGCCATGGCAGTACAAAAGCTTGTATCGTTTCTGGCTTCAGAAAATCCGGCAGGTCGGCCAGTCTAAAGGATGATGTCTGCAATTACCAGGACACCAAAGATGAGACTTGCTATTCCGTTGGTTGTAAAAAAAGCGAGGTTAACTCTTGAGAGGTCTCCGGGCCTTATGATAAGGTGCTGGTAAATTAGCATCAGCAAGAATACCGATATGGCTATCACAGATATCCACCCCAAAGCCAATGTGGAATTGTACATGTACATGGAGGAGAGCATAAACAGGCCAGACACTAAATGCAGTCCCTCAGAAAGCCGCAGTGCCTGATTTCGGCCCAATGCCACAGGTATGGAAAAAAGATTGTGGGCCTTGTCAAACTCTTCATCCTGCAGGGCATAGATGATGTCAAAACCAGCCACCCAGGTAAGAACGGCAGCCCCCAGCAAGACCGGAGCCACACTAAACTGACCCGTGACTGCCAGATGGGCTCCCACAGGTGCCAGTGAAAGTCCAAGTCCGAGGACCAGGTGGCATAGGGCAGTAAATCTTTTAGTAAAGGAATAACCCAGGATCACAACCAGGGCCACTGGACTTAGAAAAAAGCACAGGGGATTGATAAACCAGGTAGTAAGGATAAACAGGAAGCAATTTAACAACACAAAAAGCAGGGCAGAATCGGCCTTGATCACTCCGGCAGGTATCTCCCTTATCACTGTACGGGGATTTCGGGCATCAATATCCCTGTCAAGCCATCTGTTAAAGGCCATGGCTGCACTTCTGGCAAACACCATACAAAGTACTACCTTCACCAGCAGCAAGGGCTGCAGGCCTTGATCTTTTTGGCCATATGTTGCCGTAATAAATCCCACCAGGGCAAATGGCATGGCAAAAATAGTATGGCTAAACTTGACAAGACTAAGATAATTTTTCACCGCACTCGGATTGACAGGTTATACCATTATCATAACAACAAAGGCTGTTCTTTCATCAAGAACAGCCTTTGTTTGATTATGTTTTATGCCGGGATTACTTGCCCGCAGCTTCTTCTTTTTTGTCGATCTTACCCTTGATAGTAAGGTAAGAATCTACAGGGTCTGTGTTGGCTGTGATGGTGACTCTCTTGCTGTCTTCCTTTCCGCCAACGGCACCTTTGCCCTTGGAGTCAAAAACAACCTTAATCTCACCTGACTTGCCCGGAGCAATAGCATCTTTTGGCCACTCAGGAACGGTACATCCGCAGCTGCCCTTTGCATTGCTGATGATCAGAGGCTCTTTTCCGGTATTTTTAAATTTGAACACGTGTGTTACTTTTTCTCCATCCATTACTTTACCCCAGTCATAGGTATCCTGATCAAACTGAATGGAAGTGGTAGGACCTGTCGGTACCGGAGTGGCAGCTACAACATCCTGTCCAGGATTTGTTGTTGCCATAGTTGAACTGGGATCAGTGGCGGTTGCAGCATTAGCAGCAACTGCTGTCGAATCAGCAGTAGTGGCAGCATTGGCAACATCTGCACCTTTCTCCTTGCAAGAAGTAAAGGCAATGAAAACAACCAAAGTTAACAAAGCGAACAAATTAAACTTTTTCATTATTGATTTCTTTTTAATGTTGTTAAAGATGATTAATAAATACTATGCAAAAATATTTCATAAAAGGGAATAACCAACAGTTAAGTTTGGGGGCATATACCGATTAACAAGTATTTAACAGAAAAAAACAAGGATTAACATTGACAGTCCAACTTACTGTTTTATAGCACGGAAATTCAAATGAAATATACAGTCACACTACCTAAAAATGGCATAACTCTCTACCAAAAGCGGGCCAGGTGATTGTACACCATTATGAGGTAGCTCCTTGTCGCCGTTTGCTAAATTACTTTTGGCTTAACCAGTCAATAAATTCTTGTTTTGACAGCGTATTTAGGCACATATCCGGCGTAAGGCCTCCTTTCCTGGCCACTGCCACACCCCATTTTATGTAATGGATGGCTTCCTTACTGTGGGCGTCGGGATTGATAGCAATTTTGATTCCTTTTTCCATACAATATGGAACCCAATTCCAGTCTATATCCAGCCTTTGGGGGTTGGCATTGAGTTCAATGACCACATTGTTGGCTGCACAGGCATCTATCACTTTCATGTGGTTTATGGGGTATCCCGGCCTGGTCAGGAGTAGCCTGCCGGTGGGGTGGCCAAGGATTCTCGTAAATGGATTTTCAATGGCCCTGATCAGGCGGGATGTTGCCTTGTTTTCATCCATATTGAGAATAGAATGTACCGATGCAATCACCGCATCAAAGCCTTTAAGAATTTCTTCGTCATAATCCAGGGACCCATCACCCAGGATATCACTTTCTATACCCTTGAATACCCTGAAGCTATCTTTGTATCCTTCATTGAGCCTGTTGATCTCTGACCATTGTTCCTCTACCCTGCTTTCTTTGAGGCCACCTGCATAACCCGCAGACTTGCTGTGGTCAGATACCAAAAAATATTCAAACCCCGACTGTCGCACATATTCCGACATTTCCTCAAGGGTATGAAGTCCGTCGCTGTAAGTCGTGTGATTGTGTACAATGCCTTTGATATCTTCTGCCCTGATAAGTGGATATACGGCTTCACGATAAAGATGTATAGTCTCCGGCGATTCCCTGAACTCTGCAGGTATCACGCCACACCCGGCATGTCTGAATATAGCCTCTTCATCTCCGGAATGCAGTGCATCATCTGTAAAGGCTGAAAGAAAATCTTCGCTGCACGACCTTTTGAAAAGTTCGCTGTCAAAGGTGCCTGACTCTGTAGGATAAATATAGACCGGCAAGCCGTGATAATAAATGCCTTCCTCTGTTTTTTCTGCCCCCAGTTCCGGAAAATCAATGTTGTCAGCACTGAGTTCTGTCAGGATCTCGATGCCACATACTTCCGGCATTTTTCTCCTTACATCTCCGCATAGAGCATGTCGCTTGTCCGGCCAGGCGTGGGTGAGTTTTGAAACGAAGTTTTCTGCATATTCCACCACACTATGGTACAACGAGCGACCCTTGGACGTGAGAAAATACTCTACCTTTTCGGCAATTTCCGATTGAAGTTTTTCTCCAAAGCCCCTTATTGAGGCCAGCCGGTTTTCATTGCAGGCATAAAGAAGCTCTCCAGGTGACTCTATGCTCAGCTCCTTCCATATTTGGCGTACTTTTTTGGGCCCCAGCCCTTTTATACGCAACAATTCCTGTACTCCGGAAGGAGTTATGTCCTGGTATTTTCTGAGTGTCTTGATCTGTCCGGTGGTTCTGAGTTCGATGATCTTGTCAGATATGGCATCACCTATACCTTTTATCTCTGACAGCTGCTCTTTTTCCAGGCTTAACAAATCTCCCTCATATTTACGCAAAGTGATGTATGCATTGGCATACGACCTGATCTTGAAGGGGTTATCCTCGTGAAGTTCGAGCAATTTGGCGAGCATGTCAAAAGCGGCTGCAATCTGCTTATTGGTCATATGCAATTATTATTAAAAGTGTAAAGATAGTGACAATCTTGTGTTTAACAGCAATTAGGGTCAATTTGATTTCATTGCTGTAAATAATATCCCGGTTTTCACATAAGTGTAAAATACTAAATACAATCATGTCGGGCTGAATAAATTTTTTGGGTCCTGTGATCTCAATAAGTCTATATTTGCTGACTATTCTGATACAATGAAAGACAGGAAAGCAGCCATAGGGTTTATATTTGTCACCCTGCTCATTGATGTGATCGGCTTTGGAATCATCATTCCGGTGATGCCAAAAATGCTGTCAGACATGCTTAACATCGGTATCAATGAAACGAGCACTTACGGCGGATACCTGCTCTTTGCTTTTGCCTTTGCCCAGTTTGTTTTTTCTCCTGTCATAGGCAATCTGAGTGACCGGTTCGGGAGAAGGCCCGTACTGCTTTTGTCATTACTTGGATTTGGCATTGACTACCTGATCCTGGCTTTTGCACCCAATTACACCTGGTTTTTGATCGGACGCATCATAGCAGGTATTACCGGAGCGAGTTTTACTACAGCATCGGCATATATCGCAGATATCAGCACTCCTGAGACAAGGTCTGCCAATTTCGGTATGGTAGGGGCAGCCTTTGGTCTCGGATTTATCCTGGGCCCCCTGCTGGGTGGCATACTTGCTACCTTTGGAACCAAGGTCCCCTTTTATGCGGCTGCAGCCCTGACTTTTGCCAATATGATCTATGGGTACTTTATCCTGCCCGAATCCCTCCAGCCTGAAAACAGAAGAAAATTTGAGTTCAAGCGGGCTAATCCTCTAGGATCGATTAAGCAGTTGTCAAAGCACAAACAATTGAGGTTCCTGTTTCTGGCCTTCATCTTTTTGTCTCTGGGGTCACATGCTGTTCAGAGTACGTGGAATTATTTTACCATGTACCGTTTTGGGTGGTCAGAAGCCATGGTGGGTTACTCACTGGGACTGGTGGGACTGCTCGTAGCTTTTATCCAGGCTTATCTGGCTCAAAAGTCGGCTTATTTCCTGGGGCTGGAACGAAGCATCGTCATCGGTTTTGGATTATATACTATAGGCATGTTTCTGTTTGCGGTGGCAACCCGGACATGGATGATGTTTGTATTCCTGATACCTTACTGCTTCGGGGGTATTGCCATGCCCAACCTTCAATCCTATATGGCAGGCCATGTAGCTCCCAATCAGCAGGGTGAGCTGCAAGGCGGCCTGACAAGTCTTATGAGCCTGTCGACCATCTTTGGACCATTGCTGATGACTAATGTGTTTTATTATTTCACCACGGACAAGGCACCTTTTTACTTTCCGGGGGCGGCATTTTTTGTCGGGGGGCTGATGATGGCTTCCAGTATGCTGATTACCTGGAAGGTTTTACTGTCGGGAGGTGCAAAAAACCAGTAAGGATCAGGCTGCCAGTTTTGTCTTAGCAGTTATTCTCCAGCCTTTGAGCAGGAGGATGAGACATATTACCGCCACCACCGGATGGAAATACTGCGGCAGGAAATTGTGGCCCGTGACTGCATTTGCCAGGGAGACGACCAGACAGGCTGCTAAAAACACAGTGAGTGCCCTCACATTCCTGGCCTTCCACCACCACAGGAGTATCAGAGGATTGGCCCAGAGCAGATTCCAGTTGTATTTTGTTGGGATATGGTCCGTCCCAAACCACATAAAAGCCATCAGCAGGCTGGAAAACGTTACAATCCATATCCATAACTTGTCATATATCTTTACCAGCTTATGGTCGTTTTGCCTCAATTTTACAAAAATAAAAACCTCAAGTCCCAGCAGCAGGAGGAAAAAAAACATAGGGGTGAGGAGGAAATTGGTTTTGACCGCCCTTTCGGGAAATGACAGTACCTCACTCCGGTAAAACTCCAGGCGTGACGGAGTGGCTGATCTGATTCCTGCTTTGGATATATCAAAGGCCAGATAATCCGGGATAAAGGATTCCTCCCTTACATTGGTCTTTCTGTCAGCAGGGGCACCTATGATCAGATCGATGCCAAAATCCGTCCATGGCAGGCCTTTTTGGTATTCCTTGATGATCGTGCGAAACGTCTTTCCTGATGCTTGACTTTCGTCCCAAAGTACCCCGGAGGAGTTTTTTTCCAAAACATCCCTTAGCCTGGTAGCACAGTTGTCCATAAAAAAATCATACTTGTACGTCCTGTTTTGGGGCAGCATATTATTATCCAGAAATGCCATCACCCTGCTTTTTTCTTCGGGGGTAAAATTGATGATCTGCTCCTTGACAGAACGTTTAAAATAGTGATACTCCCGCAGAAACATCCCAAAATCGGCAGAAGTCAGCATATATGGCAGTTTGCCACGCATAAATTTTACAGCAAAACCAGGCGTATCAAAATCAAAGGTTCCATAATTATACACCCTGTCAGTACCGGCCTTCAAGTCGAGCACCCTGATGGCATTGTGGCCGTAAATAGAGTACAACTCATCGCCGGGTGCACAGGTCAGAATGGAGATGACCACCGAATCGGCAGCCGGGACCTGCCCGTTTACCCAGCATAAAACAGCCAGCATGCAGGCCAAAAGTATGTGATATCTGCATTTCATGGATGAAAGGTATAAAAATCCGCACATTCAAACAAAAGGTAAAACATTCTTACAAGTATGTTTCCATAAAAAATCATCCCCGGCCACCTGCCAAAAGCACAACCTTTATCGTTTATGTGGCAAAAATGGTGTAGGTTTGCTGCTGATAACCATATGGATTACACCACCGGACAATAATGACACCTGACAACGAATCCCTGGTATTTAATTACTTCAGCAACCTGACTGAAAATCAAAAAAGTCAGTTTGCCATGCTCGGTCCGTTATACCGGGAGTGGAATGCCAAAATAAATGTAATATCACGAAAAGATATCGACAACCTCTACCTGCACCATGTACTCCATTCGCTGGCGATCGCAAGATTTATCACCTTTAAGCCGGGGACAAGG
>JAGVTV010000182.1 GCA_019136675.1 Bacteroidota bacterium
TCAAAATATCTGGCTGTGGACCTGGCACGATTGGCACCGGATGTGATGAGCAGGCCTATATCCGGACCTTCAGCTGCAAGCCTGGCTGCCATAACAGGAGCATCCCTGACACCTCTGTCATCAAGTGGCCTGTCGTAGTCGGACATGTTTATATCCGTCCAGGATGACTTGGCGTGTCTTACAAAAACTATGGTTTTCATGCCCGCTTATTTACTGCAAAAGTACATAAAATCTGCGTAGCCGTTGCTGTCATTTCGGATCCTGACCTTTATTTAGTGATTTCGTTTCAGAACAAATTTCTCATGGCGACGTTAAGGAGCTTCACAATGAGAATCCAGACAATTACCCCATCAGGGCATGAGTATAATTAACGTAAATGGACTAACCAAACAATTCGGCAGCATCGCTGCTGTTAACAATCTTTCTTTTTCGGTGGAGAAAGGCAGTGTCTGCGGGTTTCTTGGTCAGAACGGTGCCGGGAAAAGCACAACCATCCGTATGCTGCTCACACTGATCCGGCCTACTTCCGGCAGCATTGAAATCTTTGGCCATAATCTGCTCACCCACCGCTCAGAAATTTTGAAAAACATAGGTGCAGTCATCGAAAAACCTGATGTGTATCCCTACCTTTCGGCATATGACAACCTGAAGTTGTTTGCAAGGCTAAGTGGAATGAAGCCCACCGCAGCCAGGCTAAAAGACATTCTGGAACTTGTCGGACTGGCTGACCGTGCCCGCGACAAAGTCAAAATATATTCACAGGGCATGAAACAACGTCTAGGACTTGCGATTGCACTAGTCCACGATCCGGAAATCATCATCCTGGATGAGCCAACCAATGGACTGGACCCACAGGGCATCGCTGACATCCGCAATCTTATCGTACGTCTGAGCAGAGACCTTAAAAAGACCGTGCTGGTCTCATCCCACCTGCTTAGCGAAATAGAACAGATGGCAACCCATGTTCTGATCATAGACAAAGGCCGCAAACTGGTGGATGGCCCGTCCGCCAGCCTCTTTGATCCGTCGAAGACGATCGTGGAGTTAGAGACCCTTGACCCATCATTTACCAGGCAGCAAATCCTGAATTCACCGTATGGCGGCAATCTCATGGACGACAGAGACAGTTCACTGGTTCTGCAAATTAATCGCAATGAGATTCCCGGACTGTCACGCCACCTTGTCACACACGGAGTTGATCTGGTACGCCTGCAGCCCCGCCACAGTCTCGAGGATTATTTTTTACAGATAACCAATCAAAACACCGATGCTGACACTTATACGGATTGAGCTGTACAAAATCTTCAGACGACCACGCACTTATATAGCTTTTGCTGCCATCACGGCTCTGATTACGGTCATACAGGTTGGTCTCAGCATCGACGGGGAGGCCTACGCAGATTTTGTCATGCAGACCATCAAACAAAGTTTTGACTTTGAGGGCAAGCTGCTGAACGGATACCTGGTATGCTATATACTCCTTCAACTGCTGCTGGTACATGTGCCTCTGTTGATTGCCCTGATAGCTGCCGACATGATAAGCGGTGAAGCTAACCTCGGCACCCTGCGACTTCTGTTGACCAAGCCTATCAGCCGCACCCGGTTTACATTGGCCAAGTTTGCTGCGGCAGCTGTCTATACCTTTTTACTCCTGGTGTGGATTGCATTCCTTTCGCTGGTGGTAAGTGTCTGGATTTTTGGCACCGATGATCTGTTTATTGTAAAATCCAGCTATGCTGTGCAGCTGGCTGAAGATGATGTCCTCTGGAGGTATGCCGGAGCATTTGGATATGCCCTGCTCAGCATGCTGACCGTGACCGCACTCGGATTTTTTTTCAGCCACTTTGCCTCCAATTCCATCGGGCCTATCGTGGCCACTATGAGTGTCATCGTATTTTTTACCATCCTTAGTACCATGGGCATACCCATTTTTCAGAAAATTCAACCATATCTCTTTACTACCCATATGGTAAACTGGAAAGAATTTTTTGACCAACAAGTGGATGCTGACAACATCGCCATATCCGGTAGCCTTCAAAATCCGGAAAAAATAGCCAGGAGTGCCATGATTCTGATACTGCATATAGCGGGATTTTTGGCAGCATCCGTATGGGTATTCCGCAAAAAAGATGTGTTGACCTAAGTAAATAATTTTATGAGAATACATTTGACTTTTCTTATACTCCTGACCACTGCTGTGGTCTCACAAGCTCAGGATATGATGCCTTTACTGCGTAAGGTCAGGGCAAGAATAGACAAGGTAAATGATTATGTAGCTGAAGGCAAAATGAAGACGGATGTGGTATTTATCAAGGCACCATTGGGCAAAGTAAAAGTTTACTTTAAAAAACCAAATCGCTTCAGGCTTAAAAAAGACGGCGGTATTTCGGTATTGCCCAAAGGAGGTGTGTCAGTAAACATGAGCGGTATCGTCAACCCAAACGACGTCACTGCACTGGATGCCGGAGAGACCACACTCTCAGGCAGTAAAGTAAGGATAGTAAAACTACTGCCCATCAGCGACGAAAGTGAAATAGTGCTAAGTACACTCTACATCGATGAAGAAAAATTACTCGTCCGCAAGGCTGTTACTACAACCAGGGAAAACGGCACATTTGAAGTGACAATGGCTTACGGGCAGTACGCAGAATACGCACTGCCCGACAAGGTGGTTTTTAGCTTTAATACCCGGGAATACAAGATACCCAAAGGAATCACCCTGGAGTTTGAGGACGGCGAAAAAGCAACCGGTAATGACAAACTCAAAAACAAAAAAGGCCGCGTAGAACTCACCTATGAGCGGTATACCATCAATCAGGGATTGTCGGATTCGGTCTTTAAATAAGAGCACTGCTCCACAGCGATAATATCCCGATAAAAATTAGCCGGCCCGCAATCCCCATTAACCATAAGCCTGTTTTAGTTAAGGAATTATTAAAATGCAACGTTTACCGCATTAAAAGTTAACTTTGACGGCCTCAAATTGTCTTTACATAGTCAATCAGAATTAAAATGCAAACAAAACAGTTTTTCCCCTTAATATCAGCTCTTCTGTTCATGATTTTCCTGGTCCTGAATGCCGATGCCCAGACCAGGACCGGTACCATTAAATACAAGCAGACCATGTTTTTTGAATTTGAAAACATGCCGCCCAATATGCCCAAATCCAGTGACGCCTATATGCAGCTGAAGTTTAACGGTGTGGAAGCCCTGTACGAAAAAGACCCCGATGTAAAGGATGACCAGTCTGCCGACGCTTCAGACGGCAGCAGGAGATGGCGTAGGATGCGTGACAGGTCCAAAAGGATTTTATACAGCAACACCGGTACTTCCTCAGTAGTAGAACAAACCGGCCTTATGGGCAAGGACTTCCTCATATCGGATTCTCTCAAAAATCTGAAATGGAAGATTAGTGCCGGCGAACAAAAATCCATCCTCGGGTACACCTGTATGAAAGCTACCTTTAAAGACAGCCTGAGAAATATTGCCGTATTTTTTACGCCGCAGATACCTTTGCAGCACGGCCCTGACAATTTCGGGGGACTTCCGGGTGTCATCCTCGAGGTACAGAGTGCCCAGATGCATATCCTGGCCACTGAGATGATTGCCGGGACGCCTGTCATCACTCCTCCGTCCAAAGGAGATAAAATGACCCGTGCAGAGTTTAACAGGCTCAGGGAAGAGAAGATGAAGGAACAAAGGGAGATGTGGGGCCGCGGTGGCAACGAGGTACGGGTCATACGCCAATAAATCCGGGAAGCTAAGCCTACAATTTTAACCTTAACAAATCAACCATAAAGCAAGATGAAGCAGGGATTGACTTTTATTGTTTTGTTTTTTTGCCTTACGGCGAATGCCCAGAATTACCAGATCAAAGGTGTGGTCCAGGACGGAAGCGGCACCAAACTGATCGGGGCCGTAGCCGTGGCACTGAATCCTGCTGACTCAGTCATGGTCTCCTATGCTGTAACGGATGACAAAGGGGTTTTTCAGCTGACAGGACTCAGTAAAAATGACGTGGATCTCCAGATCACTTATATAGGATTTGGCACCCTGCAGAGGCGTGTCACCTTGGGCGGTCAATCCAAAGTCGTCGACCTCGGCACCATCACTATGCAGGAGGAAGGCAGGATGCTCGAGACCGTGACCATATCTGCTGAGTATGTACCCATCAAGGTCACCAAGGACACCCTGGAGTTTAATGCCGATGCCTTTAAGACGCAACCCAATGCAGTAGTCGAGGACCTGCTTAAAAAACTGCCAGGCGTAGAGGTGGACAATGACGGCGGCATCAAGGTAAAGGGAGAAGATGTCAAGGCAGTGACCGTTGACGGCAAGGAGTTTTTTGGCAAGGACCCCAAAATGGCCACCCGCAACCTGCCTGCCGATGCGATCAAAAAAGTGCAGATCTTTGATAAAAAGTCCAGGAATGCCGAGTTTACAGGCATTGATGACGGACAGGAAGAAAAAACCATCAATCTCGAACTCAAGGCAAGGCCCTCGTCAACAGGTTCAGCAAAAAAATACAGGTATCTGTCCTCGGCGGGCTCAATAATCTCAACAACTCCGGCGTCAATGTCAACGATTTTGTCTCTATGACAGGCGGAAGCTCAGGCGGCGGTGGGTTCCGTGGTGTGAGCATGAACTCAGGCATACCGCTCAGCTTCGGACAGAACAATATCGGTGAGACCAAAAGTATCACAGGCGGTCTCAACCTCAACCACGATTTTGGCAAAAAAAACAGGATAAATTTCAGCTATTACCTGACCAAAAGCCAGACAGACCTCAGGCAGAATACTTTTACCAATTCATTTCTCACCACGGGTACACTGCTTAATGACAAATTCAGCAATTCGCTGTCAGGCAGCTTCAACCACAATTTTAATACAGTAGCCGACATAAAGCTCGATTCGCTCACGGAGGTTACGCTGACGGGTACAGTGGGCCTTCGGTCCGGTGACAACAACAGCAACCTTAAGGACTCCACCCTCAATGCCGAAAAGTCCATCCTCAACCTCAACGACCAGCTAAAAACCACCGAATCAGGCAACAATACCTACAGTCTCAGCCTCAACCTGCGGCGTAAACTGGCCAAAAAAGGGCGCTCAATCTCCTTTGACGGAGGTATGGGACGCACGGATGCCACAACCGAATATAAAATCCTGTCGAGCGTCTTTGGCCGCGACCTGCAGCTGTTGACCGACAGGTCAGTATTCCAGGATCAGGAACAAAATTCTGACAACTCGTACTACAACCTGTCTCTGAGCTACACGGAGCCCGTCGCCAGGGACCTCTTCCTTTCGGCTACAGCCGCCAGAAGAAACAACAACAACGACATTATCAAAGATTTTTATGACATCAATCCGGACATCATCACATTCAGGGAATTTAACGAAGCTCTGAGCCGGTCCTTTGACAATACCTTTGTGTACAACACCGTGGGTACCTCGCTGCGACTAAACAAGGAAACATATTCCGCCAGTGCAGGCCTCGACTTCCAAAACAGCAACCTGGACGGCAAACCCAGCGTAGGAGAACCCATTAACAGGCCATTTAACTATTTCCTGCCCCGGGCCAATGTGGAGATCGACAAGCTCAATATGAGGATCAACTACAGCACCTCGGTCAGGGAGCCCTCTATAGATCAGTTGCAGCCGGTGGTGGACAACTCCGACCCGCTCAACGTCTATAAAGGCAATCCCGGCCTCGTACCCGAATACAGGCACAACCTCAGGATCTCGTACAACTTCTTTGACCAGTTTAACTTCAGGGGGCTGTTTGCCAATGTGAGGCTCGGCTACACAAAAAACAGGATTACCACCTCAAACTTTGTCGATCCGGTGTCCTTTATCAGGACCTCCACCCCGCTCAATACCGAAAACGAAAAGACCCTCAGCGGCTCTTTCAACTATACGAGCCCGCTCAATGCCATCAAGGCCAAATACAGGCTCGGTCTCAACTCGTCGCTGACCAATGGTATCAACTTCATCAATCAGGCACCAAACATCATAGACAGGTGGTCACACGGCGGCAGTTTCACCCTCGAAAACAAACTTAAGTCCCGTGTAGATATATCCGGTACGGCACGCCTCAGCTACAATACCAACATCTATAAATCCAACGAAAACCTCAATACCGAGTTCCTTAACCAGACCTACGAAGGATTTTTGGCGGTCTACCCCGGCAAAGACTGGGCCATTGATACACGCATGGAGTACAATATCTACGGGCAGGGATCCTTTGACAGCTCCACCAAAGTAGCACTCTGGCAGGCGTCCGTATCCAAAGGATTTATGAAAAACAAGGTGAATGTAAAACTCAGGGTATTTGACATCCTCAACCAAAATCAGGGAGTGAGCAGGTCAGCATCTGAGACCTTTATATCAAACTCCGTATCCAATACCATAGGCCGCTATTTCATGCTCAATGTGACATATTCGCTCAATTCCCTTGGCGGGCAGCAGCAACAGTCTCAAGTGCCCACGCACATCATGATCAGGCAATAACCCGGGCGGGTCAGCGGAAACAGTATTTGATGATATCGTGGTTAGTGATGATGCCCGACAGCTGGTCCCCGTTAAGTACAGGGATAGAATGGATTTTATTGACCAGGAAGATATCGGCAGCCAGCCCGACAGTATCCTCAGTATCCAGAGTGATAGGATCAGCCGTCATGATATCTTCGGCCAGGATGGCGTGTCTGTCAGGGATCTTACCTTCCCGGGCACTATCCCTGTAGACCCTGAGCAGGTCTGACTTGCTGATGACTCCTCTGAGGGTATCCATTTCCACGACCAGGATGTGGTGGATGGCCACAGCCTCAAATATCTCTTCTACCTTCATCATGGTATCTTTGGGACTCACGTACACGATCTTGGAGGTTTTGATCTTCTTGATGGGTGTTTCCGTATTCATACGATCAAATTTTACTATAAAATTAACCCAAATAACCCTACCCGCAAGATGATAAATGTCAGTATCCCGGGTGATAAAAGCAACGAACTATATCGGCTGTATGACACCTAAAGGGACGAAGTGTGTGAAAAATTTTACTGGCATAGGTGAGGTAACGTTAGCCTTTGTGGAAACTCTTAAAAAAGCAAAAGTTCCAACTTCGAGGACCCTGCACACACTTTTTTGATATAGCATCGGATTTTAAATCATTTCTTCCACAAGCAATTTTAAAACTTCTACCTCACTTTTACAATTATCAACTTTTGAGGCAATTCGATTTGCGTATTCAACTATATTTCTATTTGGTAAAATGTAAAGCTCCTTTTGAAAATTGTGTTCAAGTACAAAAAACTCAAATCCATTTTTTCTATACAACTTTTCGACTTCAATTCCCGAATCTGAACAAATTCGAAAACCTAATCCTCTTGCATCCATCAAATTATAATAGTTTGCTAAAATGTTAAACTTACCATTGTTTGGAATTGGCGTTTTGGTGATAATTTCTTGACGAGTTTGGTCTTTTACCCAGTAATTCACCTGCATAACTAAATAGTTTTAAATCCTATACTCTTTAAATAATTGAAAGTTTTGTCATAAAATTCAGGTTGTCTGGTATGGTCTTCAATATCACCTTCCGGAATTACAATAACCATTCCTTGCCTTGCTCTTGTTAATAAAACTCGATAAGCATTAATCAAATATTTTTTTCTTACTTCTTTGTGTATGTTCTGCCATTTATTTCCAACAAAAGAAAATGTTTTCCAACCATCTTTTGAGAATCTTAAGTCACCATCCCAAGTTACACAAGCCCAATCAAGCTCTAGACCTTGAACTTGAAACTCTGTTGCAACATCTTCCAAAAAATAAGATGAACGAATATCATCTTTACCATCTAAAAACCAATTAACGTGATTGATTT
>JAGVTV010000241.1 GCA_019136675.1 Bacteroidota bacterium
GATATGACCAGAATAGGAAGAGGGAATATTTTACAAGTTAATTCAATACTTTACATCGTATTTAATAAAGGCATATATACGTTCAATATTAAAACCGAAGTATGGTCGTCTTTTTTAAATACACCCAAAGCGACTTCAATTCTTATCGACCGAGAAAAAAACGTTTGGGTATCTACTATGGGTGATGGTTTAGTTAAGTATGTTAATCTAGATATAGAAACTGGGAAGGAAAATTTAACAATAATATCTACAGATGCAGTCAAAAAAGTATCAGGTTATAAAAGTCAGTCATTGTGGATTGCCAACGCTAAGAATGAAGTTTTGGAATTAAATAATAGAAGAAAAAAGTATGCTCCTGATCTCATAGACCTTCGATTTTTAGAACCAGACCAATTTGAGGATGTCTATTATGGCGGTAGCAATGCCGTATATAAAAATGGCAAAGTGTTTTCTAATTTTGGTTTTAAAGCAATGGATATTGACAAAGATTCTCTTGCTTTAACCACAACTTTTGGTGTCAATTTCTTGAATAGAAAAGATCTCAAATCTTTTAAGGGGTATGGTAATAGGCAGTTGACTGACATCACTGGCCGAATGTATGCTGTCTATTATGAAAAGGGCCTTTTTTATTCGGGTAATCAGCAGGGACTTTATTGGGGCCGGCCAAACAGAGATGAGCTCAATCCTATCTGTCTGGATCCGGATGAAGAAAGCGTATCCGTAAACGGTATTAAAAAATCAACTGACGGCCTGATATGGGTCTCTACTGACGGCCGTGGTGTATATGTGGTCCGGGATAAGGAGCCCGTAAGACATTTTCAAAATGAACTCCTGGACGGAAACATTAACTCCATGAGGATTGATGAACAGGATCAGGTGTGGCTGGCCACCCGATATGGTGTAAACAGAATCTCCCGGAATGCACACGGGGAGTATCAGGTCAGTAAATATACGAGTTTTCACGGGTTGCCTTCAGATTTTGTCAATGATACCTATTGTTATAACGATACACTGTATGTGGCGACAGATGCCGGACTTGTGAGAATGGATATAGCCGAAATCGACAGAATTGACTTCAGCCAACCACCGCCGGTATACATCAGTAAAGTGATTTGTACAGCAGGATCAAGACCATTTATGCTTAAAGCAGACAGTTCCTATGTATTACAACACGACCAAAATTTTATAAAAATTGAGTACTCGGGCATTTCATACAGAAGTAACGGTAACATAACTTATGCCTACAGGTTACTCCCGCTTATTTCTGACTGGAGATACACCGGATCAGATCTGATAGAATTTAATGACCTGAATGCCGGAGAGTATACTTTTGAGGTGAAGGCCATCAATTCGATCGGGACGGTTTCTTCCACACCGGCAAGGTATTCCTTTGCAATCAAACCGCATTTTACCCGCACCTGGTGGTTTTTAACCTTATGCGGTATCGCTATTACCGGATTGATTTATCTGGCTATCTACTATTATTTTGATTATATCAGGAGGAGGAACATTGAAAAGGCAAAAATAGAACGCCAGCTTTCACAGTTAAAATTACAGTCTCTTCAGGCCCAGCTCAACCCACATTTTATTTTCAATTCTCTCAATGCGGTTCAGCAGTTAGTTAATGATGTTGATCTGGATCAGGCAAACATCTATCTTGCCAGATTTGCCAAGCTGATGAGGCTATACCTTGAAGGCTCGGATAATCAGTTTATCACCCTGAAACAGGAAATGGAGGTACTCAGGCTTTATATACAGCTGGAGCACCTGAGATTTAAAGATAAGTTTGTCTACAACATAACGATCAGCGGCGATGTAAACCTGGATAACTATCAGGTGCCGGCTATGCTTCTCCAGCCTCATGTGGAAAATGCCATCCGCCACGGACTGTCACGAGACACCAGGCCTGGAAGAGAACTGAACATTATTGTAAAAAAGCAGGGAGAGGAGGTGGTTGTTATAATCAATGATAATGGGATAGGCCGGGTCAAGTCACTTGAGCAAAAAAGGGCAGGGGAGTCCGGACACAAGTCCATGGGCAATAAAATCTCAAAGCAAAGGATAGAATTGATTCGTGCATTGAAACTTGGAAATATCAGGGAATATATAATCGACCTTGAAGACAATGAGGGTATAGCAAACGGCACCAGCGTAGAGATTTATATTTCAGAAAAACCTACAGAAACCATTACAGATGAAACTAAGGGCACTGATCACTGATGATGAACTCCCGGGCAGGGAAAACCTATCGGCCATTTTGTCCAAATATATAAGGGAAGTAGAGGTTGTTGGCATGGCTGCATCCGTGACTGAAGCAAAGGAAAAGATCCGGCAACTCAAGCCTGACTTGCTTTTTCTGGACATTGAGCTCGGTGACGGCTCAGGCTTTGATGTACTTGAAAACCTTGAAATGCCCAATTTGTTTGTGGTTTTTGTCACCGCATATTCTTCCTATGCAGCCAGGGCATTCAGGACCGATGCCACCGATTATCTGCTAAAACCCATTGACGTTGAAGACCTGCAAATAGCTATTCAAAAGGTCAGGGACAGGAAAAATTATCTGCAGCTTAAAACATCCCGGGACGAGGCATCGGGTCAGGAAGAGGCAAAGAAACCGGAATTGATCAAGGTAGTGACCAATTCCGGCAATGAATACATCCCCTCTGACAAGGTTGTATTGATGATGTCAATAAACTATCTTACCAGGATAGTTTTGGAAGACGGAAGGGAATTAATTGCCGGCAAACACTTGAAGGAATACGAAAAACAGCTTCTGGCCGATCATTTCATCAGGGTACACAACTCTTTTCTGATCAATCCATTGTATTTTGACTCAATAAAAGGCAGCGAACACATGGTTGTTATAATGAAAAACGGACGTGAAGTACCAGTCTCACGCAGAAAGAAAGAAGCTATCCTCCATGTTTTTGGGGCTAAAAAATAACTCCCCGGCCCGCAGGTGACTCAGTTCTGTATTTCCAAATCAAATTCTACCTGCAGATCAGTTTCACCTCCGGCATTAAGGATTTTGCCCTGGCTTACTCCTTCCGCTTTCTTGTCAGGTTCGTGACGCAGGGTGATTCTTAGTTTTCCAGCCCCTGAAGAAAGCGGCTCCACCTTTGTTTTAAGTCCAAGAGGGAATCCGTTTCCGTCCGTATCTGCATAACTGATTTTTATCTTTTGGGTCAATTCTGCAGAAGGCTCGAAAAAAAACTGATGGTCAGCAGCCTCCGCCAAGATCTCAGCCGTGATGTCCTGTGAAGGATTGACCGACTCATTTGAAATAAGCAAGCTGCCCTGGTATACCAGTGAACTTTTAAGTGTCCCGGTAGTCTTTATGACAGGGCTTTGACCACCTGACCCGTCTTTGTCAGAAAATTCCATAACGACCACATCACCGTTGTCTGAAGTCAAGGTGTATTTCACGGTAGTGATCAATTCCTCCTCATTGACAGGATCAGGGTCTTTGGTGCAGGAAACCATTGCGGTAATGACAATACACATAATCATGAATGAATGCAAAAATCTGTTAAGCATGATAGGATAATTTAGAATTTTGTTAATAAAGTAATATAAATTATTCTTCCCTGTTCGTCTGCAAAATACCTCAGTCTGTTGAGGTAATCCCTGTATGCCAGGTCAAGGATGTTTTCACATCTGATCAAAAGGTCAAGGTCTCTGCGGTTTTTAGTTTTCCATTTGGCCCTTACATTTGCATTTATGAGGGTATATCCGGGTGGCGGAGGTAAAAAATCCTCATCAGGTGCCACATTGGTCTGCATTGCTGTGTAGGTCACTTCCAGCCCTGTTTTGAGCTCATTGTAAAAGGCTGATTTTCCCAGATTTAAAGTAAGCAGGGAGGTAGCCTGGAATGGAGGAGTTCTGACCAGGCCGGTATTTTGGCTGAGGTTTCTTGCGTTTACATAATTAAACGAATTTGACCACGACAGGGCGTCTGTCAAGGCAGCCTTCCACTTGGCGTTGATGCCAGCCAGCTGCACATTTGATCCGGTATACCTGAATACCGGAAAAGCACCCCGTACGGTAAGACGTATCTCCTGTGTCGGCTCCAGGTATATATAATTGTCAATAAGATGATAAAATAAAGCAATGTTAAGCTGATGGGCTCCGGATGGATTCAGGTTCCATTCATTGACAATTTTCCAGGATGATTCGCTGGCCAGATCCGGGTCACCCTCTTCAATGCCGCTAACACTCTGGTGCAGTCCGTTGCTGTATAACTCATTTATTTCAGGCGGTCGTTGAGTAAAAGAAATATCCATTCTTACTTCTGCCTTCTCTGAAATAGCCTTTTTAAGTCCTGCATTTGTGGCGATGTTTAGAAAATTATGTCCTGCATTTACAATCGGACTTCCGGGCCGTACAAGATAGGAATCATAATTACGATACTCAGCCCTGAATCCTGCCTCGGCCGAAATACCACCTATGTCTCGTTTTGCAATGGTGTAAAAGGCTGCTG
>JAGVTV010000223.1 GCA_019136675.1 Bacteroidota bacterium
TGCAAAAAACAGCGGACCACCTTTTTCAGGTCCGAGGGGGAGTTTGTGGCCATAGTAGGTGCGACCATTTTTCATGGCACCGTTTAGTGCCCAGCCCTGATCGTACACATCTTTGGAAATCGGAAATGTAGGTGAGGCAGCCGCCAGCACATAGGTAATGAGGGCTTCATTCCAGCCCCTAAGCTGGTGGTTCATTTCCCAGTTGTAATTAGGTGACCAATGCCAGTAAAGCACTTTTTCTGACCCTTTGGTGTGCCAGTTCCACTCCACGGTTTCCCAGATCTGCTTAATCCTGTCTCTGAGTAATATCTCCGCGGCATTTTCTTTGTCAAAGTATTCTGAGGCTGACAGCAGGCCAGCTATCAGGTAAGAAGTTTCCACTATATCACCACCATTGTCTTTTGTGCTGAATGGAATGGTTTTGCCGGTGACCCCATTAAGCCAGTGAGGAAATCCATTAAGCCAGTGAGGAAATACACCATGAAAACGATCAGCTTTATTGAGCAGGAAATCCGTGATAACAAGCATCCTATCGAGTCCCTGCTGCCGTGTAATAAACCCTCTGTTTACACCTGAAAGAAGGCACATTATGCCAAATCCGGAACCTCCTGAAGTGACCAGATCACCGGAGTTATTGCGTTCTCTGGCCAGGCCGGAGACCGGATGGCCGAAATCCCAAAAATACCTGAAGGTGTGCTTTTGTACAAGCGTAAGCAGAGAATCATCAGTAATTCGAGGAAATTTATCTGTGGTGTCAATGGCAGTACTGAATGTAGTTTTGATCGAAGTGTTAAGTTTCCTTTTGTCTTTAGAAATGAGTGTGTTATCTACATTCAATTCGTATAGGGTAAGGTTTTTGAGTGGTTTTACGGGTTTGACTACTATAACGCTGTCTTTATTGGCAAGGGTTATTTTAAGATCATTGGGCCCTGAGATGTCCCAAAGAGTAACGGATGAGGATATGGAAGAAGAGTCAATGGGAGCTGAAAAGCTTATTTTTATCTCAGGCAGGATGCCAACTCCTTTTTTGCTGTAATTTTCTTCGCCATTAATGGTATAACGAATAAAATCAAACCCCGTCGGTGGGGCAGGATCTTCTTTTTTACAGGAGACCAGAAAGACCAGGAATACAGCAAGGGCTAAATATTTCATTTTGCTGGCATGAGTACGTGGGAATAAAAAAAGGAGGAGGAAAAATTCCTCCTCCTGGACGTTGAAAAAATAACGGGTTTGATTATCTTCCTGCGAGTTCAAGCTGGTAAAGAGCACTGATCTCTGCGTCTGTAAGTGCTTTGTTGAAAACCCTTAATTCGTCAAGTGAGCCAGTCATAGCCTTTTGCCATGCCTCAGGTGTACCGCCCGGAAGGTTGGTTCCAAAGGCACCGATCAATGGTTTGGTAGGTGTGTAGAAATTAAGCGGACCGGTGGTACCTCTTACTTCCCACTCAGGATTGCTGACCTTAACGCCATCAACATAGATTTTGAAGTTAGAATTGGAACCATCCCAGGTCATGACCATCTGATGCCACTTGTTAACACCTTTTGGAGCCTGGACACCACCCTTTGAAGGCTCATTTCTGGAATCCTGCCAGGAAGGGTTTCCATCCTTATTGGTGACAACCAGTCCTTTGACGACCAATGTGTCATTACCTGCTTTCTTCCATCCGGTTTCTGTGAGGAAATTAATGTTTCCGGCCCATTCATTTGGCCTAGTCATGCTGAAAAAAGACGTTGCAGAAGCACCGTTGTTGTCATAGTTAGCCCAGAGGGAAACTGACATGTTAGGAAGGCTGTTAAGAGCAGCAATTTCGTTGTAAGAAAGGTAACCCATTTTCGCTCTTGGCAGGTACAGCACCTGACTTATGCTCTTTGCCGTCACCTTCAAAGGCCCAGTGAGCCACGAGATTTGAAGCTGCTACTTCATCTGCACTGTTGAAACCTCCGATTGGCGGAAGTGCCTCGTCTTCCTTACATGATGTAACACTGAAGATTAATCCACCGGCAATACCGGCAACAAGAAGAAATGAAAAAAATTTTGATTTCATTTTTAAAAGAAATTTTTAAGTGATTGAATAGAATTACGTGTTTATAACTAATTGATAACCAAAACCAATAAACAAACAATTAAAGCATTTTGTTTTCTTTTGCCTCGACAAAATAAAACAATTTAATATCCCGGGTTTTGGGTTAACCTTCCGCCGCTCAATTCGATCTGCAAAGCCGGAACCGGCAGAAGTTCGTGTTTTCCCTTTACAAAATTCTTGCCAGCTGCCTGCATAATCTCTGCCGCTCTGCCCTGCCTGACTATATCAAAAAACCTGTCATGTTCCATTGCCAGTTCATATCTTCTTTCTTTCCAGATGGCATCCCTCAGGGGCTGACCGCCGGCAGCGGATGTATCGCCCAGGCCTGCCCTGTTGCGTAACCTGTTCAGATTTGCGATGGCAAGTCCGGAATTATTCAACTCATTGGCAGCCTCTGCCTGCATAAGCAGTACATCACCGTACCTGAGGATGTGGACATTTTTTTGCTTGTTGTCCCTGTTGCCCAAAAAAGGCTCCAGTGTCTTCAATTCGCTGTGGTATGCCTTATAATTGTAAAAATAATTTTCAATAGAATCCTTGCTGGGTATCCTGTATCCGTCGTATAAAATGGTGCCTTTATGCATACCGGAATCGTCAATTTTAATCACAGTAGCATTTACCCTCGTGTCTCCCGGCTCATAACTATTGACCAGTTCGCGGGTAGGTGTACAAAAACCGAAGCCCAGGTCAGTCCAGCCCCCTTTGCCCCCCACCCTTGGGCCTTGCCATACGCAGTAACCCCTGACTCCGTAATCTGTATTGTTAAACACTCCAGTCTGGATTTCAAATACGGATTCAATACTGTTGTCCCCTTCATACCGCCAAATTTTTTCGTATTTATCCAGCAGGTTGTACTGTCCGCTGGCGACCACCTGTGAGGTAAGGTCAAACACCTTCTGCCAGTCTTTCCTGTACAGGTAAACCTTGGCCAGCATGGCCTGGGCAGTACCCTTGTTTATACGTCCCTTTTGGGTGGCATTCCTTAGAGGTGTGTTTTCAACGGCAAAATTCAGGTCTTCAATTATGATGTTATAGATCTCATCCACAGAAGCTCTGGTCTGAAACTTGTCATCTTTATTGGCATCATCGGCACTTTCAGGCACCCTCAGTACGGCCGGCACACCACCGTACCACCTTACCAGGTTAAAGTAATAATATCCTCTGAGAAATCTGACCTCACCGATCCACCGTTTTTTAGTGGCCTCATCTACTGTCGCTGTCTCAAGGGCCTTAAGAGCCTGGTTGCATTTGGCTATAGCCGAATAATGCCCACTCCACAGTGAACCAACAAATATATTGGTAGGAGAATGCAGAAAATTATCCAGTTCCCCGATGATACCTATCTGGTCGCTGGCGGTACTGCCTTTATCCGCATCGTCAGACATGATATTGGTTACAGATATAAAGGCTATGCCATGAGTGTCCCCTGATCCGAAAGCGTCACCGCTGATGAGTGTGTTGTAGGCACCTGTGACGAGGTTTTCGGCAAGTGATGGATCAGTGGCCGCAGTGCCTTTTCCCTGTACCGGCACATTGAGAAAGTCAGAACTGCAGGCACTGAGCCCCAGAAAGGAAATAACCAAACCTGCATTAAGATACTTTTTTGTTTTCATCTTCTGTCAATTTCAGAATGAGATATTGATGCCCCCGGCGATGGTCCGGGTAGTAGGATAAGCATTGGTTTCTATGCCTGATCGTGTCGGCGAATCATCAGGCAATTCCGGTGTAAAACCGGTAAACTTCTTGAGTGTAAATACATTTTGTCCTGTGACAAATACTTTGCCGTCGGCGATTTTTGCTTTTGAAAGAAGTCTTCCAGGCAACTGATAGCTGAGTGTCACATTGTTTATCCTGACGAATGATCCGGATTCTACATAATACGTGGAAGCGGGCAGGTATCCGGAATTGGCTGCCGGCTCGTCTTGTATGCCTGATCCGGGGGTCCATCGGCTATAGGCCAGTGACTTCTCTACATTGTCCAGAGCACTCAGGCGAAGTGCCTTTTTGCCGTTATACACATAATTGCCTACATTGCCATAGATATCCATACTCAGGCTGAAGGCCTTATAGTCGTATTCTGCATTGATACCGAAATAGGCTTTAGGCTGATAGGAGCCGACAAATACCCGGTCCTTGTCATCTATCCGACCGTCATCATTGGTGTCCTGGTATTTAAAGTCACCGGGTGAGGCATTAGGCTGGATTACCTTACCCCCGCTGGAAACGTAACCGTCGATATCAGCGGCATTCTGAAATACACCCAGGACCTGGTATACATAAAAACTTCCTACGGGATGTCCGTTGTCCGTCCGGGTGGTGTAGATCTGACCTGCTCCGATGCCTCCGTCCAAGATCGGCTGACCACCGTTCAGACCGATGACATTGTTCTTATTCAGCGTAATATTACCGCCTATCTTGTAGGATGAATTATCATTTATTCTGCTTCGCCAGTTGGCTGCAAACTCGAGGCCTGTATTCCTGATGGACGCAGCATTGGTGAGGACTACGCCGTCTTCATCGCCGACCACAGCCGGTACTTTTACGTTTATAAGCAGATCTCTGGACTTTTTATCATAAAATCCCACCTCCCCGTACAGCCTGCCTTTAAACATGGAGTATTCCAGTCCGAGGTCAAATTCCTCGGTGGTTTCCCATTTAAGATTGGGATCCTTGATCTGAGTGATGGCACTGCCCGGTGTGGCTATGCCACCACCAAAAGGATAAGCAAGATTAGGGGTTACGGTAACAGTAAAGGCATCTGACGGCACTCTGTCATTACCTACCCGCCCCCAGGAGGCCCTCAGCTTCAAGGTCTCAAAGAGGGCCATATCCTTCATAAAAGGCTCATTGGTCATGACCCATCCGAGACCCAAAGACGGGAAGAAACCCCAGCGATTTTCAGGAGCGATACGCGAACTGCCGTCGGCTCTCAATGTACCGGTAAAAATGTACTTGTTGTCAAAATTATAGTTGACCCGGGAGATATAGGAGTTTCGGGCCCACTTGTCGCCTGACCCGTCATTGGTCGATGTATTGGCATTGCCGGTAGTGATATACCACAGGTCATTATCAGCTGGAACATTTTGTCTGTTTGCGAGTGCCCAGGCCAGGCTGTAAGCTTCGGCAGTAGTACCGGCCATGACGGTCAGGTTGTTTTTGCCAATAGCTGTGCTGTAAGTCACAATATTGTCCCATACCCACCTGAAACTGTTTTCATTTTTTACATTAAGTGAACTATTGGGATTTCGCTGGTTGCCACCGGGATTGAGGAAGGTTACCTCGTCATTTAAAAATTGGTAATTATATCTTCTTTCGCTGAAATTTACCACGTCGGTACCAATGGCAGACCTTAGTGTGAGTCCGCTGACGGGTTTATATTCAAGGTATCCGGATGCCTGGATGCGGTTTTGAAGAAGCTTGTTGTCATTGTTGCTGAGGTCCAGGATGGCATTGCCCACATTCTGGTAGACAGAAGTATTGCCATACCGGCCATCTACTTTTCCTGCAATGGTCGGGGCAGCCCTGTACGCATTATTATAGGCAGCACCCAGGTTTACATCCTTATTGTCAGAGTGGGTAAAGGAAGTATTGATGCCGAGGCTGACCTTCCTGTTGATTGTGTAATCTGTATTGGCCCGGACATTAAACCTGCTGAACTTGTTGTTGAGCACGATCCCTTCGTCTTCCAGGTATCCGAAACCAAGGAAATGGGTCGTCCTTTCTGAGCCGCCTGACAGAGAAAAATTATGGTTGTGCGTAAAGGCATTTCTCAATATCTCTCCATACCAGTCCGTATCATACTCGCCTTGCGGCACGAGGTTACCTGATGCAGCGGAGGCATAGTTGGCGTATTCTTCAGCATTGGCCATACGGACCAGGTTGGCAGCGTTTCTGATGCCTATAAAATTGTTGTAGTTCATTCTGGTTACACCACTTTTACCTTTTTTAGTCGTGATGATGACGACACCATTGGCTCCTCTTGCACCATAGATGGCTGTGGAAGAAGCATCCTTGAGCACATCCATGGTCACGATCTCGGAGGTATTGATATTGCTGATATCATCTGTAAGGACTCCGTCTACAACAAAGAGGGCGGTGGTACCAGCGAGGGCGGTACCCGTACCTCTGACGCGTACATTGGGTGATGAGCCGGGCCTTCCGCTGGAGATAATCTGTACGCCCGCTACTTTTCCCTGCAGTGCCTGGGTGGCTGTCATTACGGGTTGTTTTGAGAGTTCTTCTCCTTTGACGCTGACTGTAGCCCCGGTGATGTCTACTTTCCGCTGAGCACCGTATCCCACTATGACCACCTGATCCAGGATAACATCCTCTGTTTCGAGCATTACGTCAAATACCGACTGGGCTCCGACCGTCAGTTCCGTGGTCTTGTACCCGATATAACTGATGACCAGCACATCATTTTTACTGGCTTCCAGCTCAAAATTTCCATCCAGATCCGTAATAGTACCCCTTGAAGTGTTTTTCACCAGAATGGATGCCCCGATGACAGGGTCACTGGTTTTGGCGTCTTTAATGGTGCCTTTTACAGATCCCGACTGGGCTATTGCCCCGGTTGCAGTCAATGCAAGGACAAACAACAAACTGAGGATGATTCTTGCGGCCATAAAGTTTTGATTTGGTCAAAATATCAAATTCAGGCCAAAAAAGCATCCCATCCAAATTTAAAATTTCAGATTCGTGGCCCTATTTCAAGGCAATATTAACCAAAAAAATTGAATCATACGAATATTAAAAGCAGCAAAAATTTGTATTATGACAAAGATCATCTTACAACCGCCACGGATGCTAAAAACGATAACCGGCCAAAAGCTGGAACATGGAATGGCGTATGGGAAACTTGCCGAGAGATTGGCCTGCGGCATCATATACTGAATACTCAGTGATGGACCTCAGACCATGCTGGTAACCAGCCTTGACAAAAAAATCTTTGATGCCGGCCTTTATAAACATTGACAAGCCAAAATCGTAGCTGTACTGAAAGTCAGGAACCTCCCGCCAATCAATCACATTCCCGACTTTGATCTGTTGTTTTCCAATGTTAGAAAAGATATACGGCATTAGTTCAAGTGAAAAATAAGAGAAGGCCTTATAGCCTATTCCTCCTGAAATGCATACCTGCCGGTTTCTGTATTCGAGATAATCGGTCATAACAGCAATAAATTGGCCATTGTCATCCTGCACAAAAACAACTCCTCCCGTACTTACCGAAAATCGCCTCCCAATAAAATCTGCCTGTATGGGCAGGTACCAGATATCGTTGAGCTTGTATTCGGCACCCAGGCCACCGACAAAACCGGTTCTGAATTGTGTCTCCGGATATTGGATGAAAAAACCCGGGGTGCTTTCAGCTTTATTGACCCAGAACATTTTTGAAAAACCTGGTCCGCCATGGACATTGAAACTCCATTGCTGGCCGAAGGTAGCCTGAAAAGTTATAAAAATCAATCCGACTATAAAAACCCATTTCCGACTGATATTCATGGCCATTAAAATTTATTACTACAAAAATACAGGTTAATTTTGCGGTCACCATCATTGAGGCATGTATAAATTTTTCCTGAAGCCCCTGCTGTTTCTCCTTAACCCTGAAAAGGCCCATCATGTCGCATTGTTTTTACTGGGCATGGCCCTTAAGGTACCATTTTCCAGTACACTATTCAAAAAACTGTACGGATCAAAGAAGCAATCTCTGAAGCGTACTCTTTGGGGGCTTGAATTTCCAAACCCTGTGGGTCTGGCTGCTGGCTTTGACAAAGACGGAAGGTATTTTGGGCTTATGGAAGCTCTGGGATTTGGCTTTATCGAGATAGGAACTGTCACTCCACTGCCTCAGGCCGGCAATCCGCAGCCCCGCCTGTTCAGATTGCCCGGCGACAAAGCCCTCATAAATCGGATGGGCTTCAACAATGAGGGAGTGGACGCATTGGCCGAAAGGCTGAAAAAAAGAAAAAAATCATCCCTCATCATAGGCGGCAACATTGGTAAAAACAAGATGACCCCCAATGAAAACGCTAAGGCAGATTACCTAAAATGCATGGATGCCCTGTTTCCGTATGTGGACTATTTTGTCGTAAATGTAAGTTCGCCAAATACTCCGGGGCTGAGAGAACTTCAGGAAAAAGAGCCTCTCACCGAGCTGCTGACCACACTAATGACCGAAAACAATAAGAGAGCGAAACCCAAACCCCTTCTGCTCAAAATCGCACCCGACCTGACAAACAGCCAGCTGGATGACATCATCGAAATAACCGGCATCACGGGTATTCATGGTATCATTGCCACCAATACAACACTGGACAGGTCTATGCTGTCTGTAGATCACAGTGCCATAGGTCCAGGAGGCCTCAGCGGAGCACCCCTTACCCGGCCTTCCACAGAGGTCATCAGGTACCTTGTCCATAAATCCGGAGGTAACATCCCTATCATAGGCGTGGGTGGAATTATGTCACCCCAGGATGCCCTTGAAAAACTGGCAGCCGGTGCAAGCCTGGTACAGGTTTATACGGGCCTGGTATACGAAGGTCCCGGTCTGGTCAGAAGGATCAACGATGAGATATCCAGGCAAAAAACTGCTACGGGCCGTAAATGACATAAAAGACCGGGTAGGATTATTTAAGGGAGAACAGCTCTGAATTACCCGGCATCCGGTATATCAGGCTCTACCAGTTTCTTTAATTTTTCAAGAGACTCCTGCCAGCCGAGATAGCACATTTCGACAGGTATCACAGCAGGTATGCCTTCCTGCAAAATCTTTATCTCAGTACCACATGAAACGGGCCGGAGCCAGACAGTTGTTGTCATTTCGCCGGGAAGATTCGGATCATCAAACCTGTCTGTGTATTTGATTAATTCATTTGGTACAATATCCAGGTAGGTGCCGCCAAAAGAATGCCCGTTGCCGGTACCAAAATTTACAAATGACATTTTGAAGGAGCCTCCTTTGTAAAAGTCCATTTGATGAATGACGCATAAAAACCCGTAGGGAGGCAGCCATGTGGCATGGGCCAGTGGGTCTGAAAAGGCTTTGTACACCTTACCAGGTGATGCTTTCAATACGCGGTGCAGAGAAACAGTGTTAGCCGACATAAAATTATATAATTATTTTTTGAAATACCCATACTTATCATCCTGCGGTGGTCTGTCCTTGGGGACTTCACGGAGGGGTTCGCATGGTATGAGGGTTAGCCGGCATTGTTCCGGCAGTTGCTGGTAAAGCCTGGTTCCTTCTGACTTCCATGCTATCATGTCATCACTGACCTCCCTGATCACCCTTGCGGGATTTCCTGCGATCAGGCTTCGTCTTTCAAATTTTTCGCCGGCTTTGACAAAACTCAGTGCACCCACGATGCACTCATCACCGATCATGGCTTCGTCCATGATGACACTGTTCATGCCGATCAGGGAGTTTTGGCCGATGGTTGCCCCGTGAATGATGGCTCCATGGCCAATGTGGGCAGATTCGCAAAGCAATACGGTTTTGCCCGGAAACATATGTATCGTGCAGTTTTCCTGAACGTTACAACCATCTTCTATGATGATCTCGCCCCAGTCACCCCTGATGGCGGCTCCAGGGCCCACATACACATCTTTGCCAATGATGACATTGCCGGTGACAACAGCTTGCGGATGTACGAAAGCTGATTGGTGTACCACAGGTCTGTATCCGTTAAATTCGTATATCATGGCAATAAAGTTAACCTGTTTTGGAGAAGCAGGGTGATGCGGTAAGCGGCCGGGCAAATCAGAGTATTGGCCAGATTGAGAGACCTCCTTCGGACAAAATCCTCCTCATCGGTATGGGGATATCTGCGGCAGGCTTCAGGACGCACCTCATAGATCCGGCAATGGTTATCATCAGCCAGAAACCAGCAGGGCACAGCATTAAATGACCATTCGCCGTTTACATCTTCCATGACATATCGCCTGGTGAATTCTCTTGGGGTAAGACCCAGGAATCTGGCAATACGATTGATGTCACTCTTCACAACGAGAGGCGGCGAGGTCTTGCAGCAATTGGCACAAGCCAGACAATCCACCTCCTTAAACACCTCATTATGGGCCTGATACAATTCCTGTAAAACACGTTTTTTATCCATGTCTTTGAGTTGTCCCAAAAACTCTGATGTCCTGGTTTTTTTATGGCGGCTTTCGTCCAGGTATTTCTGATAGGTAGGATCCATCATTCCTTAAAGTGCCTGTGTTTTGCCCTTGATTCTGTCCCACAGTACCGGAAACGCCTCCGAAAAATCAGCATCTCTTGGCCTGTCTCCCTGGTCTTTGAGATAAAAAGAACCGTCTGGCTTCCTGATCATGTTAAACCGGAATACAAACTGGTCGGGGCTATCCTTTTTAATCCTGAAAGTACCGAATCTAAGGTCATAATATTCGTAATGAGTGCTGTCTTTTTGTTTCAATGCAAAAAAGTCATCGCTAAACCATCTCATGGTTTTCAGTGTGGGATCATGGGTAAGGGCTGTCTCAAGACCGGTTCTTTCCTTAGGCATTTTAGTGAGCTTAAACTCTTTTTCGCTGTCAAAAAACGAATAGGACCCATAATAGTAGGCACTATCCGTCTCAGCTATACCGCTCCACAGGATATTGTTGAGGATCGTGGGAGTAGTCATGTAACGGGTGTAATTTACCTTCTGGTGTGAAAGGGAATTTTCAAAAACGGTATTGACCCTCGATTTATTAAAAAAGGTAAAAATCATATAGGCAGAACTGATGATCAGTCCTCTCCGCACCCATGTATGTCTCCTCCGGTCAGTCCGGCTGTAAAACATAGCTATGATGAGACAAGTTAGAAAAGGCATTGTATAGGCAGGGTCTGCCACGGAAATATTATTGAAAGCCACTCTCCGGTCCGAAAAAGGCAGGAGTATCTGTGTGCCGTAGGTGGTAAAACAGTCCAGGATCGGATGAGTCACCAGGGCAAGGAAAAACATCCATATCCATCCGCTCACACCGGCCTGAGGTGTGTCGTAGCTCGGCCTGTGGTATCTTTTCATTATAGTCCAGGCTGACAAGCCTATTATCAAAATCCCTGTAACGGCTTTTGTCAAAGTGATCCCTCCGGCAAATATAATCGCTGTGCCGACCAGTAACATCAGCAGCGACCATCCGACCGCCCCAAACCACCGGTGATAGGGAAGTCTGTACATCCGGTGCACCAAAATCCCCATAAGAACCGCCAGCAAGGTGCAATAGAGGGCCGAATGTGTAGGACCGCGATGGAAAGCAAGGGCATCTACAGGCTCCATAAAAAAATTGGCTATCACATCCAGGTCTGGAATCGTTCCGGCTATTGCCCCCCAAACCATGGCTCTGTTGCCCACCTTTTTGCCGAGAGCTGCGTCTGCAACTGCTGCTCCCAGCACCATCTGCGTAAGTGAATCCATTATTGAGTTGTGACCGTATACTGGATATTAAGCTTTTCCATAGCCTTGCTGGCAGCCGACTGTTCTGCCGACTTTTTATTGAAATCTTCAGAGGTGGCCACCTCATTTCCGTTTATCACCACTGCAACTTTAAAACAGTCTCTCTTATCCATTTTAAACTTTGCAAGGGTAGTAAATGTAACCTCCTTACCGTTTTTCTGACACCATTCAAGAAGCTGAGACTTATGGTTATCGTCTCTTGTCTCCAGATCATTGATATCAAGATATTTCATCAGGATATTGCGTATCACATAATTTTTAGTACGCTCATACCCAAACTCTATATAGATGGCACCCACAAGGGCTTCGAGGGCATTGCCGAGCATGGACGAACTCATCTTGCCCATGCTGTACTCGCTTAGGATTACATCCAGGCCCATATTGTCGGCGATCTCATTGAGAGTCTGCCTCTTGACGATCTTGCTCCTCATTTTGGTAAGAAAACCTTCGTCCTTGTTGGGATATTTCTTAAACAGGTACTCGGCTACAATCGTAGAGAGGATGGCATCACCGAGATACTCAAGCCGTTCATTGGTGGCTTTACCCGGTGTTTCATTTGTCATGGATTTATGGTAAAAGGCGGTCTTAAACAAAGAAAGTCTGGCCGGCGTAAACCCCAGTATAGGCCTGAGCCTTACCGTCAGTGCCCTGTCTTCAGATAAATACAGATTATAAAATCGCCTTATTATGTCCAAAACTAGCCGATAAACCTTTTTAAAATAACAGATGCATTATGTCCGCCAAATCCGAATGTATTGGAAAGGGCTATATCTATTTTTCGTTGCTGAGCTTCGTTGAAGGTAAAATTAAGTCGGGGGTCAAAATCCGGATCATCGGTAAAGTGATTGATGGTCGGTGGTATAAAACCTTCGTTTATGGCTGCAAGGCAGGCAAGTGCTTCTACCGCTCCTGCCCCTCCCAACAGGTGGCCGGTCATGGACTTGGTGCTAGAGATATTGAGTTTGTAGGCAGCATCCCCAAACACTGACTGGATGGCTTTTACCTCAGCGATGTCCCCAAGTGGTGTGGAAGTACCGTGCACATTTACATACTGCACGTCTCCGGGATTTATGCCTGCGTCTTTTATGGCATTGGCCATGACATTTTTGGCACCCAGGCCTTCCGGATGGGGGGCCGTGATGTGGTAGGCATCCGCTGTCATGCCTGTACCTATGATCTCTCCGTAAATGACGGCTCCTCTTCTTTTAGCGTGCTCAAGCTCCTCAAGAACCATGGCACCGCCCCCTTCGCCCAATACAAAACCATCCCTGTCCCTGTCAAAGGGACGGCTGGCTGTCAATGGGTCGTCATTACGCTCCGACATGGCCTTCATGGCCGAAAAACCTCCCACACTGGCCTTGACCACTGCAGCCTCCGATCCTCCGGTAACAACCACGTCAGCTCGGCCCAGCCTGATATTGTCATATGAAGCTATAATAGCATGGGTGGAGGAGGCACAGGCAGAAACCGTCCCATAATTTACTCCTCGAAAACCATATTTTATGGAAATGTGGCCAGGTGCTATATCCCCTATCAGCTTGGGGATGAGGAACGGGCTATACCTCGGCTCTCCGGTCCAAAGGGCAGCCTCTGAAATATCATGTTCTGTGGTCTCAAACCCTCCAATGCCGGTACCCCATATCACTCCTACCCTGTCGTGGTCTACTTTTTCCATGTCCAGGCCGGATGATAGAATGGCTTCGTCAGCAGATACAATAGCGTACTGGGCAAAGGTATCAACTCTTCTGGCTTCCTTCTTTGGAATAAATTTTTCAACATCAAAGTCCTTTACTTCACAGGCAAACCTCACTTTAAACAATGTAGGATCAAACTTGGTTATCGGTCCGGCTCCGCTTCTGCCGGCTTTGAGTCCTTCGACAAATTCAGCGTAGGTATTGCCAATAGGCGTCAGGGCTCCCATTCCAGTAATTACAACTCGTCTCATATGTCGGCATTAAAATTGAAACAAAAATCCGCATTTTTTTTTGAATTCACCATAAAAAGCAAAAGTTTGTGGCTTTATTTGCTGTAAGAGTGCGACAAGGCAACATCAAAAAACAAAAAAAAATCCACAAAAACTACAGCTTTTGTGGATCGTATTGATTTTTTAACCGCTCTGTCAGGCCTTCGCTGCTTCGAGAAATTCAATGGCTTGGCCTACTGTTTGAATCTTCTCTGCCTGATCATCCGGTATAGAAACATCAAACTCTTTTTCAAATTCCATGATCAGCTCTACGGTATCCAGAGAATCAGCTCCGAGATCATTCGTGAAGCTCGCTTCGTGGGTAACTTCTGACTCATCGACACCTAATTTGTCTACGATGATTTTTTTGACTTTTTCTGCAATTTGTGACATTTCAAATAATGTTTTCTGAATTATGCCGCAAATTAAGTGATTCGCACCTTCATATACAAATATTTGACTTACAATTTTCATCTGTCATCACTCACCCAGGGAAAGAGATCTTCCCAAAGGTCACAGATGGCATCTCCTTCCTTCCAAAATCTACCGGACGGCCCGACACTGTTTCATTGGCAAGGACGGCAAAAAGTACAGCTTCCTTGGCATCAGCAGGTACACCCAGCGTATCAGTTTTTTCGAATGTGACATTTTTAAGCAGTTGACGAAGATTATGGACAAGCAAAGGATTACTCGCTCCTCCTCCGCTCATGTAAACTTTTAACCTCCTTTCACCGGTGACTGCACGAATGGCGGTGGCAACGGACTCAGCTGTAAATCGATTGAGCGTACACATTATGTCAGCATGGTTTGCACTGCCGGTGCCGGATGCGGCCAGGGCATCCTTCAGATAGTTAAGGTTAAAAAGCTCAGGACCCGTGGTACGCGGGAAATCAAGGGTGAAAAACGTGTGACCACGCAGAGCTGAAAGCAAATCAGGTAAAACGGCACCCTGGCTTGCCAGTGCAGCATCCTGATCGTATAACATATCAAAATACTTTTTCATATAGGCGTCCATGATGGTATTACCGGGGCCACTGTCGGTCACCGTCACATGCATGGGAAGGGCATCGTCGGGTATGAAGGTAAAATTGGCGATGCCGCCAATGTTTAACAGGATGCGGTTTTCGCCTTTTTTTGCAAAAAGCAGATAATCTCCGTAGAGTGCAAGCGGGGCTCCTTCTCCTCCTGCGGCCACATGCTTTTGACGAAAGTCCGATACCGTGATGATCCCTGTATCGACTGCTAGGTGGTCTCCGTCGCCTATCTGAAGCGTAGTGTTTAATTCCAGTCCATCAAAGTTGCCATGTGGTACATGCATGACCGTCTGACCGTGGCTGGCGATGAGGTCCACTCTGGACCGCACGATATTGTGATCGAAAAGGAAGCGGTTGACCATTTTTGCATGCAGCTTACCCAAGTAGCTGTTTAACATCGTGAGATAAGCCAGATCCACCTGTTTTTGGGCAAATACCTTCCTGATCTTCTCCCTGTCTGTGTCTTCATAGGGTACGGTCCTGAAAGCCTGCAGATCCACCTTGGTTTCTGATCCTGAGCCGGTCACCCGACAATAGGCAATATCCAGACCGTCCAGTGACGTACCCGACATCAGGCCGATGATAAACCGGTGTTTACGGCCAGCCATTTTGTACAATGCATCAATCCAGGCATTCATGACATGCAGATATGGATACAGTTACAAAATGATGCCATATACCTGGCCTTTTGCTTTCATCTCCAAACCCGGGTTTTAGTTCTGAAGCTGATTGACAGATGTTTTGCTTTCCTTGTACTTGCCCTTGCTTTTACGAATTCTGACTGCTACTACCTTGTATTCCGGGCATTTGGCTTCTGAATCGTGGACATCCGATGTGATATTATTGAGCATGATCTCCGGAAAATGGAAGGTACTGCTAAGCACACCGGGTCTGACTTCATCCGTGATCCTGGCCTTGATATCGACCTTGCCCCGGGGGGATTCCACACACACCATGTCGCCCTCTGCGATGCCGTGCCTTGCTGCATCATCGGGGTGGATCATGAGCACGTCTTCGGTGAGGATTTTCACGTTGCCGGTACGGCGGGTCATGGTACCTGCATTATAGTGTTCCAGTTCGCGGTTAGTGGTGATGATATAAGGATAATCCTTGCCGTGGTCGACGATTTCCTGGCTCTCTACCCAGTCAAAATGGTGAAACTTGCCTTTACCGTTTTTAAAAGTGTCGGTATGCAGGATCTTGGTATCCGTCCCACCAGGCATCACCGGCCACTGGAGGCCCAGAGTCCCCAGATTTTCCCAGGTTACACCGGCAAAAAACGGCACTATGACTGCTATTTCTTTAAGAATCTCTGCAGGATCATAGTCGCACTGGCTGTAGCCCATGACATTCATGATGTCGCAGATGATCTGTCCGTCAGCCTTGGTACCCGGCAACGGCTCGACCACCTTTTGCACCCTTTGAATCCTACGCTCGCCGTTGGTATAGGTACCACTCTTTTCGAGGAAGGAAGCTCCCGGAAGGATGACAGTGGCGTATTTGGCAGTTTCGGTCAGGAAAAGCTCCTGGACGACCAGCAGGTCGAGGTTTTCCATGGCACGGATGACCTTTTGTGTATTGGGGTCTGTCTGGACCACATCCTCACCCATAAGCCAGAGGGCCTTGAGTTTGCCATCGATACTGGCTTCAAACATCTCAGGAATCTTATAGCCTTTACCCAGTGGGATCCTGGTACGGTAATGCTCCTCGTATTTTCTGTTTATCTCCGGATCGTAGGCATTGAGGTAACCCGCACCCTGGTGAGGCTGGCAACCCATGTCAGCTGCCCCCTGCACATTGTTCTGACCCCGAAGAGGATTGACACCCACGCCTTTGCGGCCAATGTTGCCGGTGATCATGGCAAGGTCAGAGATCAACATCACTGTAAATGTACCCTGTGAATGCTCTGTGACACCCAGACCATGGAAGCTCATCGCATTGGGAGCCTTGGCATACGCAATGGCGGCATCCCTGACCAGCTCTTTGCTGACGCCTGTGATGTCAGCATGCTCGTCCATATCCAGTGCGAGGATATGGTCACTGAATTCACGGTAACCCTCGGTCCGTTTTTCGATAAATGACTTGTCCTCCAGTCCTTCACTAATTATATAATAGAGCATCATATTGAGCAGGGCTACATTTGTGCCCGGCCGCAAAGGCAGATGGTAGGTGGCATACCTTGCCAGCTCGGTCCTGCGTGGATCGATCACAATGGTAGTCTTGCCCTTCATGGCAAACTGTTTGAATTTGGCTCCTGTCACCGGATGGCCGTCTGTAGGGTTGGCTCCGATGACCATAATGCAGTCTGTATGTTTCAGGTCTTCTATACTGTTGGTGGCTGCACCGGTGCCAAAGGCTCTTTGCATGCCGAGTGCCGTTGGCGAATGGCATACCCTGGCACAGCAATCTATGTTGTTGGTGCCGATTACAGCCCTGATAAACTTCTGCATGAGGTAGTTCTCTTCATTGGTGCATCTTGCCGAAGAGATACCTGCTATGGCATCGGGTCCGTGTGTGGCTTTTATTTCGGTCAGCTTTTGTGCAATAAAACCATAGGCCTCCTCCCAACTGGCTGGAGTCAGCACTCCGTCTTTGCGGATAAGGGGCGTGGTGATCCTGTCAGGATGCTCGTAAAACGAAAACGCAAACCTTCCTTTCAGGCAGGTATGTCCCTGGTTTACTTCGGCATTGTAGGGAGCCTGTATCGACTTGACCTTGCCAATGGCCACAGCCACCTCAAGATTACAACCTACACCGCAATAGGTACAAACCGTACGTACTTTACTGTCATAAGCCACTGATTTGGATTCAAAGACATCTGATATAGCCGAGGTCGGGCAAGCCTGTGCACAGGCTCCGCAGCTGACACATTCCGACTCAAAAAACGAAACATCGGCCCCCTTAATGATCCTGGAATCAAACCCTCTGCCAGCCATACTGAGGACCATCTGCCCCTGCACTTCATCACAGGCCCTGACGCATCTGAAACAATTGATGCATTTGGACAGATCTGATGTCATGTAGGGATGACTCAAGTCCTTGGAGCGGTCGAGGTGGTTTTTGCCCTCGGGATACCTCACTTTTCGTACGCCTACCTTTGCTGCAACGGTCTGTAGTTCACAGTTGTTGTTGACTTCGCAGGTGAGGCAATCCAGCGGATGGTCCGTGAGTACCAGCTCGATAATATTTTTACGCAGTCTCTTGACCTTTTCGGAATCGGTGTAAATAAAACTACCAGGGGTAACCGGTGTATGACAGGATGCCATGGTACGTCTCGGCCCGTTTTCGGTCAGGCCCACTTCCACGCTGCAAACCCTGCATGACCCGAACGGCTCAAGATTGGGAGCATCACAAAGGGTCGGGATATCCGCAGATTTTTCCACCCTCCTGACAAAACCCAGAATGGTCTCGCCCGGGAGATATTCGTGTGGGCTGCCGTTGATAAATGCGAGGGTGGACACTTTATTGTAGGTCATGATCCAATGTTTTTTTGTTGGGTATGATTCGGCAAAAGCACTCCATTAATTATTACCGCTGTATTCCGAAAATCCAAATTTTGCCGCATATACCGGTCATTTAAAATATTGTTCCAGTTCTTTATCAAAATACTTCAGGGCATTTTTGACCGGTAGAGGAAGTCCGCCGCCAAGGGCACACAGTGAGCCCGCTTCCAGGGTCTCCAGCAGGTCATCCATCAACTTTCGGTCTATTTTGTACCCGCCTCCGATGGCTTTCTCCAGCATTTCATACCCTCTGGTAGAACCCAGCCTGCAGGGGAAACATTTGCCGCAACTCTCATGGGCTGTAAACTGGAAAAGGTGCCTGAGGTATGACACCAAAGGATACGTCTCCGGCAAGCAAACGACGGAGGCATGCCCCAGGAGAAAACCATTGGCCGCAAATGACTCGAAGTCCACTGTCAGGCTATCAACCATGGTTATCGGCACCAAACCACCCAGAGGGCCGCCGATATGCAGGGCTTTGACTGGTACACGGAATCCTCCGCCCAGTTTGTGTAAAACTGTGCTCAGGGGGGTGCCCATATCCACCTCATAAATACCAGGCCTGTTAAAGTAGCCGTCAAGGGACAAAAGTTTGGTACCGGTTGATTTTTGCTGCCCTATAGCAGCGTACGCGGCTCCGCCGTTTTTCATTATGTATGGAAGACACGCCAGTGTTTCCACGTTGTTGACTACGGTGGGCTTGTTAAAAAGTCCCTGCTGTGTAGGAAATGGCGGTCTCACACGTACTTCCGGCCTCTGGCCCTCGATAGAAGACAAGAGAGCCGTCTCCTCGCCGCATATATAGGCTCCCTGTGCCCTGATCACTTTAAAACCGAAATCGAAGCCGCTGCCTTTTATGTTTTTGCCCACGAGCCCAGATTTTACCAGATGGTCTATGGCCTCAGAGATGACAGCCACCGATTCGGGGTATTCGGCCCGGATATAAAGCACACCATGAGAAGCTCCGGTGATATAACCTGCTATCAGCATGCCCATAAGAAGGCTGTGGGGACGTTGTTCCATGATGTACCGGTCCGAAAATGCTCCCGGATCCCCTTCGTCGGCGTTGCACACGATAAACTTTACGTCTCCCGGAGCATCACGGCAGGATGCCAGCTTGAAAGACATGGGAAAACCGGCTCCACCCCTGCCCCTTAGCCCGGAGACCTTGAGTTCTTCCAGCAGCTCTTGCGGCGAATGGCCGAGGCACTTTGTAAAAACACGGTAATACTCCTCGATGCCCGGATAAGGTGCGGTCAGCACAGGAGTTCCTTCACATGCCACATGGTAGGATTCCGAGCTGTTTTTATACCCTTTGCGAATGGATGCCAGGGAATTTATATCCGTTCCGGAATAGTTTCTTCCCTGATAATGAAAAGCATGGTTTTCGTGACAACGGCCCAGGCAGCACATCTCTCCGATGGCTTCCTCTTTAAATTCCTCTGCCAGATGCTTACGGACTTCCTCCTGGGTACCGGCGGTCATACAGGCACTGCCGTTGCAGACGTATACTTCTTTACCTTTGTTTTCCTCCCGTAAAAAATCATAAAAACTAACGGAGCCGTACACATTGGCAGAGCCGACGAGAAATTCTTTTCTGAGGTGCTCCACATCTTCTGCATCAGGAGTTCCGGTACTACGGGCTCTCAGTCCTAGCTGCTCAAAAAGATTGTAATCCAAACCCTTCCTCCCCGAAAGGTAGCTTAGGTTTTTTGACATGGCTTTAATGTTAAATCCAAGTGCAAGTTACTAATTTATTGGGATCAACAATGATATTTTTTGGATTGGCCAAAAGATTTAATAATCAGCAATAGTTTATACACCGTGTTTTAAAGGCCGATATTTTCGATAACAGCTATCTAAAACAGTGCAAATTTGTATTGTGTACGGGACAGAAGTTAAAAACTTTGACCATCAGAGATAATTGACCTTATTAATTAGCTGTCAAGCATCCGAATCTGCTTTTCTAAAATAATATCTATCTTTGCCCTGTGAGCAATATCAGGGAGTTGGTCGGACTCTACGAAAAGAGCCGCCATGTCAGAGATCTAAACCACCTCACTTCAGGGGAAAATCCCGTCAGGATTTTACTAAAAGGAATGATGGGATCACTGGATTGCTTTGTCCTTTCGGGAGCTTTTTATGCCAAAAACAGGACCCACCTGTACATTGCGTCTGACAAGGAGGAAGCCGCCTATGTGATGAACACCCTCCAGTCATCCATGGAAAACAAGCACATCCATTTTTTTCCCGATTCCTTCAAGCGGCCCCTGCAATATGACGAACCCGATAAAAACAACATTCTGCAAAGGACCGAAACCATTAATAAGGTTCATACTGCGAGGGGATCAAATCAAATCATTGTTTCATATCCGGAGGCTATTTTTGAAAAAGCGGTTGATCCTACCCTACTGGATAAGGAAAAAATCGATGTTGAAAAAAATGCCGCTCTCGATGTAAACACACTCATAGAGCTGCTCGTCATGTACGGCTTTGACAGGGTGGAATTTGTCTACCAGCCCGGTCAGTTTTCCATCCGGGGAGGCATCATTGACATATTCAGCTATGGCAACGAATGGCCCTACCGCATAGAACTGTTTGATGTGGAGGTCGAGAGCATCCGCACCTTCAATCCCACCACCCAGCTATCAATCCAGGAAATAACCAGGGTCGTCATCATTCCCAATATCAACAGCAAATTCAGGCAGGACCAGAAAATCAGCTTGTTTAAAGTCCTGGCCCCCGGCTCCTGTGTATGGCTCAGGGAAGCAGACCTTGTCGTCGAAAAACTCCAGCTCTGCTTTGAAAAGGCAGAGGCTTTTGCCGGTACGCTTGCCGCGAAAACGGAGGAAGAACTCAAAGAGATCTTCAGCGAAAGAGCTTTTATCTATCCCGCTGATGTCACGGCCGAGATTGGGGCTTTCCATGTCCTGAGCCTGACCGAAACCACCAATTTTGAATTGACAGAGACCCTCACATTCGATGCATCGGCCCAGCCCCCATTCAATAAAAATTTTAACCTGCTCATTTCCGACCTTCAGGAAAAAAGCCGCCTCGGATATACCAATTACATCTTTACCGACAATGTCAAGCAGATAGAGCGGTTTTACAACATCTTTGAGGATATGGGTGTCACCGTTCAGTTTCATCCCCTGCATAAGTCTGTACACAGCGGATTTATAGACCATGCGGTAAAAGTAGCGTGTTATACGGACCACCAGATCTTTGAGAGGTTTCACCGGTACCGGCTAAGGCAGGGATTTACCGAAGACATGGCCATCACCATGCGTATGCTCAGGGAGCTGCAGCCGGGTGATTATGTCACGCACATCGACCACGGCATCGGTCGGTACTCGGGCCTTGAAACCATAGAGATCAATGGCCACAAGCAGGAGACCGTCAGGCTGGTCTACCAGAACAACGACATCCTTTATGTGGGTATCAATTCCCTGCACAAGATCTCCAGATATGTGGGCAAAGACGGAACAGAACCAAAACTGAGCAAGATAGGCGGTGATGCCTGGAAAGCCCTCAAACGCAAAACCAAGGCCAAGGTAAAAGATATAGCCCGCGAGCTTATCAAGCTGTATGCCCGCCGCAAAGCCTCCAAAGGCTACGCCTTCCCGCCCGACGGATACCTGCAGACCGAGCTGGAGGCCTCATTTATTTACGAAGACACACCTGACCAGTACAAAGCCACCCAGGATGTCAAGTACGACATGGAAAAAGCCTACCCTATGGACCGGCTTATCTGCGGTGACGTAGGCTTTGGCAAGACTGAAGTGGCCATCCGGGCTGCCTTTAAGGCAGTGGTAGCCGGTAAGCAGGTGGCCATCCTGGTACCCACGACGATCCTGGCCCTGCAGCACTTCAAGACCTTTTCTGACCGACTCAAGGAATTTGGGGCCACCGTAGAATACATCAACCGGTTTCGTACTACAAAAGAAAAAAACGAGGTGTACCAGGGAGTCGAAGACGGCAAGGTGGAGATCCTCATAGGGACACATGCTTTGCTCAATAAAAATCTGAAGTTTAAAAATCTCGGCCTTCTGGTGATAGACGAAGAGCAGAAATTTGGCGTGGCAGCCAAAGAAAAACTACGCAACCTCCAGGTAAATGTAGACACGCTCACACTCACGGCCACACCGATACCACGCACGCTTCAGTTTTCGCTGATGGCAGCACGTGACCTTTCGATCATAAGAACTCCCCCTCCCAATCGTCAGCCCATCTACACGGAGAGGAGGGTTTTTAGCGACGAACTCATAAAGGATGCCATCTACTACGAGGTGCAGCGAGGTGGTCAGGTATTTTTTGTCCACAACCGGGTCAAAAGCCTCTACGAGGTCGCCGACCTGATCAAAAAACTGTGCCCGGACGTATCGGTCGCTGTAGCACACGGACAGATGGAGGCACATACCCTCGAAGAAACCCTCCTGGACTTTATCGATGGCAAGTTTGACGTACTGGTGTGCACCAATATCATAGAGACAGGCCTGGATATACCCAATGCCAATACCATGATCATCAACAATGCCCATCAGTTTGGCATGAGTGACCTGCATCAGTTACGGGGCCGGGTGGGCAGGTCAAACAAAAGGGCATTTTGTTACCTCTTTGCACCACCACTGTCCGTCCTGACGCCGGAAGCTAAAAAGCGGATCAAAACCCTGGAAGAGTTTTCTGACCTCGGCTCAGGCTTCCAGATAGCCATGAAGGACCTCGATATACGTGGAGCCGGCAACCTGCTCGGGGCAGAGCAGAGCGGATTTATCGCCGACATAGGATACGAGACATACCAGAAAATCCTCGAAGAAGCAGTCAACGAGCTCAAGGAAGGCGACTTTAAGGAATTATTCAGGGAAGAAAACGAAAGGAAGCAAGTCTTTGTCAGGGATGTGGATATAGATACCGACACCGAGATGCTTATCCCTGACCACTACATCTCCAACATCCAGGAAAGACTCTCCCTTTATACCGAACTCGATAAGTTGGAAACAGAAGACCATATTGCCGAATTTACCAACAATCTCCGTGACCGCTTCGGGCCTGTGCCGCCGCAGATAGATGAGATTTTTGATGGGCTGAGGGTACGGGCCCTGGCCAGAAAGCTGGGTTTTGAGCGGATTGTGTTAAAAAACAACAAGCTCAACTGTTATTTTGTGACCAATGCCCAGTCGGTATATTTTGAGTCAAAAACCTTCCACTCCATCATGCAGTGGGTAGCCTCACATGGTCAGGCCACAGGGATTAGTCTGAGGCAATCCACAAATTATTTAATACTCACAAAGGAAAATGTCAGGTCGCTGCAGGAAGCCCGCAAGATACTGGAAGAACTTTTAAACGTGGTCGGTTTATAAAAATAGATTTTTGTAATTTGTAACTGCAACGATATCAACACATTGTTTGAGGCCTGCAGCGGATTTCGTGTTGTATGGTGATGGAGTGGCTACCGTGTAGTTTCTACTTTCTATTTAAAAAACCAGGTT
>JAGVTV010000099.1 GCA_019136675.1 Bacteroidota bacterium
TGTTGGAAGAAAGAAGGAATTTATTCTTCCTCTCCGGCCGCTGTAAGTTCTTTTTCTATATCTTCCATGAAGATATAATCGATGGATTCCTCCACGGTGGGTATTATGGTAAGAATCGACTCAAGCCTGGATATCTCAATCAGTTTTTTGACCGAGGTACTGCTGGCTCCGGTAAGCACAAAGGACCCGTGATCTTTCCAGAGCCTGTTGGCAGTTAGAATGGCACTTAACCCCGAAGAATCCACATATTTTACATCCGTGAGATCCAGGATCAGGTTACGCACCCCTTCATTTCTGAAGAAAACAAATTCAGACTTCAGGTCCGGAGCAAGTATCGAGTTTAAATTGTCTTCATGGAGCCTGAATATGCTGTATCTCTCCGATTTATCAAGCGTGTATTTCATTATAAGTCATATTTGATTAAATAAACCTTTACGGTTACTTCTGTGGTGTATTCCGCAAGGAGGGACAAATTTACATCAAATGCAGCATATTTCTATAATATTGGCACAAAACAAAGACAGACTCACTTTAAGTGCTTTATAACAGCGAAAGTAGATAAAAAATATTACAAATAGTTATAATATATATGGAGGATTTCTTATTTTTGTTGACCAATTAATTGTTATTTCCGTGTTAAAATGCCCGGGCAGGCTGGACAAAAGGGTAGTAAAGTGGTCATAATAACAGAGAAATATATTAATTTTACAGTTATTATGGCAGATATAATTTTAAAATCTGTCTTCGCACTGACATTATTGCCGAATTGTATCTGTGGCATGAATTTGTCGGTAAAATAAGGAGAACTTCAGACCCCGGTTAGTTGTTAATGGGAATATATAACGACGGGATCGAAGTTAAAATAAAAAGAACAGAACAAGAAAGTTAGATGAATAACAGAAAGTTTTCAGCAAAAGTAAAAAAGATCATCCAGTTAAGCAGGGAAGAGGCCATCCGCCTCGGACATGACTTTATCGGGACAGAGCACTTCCTGCTTGGAATGCTCCAGGAAAGGGATAGTCTGCCCGTTAAGGTGCTTGACTCACTGGAAGTAGATCTGGTGGAATTAAAGCACAAGATCGAAAAAACCCATGTTACCCGGCTGGAGGAAGAACTCGGGTATAATTTCGGGAGCATCCCACTGAACAAGCACGCTGAAAAAGTGCTCAAAGTGACCTCGCTGGAAGCCAAAGTATATAAAAGTGAAGAGATTAAACCTGAACATCTCATGTTGTCAATACTTAAACACGAAGAAAATACCGCAAACAAGATCCTGCATGATTTTAATGTGGATTATGATGCATTTAAGTCAGAACTTGAATACGTAAGACATGAAATGGATCCCAATGCCCCTGACTTTACCTCACAGACTCCATCTGACTCCGATGCCCCTGACGATGACGAAGGAGGGGATTTCGGATCGATAAAAAAATCCGGGAGCAAGTCCAGGACCCCTGTTTTGGATAATTTCGGTCGGGATGTAAGCAGGCTTGCCGAAGAAGGAAAGCTGGATCCGATCATAGGCAGGGACGTCGAAATCGAGAGAGTCTCTCAGATACTTTCCAGAAGAAAGAAAAATAATCCCATCCTCATCGGCGAACCCGGCGTTGGCAAAACGGCCATCGTGGAGGGTCTTGCACTAAGAATCGTGCAGAGGAAGGTGTCCCGGACCCTTTTTAACAAACGGGTAGTCATGCTGGATCTCGCGGCACTTGTCGCCGGTACTAAGTACAGGGGCCAGTTTGAAGAAAGGATGAAGGCCATCATGACCGAACTCGAAAAAGCGAGGGATATCATTTTGTTTATTGATGAAATTCATACGATCGTAGGTGCAGGCGGGGCCACAGGCTCATTGGATGCATCCAATATCTTTAAGCCCGCACTGGCCAGAGGTGAACTCCAATGTATAGGAGCATCCACGCTCGACGAATACAGGCAGTATATAGAAAAGGACGGGGCACTTGACCGTCGTTTCCAGAAAGTAATGGTAGATCCGCCTTCTCCTGAAGAGACAATACACATCCTGCATAATATTAAGGCAAAATACGAAGACTTCCACAACGTCAGCTATTCTGACGATGCCGTAGAAGCTTGCGTAAAGCTCAGCGAAAGATATATTTCTGACAGGTTTTTTCCTGACAAGGCCATAGATGTTATGGACGAAGTAGGTGCCCGTACCCACCTCAAAAATATCCATGTACCAAAATACATAGAAGATCTGGAAAAAGAGATCGAAGTGGTAAAGGAACAGAAAAACCTTGCTGTCAAAAGTCAACAGTACGAAAAGGCCGCTGACCTCAGGGATCAGGAGTCAAAACTGCTCCGTAAGCTCGAACAAAACAAGGAAGAGTGGGAAGAGGAAGCAAAAACCAAAAAGTATCCCGTAAACGAGGATGATATCGCAGAGGTGGTCTCCATGATGACAGGCATACCTGTAAGAAGGGTAGCCCAGAGCGAGTCAAACAAACTCGTAAAAATGACCCAGGACCTGGAGGGCATGATTATAGGCCAGGACGAAGCAATTGTAAAGGTTACCAAGGCAATACAACGTAACAGGGTAGGTCTCAAGGATCCTTCAAAACCCATAGGTTCGTTTATCTTCCTTGGCCCGACAGGAGTGGGCAAGACAGAACTGGCCAAGGCACTGGCACGCTACATGTTTGATTCAGAGGATGCCCTGATCAGGATAGATATGTCCGAGTACATGGAGAAGTTTTCCATTTCAAGGCTCATCGGTGCCCCTCCGGGTTATGTCGGATACGAAGAGGGAGGACAGCTTACCGAAAAGGTCAGAAGAAAACCGTATTCAGTTATCCTGCTTGACGAAATCGAAAAGGCACACCCTGATGTTTACAATATCCTTCTTCAGGTACTCGATGACGGCCAGCTGACAGACGGATTGGGACGCAAGGTGGACTTTAAAAATACGCTCATCATCATGACCTCTAACATCGGGGTAAGACAACTGAAGGATTTTGGGCAGGGTCTGGGATTTGCCACTTCCTCCAGGGTCGAAAGCAGCGAAGAGAACGTCAAGTCCATCATCCAGGGTGCACTCAAGAAGACGTTTTCTCCTGAATTCCTAAACCGTATTGATGATGTGGTGATATTCAACAGCCTCGAAAAAGAAGATATCTTCAAGATCATAGATATCAACCTGAAACACCTGTTTAAGAGGATGAATAACCTTGAGTATGAGCTTGTCCTCAGTGAGGACGCCAAGGCTTTTGTAGCCGAAAAAGGTTATGATCCCCAGTTTGGCGCCAGACCACTCAACAGAGCTATACAGAAGTATATTGAAGATCCTCTTGCCGAATACATCCTGAGTGAAAATCCTGAGAAAGGAACAAAGCTCATGGCAGAAATAAATGAAGACAAAACGGGTCTTAAGATCAGTCCGTACAGTGTGGCAAGTACGCATGAGGACATAAAGTGATCGGGAAAAATTAATTTTTAGAGTGAGTGCATTAATATGAACTGTTAATGCACTTATTTTTTATATTTGCAATATTTTTTAACAAAATCTAATTTCGTTTGGCAAAAGGAAGAGTTCAGCCGCAACCTAAGGTACAGAGTGAAAAGTACAATTACAGGATCAATAGAGATATCACGTCACCCAGGATAAGGCTGGTGGGCGAAAACCTGGAGGAGATCAGCGAAGTAGCAAAAAAAACCATTGAGACAGGGGTTTACAATACCTACCAGGCTCAGCAGTGGGCCATGGAGCTTGAATTGGACCTTGTGGAAATCAGTCCCAATGCCGATCCGCCTGTGTGCAAGATCATAGACTTCAAGAAATTCCTGTACGACAGAAAAAAGAAAGAAAAGGAACTCAAGGCCAAGATTGCCAAAGTGGTCGTAAAAGAGATTAGATTTGGTCCCAATACCGACGACCACGATTTTGATTTCAAAGTAAAACATGCGATCAAATTCCTCGAGGAAGGAGACAAGATCAAGGCATATGTACAGTTTAAGGGCCGGGCGATAGTATTTAAGGATCGCGGCGAACTTATTCTGCTCCGCTTTCTAAAGCAGCTTGAAGAATATGGGGCTGCGGAGGAATTGCCAAAACTCGAAGGTAAGAGAATGATCGTCATGATCTCTCCCAAGAAGAAAAAGTAACCCGTTCAGAGCCTTGGCGATCTAAGAACCTCTCCTTTGTAACGAATGGGAATTTATGGTCAGACGGATTGGCCTTTCATTATCCGGTAGTCCTGACTTAAAAGGAAAATAATCAGGCCGATATAGGAAAGAAAGAAAATAGCGGCAAGCCATAAAATCTTTTTGTCAGTAGGCAGTTTTTCGGACAACAATACTTTTGCCATGAAATATACAGGCACCAGCATGAGGAAAAGTACAAAAAAGACCACAACTATTTCTTGTGGACCCAGACCGAAGATCAAATTAAACATAGTATTCCTAATTTTGTAAACAAAAATAAGCTGTTTGTTTCAGATACAGCCATTTTACTTTCTTAGTAACTTTGGTAAAATAATTGAGACGATTTAGGGTTTGGTAATTGGAAGAAAATATTTATCTTTGCGGCCTTAAATTATTTTTTATGCCAAAGATGAAAACACATTCGAGTGCCAAAAAGCGATTCACCACCACCGGTACCGGTAAGTTGAAGAGGTTTCAGGCTAATGCCAGGCACCTGATGAGGAAAAAGTCAAACAAAGCAAAGACCAGGCTCTTGGGTTCAGCATTGGTAAGCGATGCGGATTTTGCAAGGGTTAAGAGATTGCTTTGTATCTAAAATTTTAGTTTTTTATTTTTTAACGAGAATACAGGACTCAAAGCATCACACAGATCCCTGTATTGCACTAAAACCTAATACATATGCCTAGATCAGTCAACGCAGTGGCCTCAAGGGCCCGAAGAAAAAAGATCCTGAAAGCTGCCAGAGGTTATTTTGGAGCAAGGAGCAAAGTTTATACAGTAGCTGTCAATGCTCTGGAAAAAGGGTACTCCTATGCCTACCGGGACAGGAGAAATAAGAAAAGAGCATTCCGCAGGCTTTGGATCGCAAGGATCAATGCAGCAGTAAGAATGTACGGGATGTCCTACTCCAGGTTTATCCATGCCCTCAGCCAAAAAGAAGTGGGACTCAACAGGAAAGTGCTGGCAGACCTTGCCATGAATCACCCTGCAGCCTTTAAGGCTGTGGTGGATTCGGTGAAATAACGAATAATAATATCAAGCTCAAATTATACAGGGGAGGCAGGATTTCTGTTCTCCCCTGTTTTTTTTTGTTGACACGAACCAAACTTGTATTCAAAACGTTTGAATTCCAGTATAACAGAAATAAAAAACCGAAAGGACCATGGATATAAAGGTGACAAAAATGAAATGTGATGGCTGTGTTTCAGCGGTTAAGTCGGCACTTGAAAGTATCGATGGTGTATCAGATGTCACTGTCGACCTTGCTTCAGGAATGGTACATTTAACCGGAGATGACCAGAAAATACAAGAGGCTGTAATCCAAAAGCTGATTACGGCGGGATACCCTCCGGCTTTAAATTGATGCTTCGTCAGTCAGCGTGATATAACACACTCAGACTATCGGCACATACCTTGTATTTGCCATCACTGTTCCACAGAAAAACCTCTACTTCATCCGGCTCCTTGCGTAGTTTTGAGTCGAGCCAAAGTTTGGTTTTTACATTAGGCTCCAGATGTCTTTGCACCCTGAGGATGTCACTGCGTATCTCCTTTCCACCCTTAAAGTATTTCAGCGTAAGCTGAGTCATTTTCCACTGGTCCCACTCCTTGTCCCCGGTGAGGAAGTAGCCCGATGCTCTCAACCAGCCTTTTCCGGATGGAAGTTTAAAACGCCTTGCGGCACTATACTGTACCGAATCTGACACACAAGCAGGACTCAGGCCGGAGATGGTGTCTGTGTGGTTTAAGAGATAGACCGGATTTTTTATTTCTCCCCTGTACACTTTTCGGGTGTCAAGCAGTTTGCGGGCTTCGGCAGGTTCTGAGTTCCTGAGAAAAATCGCCTTGAGATATTCTGCGGTCATGTCACCGGCAACAAACAGGCCTCCCTTGTGACAATGGTGGGTCATCCACAGATTGTAATACACACAAAACAAACCGAAAACTGCAAAAACTACAGACCTAACCCGGGTTACCAAAGCCGCCTCAGTAAAAGCTGCAAACGGAAAAGCCAGCACAGGGTATATCTGTACAAGTGCTCTCTGGCTGACACTGCCCCCATACCACCAGATATCCCAGGCGAAGGTGATATATAAGAAAAGTATACTGAAGAAAAAGATTGCTGGAAAAAGGTTTTTGTGTTTCTTATATAAATGGTAAAAACCAATCAGGCTGAGGACCATGACAGGAGTATACACCAGCCAGCCGGCTCTCCCGCTGAAAAGGCAATCGTATACATGCGGCCTGAGCCAGCTGAATCCCTGGTCTTCGTAGCTGTAGACAAACCAGCTGCCGGATACATATTTCCAGTATATCAGTTGGATAGACCCCACAGCACCAGCTATGACAGCCGCCACTGTCATCTTTTCGTATTGTCTGGCAACCAGCATGATCCTGTCTGCGACACTCCGGAAATTGGCAACAATACCATACGTGAGCGGTATCAAAACAGCAACAATTTCCGTTGGTCTGGTAAGTGCCATGAGGCCTGCTGTCAGTCCGATGCCAGCGGCCGTGCCAAATGATGGCCGCTCATAAAAACGGACGGTAAGCCAGAGCAGCAAGGCATACATGGTAAAAAGGAAGTTATGCGTCATGGCATTGGTAATAAAGCCATATTCAGTAAAATTTGTGGCAAAGCATATGGCCAGTATGGTAATTCCTGTTGCTGTGTCACTGAAATACCGCAGTAAAACCGACCGGAGGATAAATAACCCGATCAGAGAAACTATGAGTCCCCACAAAAATATACCAAACTGGTAAGGCCTGGAAAAGCCGTCCTGCTCATATCCCAGTATGCCTGCTACGGTATGACCGGCGACAAAACCCGGCAACATCAGGACAGAAAGGCCGCTGCTGTACTTCAGGACCTGATTGCCGTTGGCATGTGTAAAAGACTGGACGTTGTTGGGAGTTGGGCGGTATTTTTCCCTGATCTTGTCTGAAAATCCGAGCTTTCGCAGGTCCTTATAGATAAAAGTGGCGGGTAAATACCAATAATATCCTGATACGTCCCAGCTTATAGTACCTTCCGTGCCTTCTATTTTCCATTTAGGGTAATATGCCAGACAGATGATTGTCAGTACTATACATGAAAAAAACAATGATATCCTGCTGAACGACATAAGGCTTGGATTGGTTGACTTACAAAGCTACACTAAATGCCGATAGTATGTTAAAATCCGTAAAAGAAAAACGGCACCAAAGTGCCGTTTTTTAGGAGTGGGAGGCTAATGGGACTTGAACCCACGGCCCTCGGAACCACAATCCGATGCTCTAACCAACTGAGCTATAACCTCCATTTTGAATCAAGGTGCAAAGTTAAGAAACTTTTGTCAAAGATTTTTTTACGTGGAGAAAAAAAACTTAGAATTGGTATTGACTGGAAAGTTGAGTTGCTCAGGTAAGGTTTTTTATGGCCTGATGATATTTTTTTTAATCAAATCGTGCATGACAGTATAATTTTGGTAACTTTACACAAGAATTCCGTCTAATTTCATTATTCAGGGAGGCTTTTTTAAGTTTTGACTATAAGTCAAATTTTTCAAATATCCCCATCTTACTGCTTGTAAATTAAGTTTTTGTGCTCAGACCAGTACAGGAAAAAGATATCATAGAAGATTTGCTGAAAACAAATCCTGAGAAGGCTTTGCAGCTTCTATATGAACAGTATTATGATAGCCTGTGCAAACAGGTGTACCTAATAGTGAAGGATGAAACGGTAACAGAGGACATTGTGCAGGAAGTATTTATTGAGGTCTGGAAGATACGTGAACAGATCAATATAAATACATCTATCTCTGGTTACCTTAAGAGGGCATGCAGGAACAGAACGCTCAATTATTTGAGGGACAAAAAGTTGAACTGGGAAGATGAAAGTAGTCTGCTGAGTCATGAGGATACCGGATTTACGTCTGAGCAGTATCTTGATGCCGATGACCTCAATAGGAAAGTTCAGGAAGTCATTGAGACAATGCCGGAAAAGTGCGGCATAATTTTTTCGCTGAGCCGGTATAATGACATGAATTATGCCGACATCGCCGGTGAGTTAAATATATCGGTTAAAACAGTGGAACATCAGATTTCCAAGGCTTTAAAAATATTACGGAAAGAAATATTTAAAAAAGATTGATATGTGTAGGGGTAAGGGATTTTTTTTGTGTCTTAATATTGGAATGTAATTCAAATGAAATACCTGGATCATTACAGTTTAATACAGGCCTACCTGTCCGGACAATTGTCTGAGAGGGAAAAAGCCGAATTCAATGCCTGGCTGGAAGCATCAGATTCCAACAGGAAATTGTACCATTCGGTGAGCCGTATATGGGATGCTTCATCCTCAGACAGGATTCAGACACCTTCCTTTAGTGCCGGCAGGGCTTATGCCAGGCATATGGCCATACTTGAAAGTTACCCTGCCCCTCAGGAAATCAAAAAGGGCCGCATCATCGGGTTAAAAACCTTCTTGCGAGCTTCAGCAGCTGTCTTTATCATGGCATTGGCAGCCATCATTGTATTTCAATGGTCAGATAGTGGTCAAAAATATGCTGCTGATGATACTGAAAAAATAGCCCTTACCGATGGCAGTGATGTCTGGATGAGCCAGGGTACTGAACTTGAATTCAAATCAGAGGGCAAGGAAAGGAAAGCAAATTTGACAGGAAAGGCTTATTTTGACATTGAGAAGGATCCAACCAGACCTTTTGTGATCGAAGCAGGCAATACCCTTGTCACTGTGTTAGGCACAAAATTCATAGTTGACACCCGGGCTGGTACAGTATATGTGCGGGAAGGCAAAGTCAGGGTAGAGACAGGAAAAGCTTCTGTTATTCTGACCGCTAATCAAAAAGTAAGCATTAATGACCAATCTCTGTCTGCGGTCAGTACAGATAATTTTGACCATGCTGATATGTGGTTTAATGAAGATCTTATTTTTAACAACAGTCCTTTTGACAAAGTCATCAATGATATAGAGAAAGCTTTTGGTATCAAGATACAACTACCATCCGGAAGGGACTGGACTAAGTGTACTTTCACCTCAGGTTCACTCAAAAACAACAGGATTGAAGATATCATGACTACACTCAAAGTGACCTACGATCTTGAGTACACCCAAAAAGATTCTCACAATTATAAGATTTCACGGGTAAAGTGCCGGTAAACCCGGTCTAACCCTGCCTCTCAAATGAAAGTGGCAAATAATTTGTACCTTTGATCCTGACAAAACAGACCGGGCTCAGCGATTTGAAAGGTATAATTGTAATTGTCATATTACTCACAGCAGCAATATCCTGTTTTGGACAAACCAGGCCGGACGAGGTGTTGATTGATTATACCTGCTACCAAAAGCCCCTGAAACAGGTACTGAAGGAGATCGCCGCCATTTCCGGAGCCAATCTCGTGTACTCTGAATCCAGGATTCCGGGCAATAAATTGGTGACGGTTAAAGCTAAAAAGGAGAAGTTAGGCGATGTACTCAATGTTATCCTTGACGATGCGGGTTATTCCTATCAGCTTGTGGGAAATCAACTGGTGCTTGCCAGAGAAACGAGTAAAAACCTGTCAGGAGAATCAAGGATATATGGATACGTTAAGGATAAAAAGTCAGGTGAACTGCTTATTGGGGCCAATGTCTTTTTGCACGACAGGAGCAAAGGGACCATCACCAATGAATCAGGGTTTTACAGTCTGCCGCTTCCCAAGGAAAACCACAGATTGCATTTTTCATATCTGGGCTATAAAACTGTGCTGGTCGATATTCTTGCACTCAAGGATTCGGTCATAAATATAGGACTGGAGCCTGACGGGGTGCTTAATGAGATTCTGATATTGGATGATGTCCTTGAGGAAGAACATGAAGAAACAGCTGATGTACAAAATCTGCACATAGACAAGATCATGGCATCAAATCACCTTGCCGGCGAACCTGACGTACTGCGGTATATAGCTTCACAACCGGGTGTGACAACCGCTGCAGACGGAATAGGAGGCCTCAATATCAGAGGCGGGTCAGCAGACCAGAACCTAGTCATGCTTGACGGAGTGCCCATCTATAATACCACCCATGCCATGGGTATTTTCTCCATATTTAACTCGGCAGCCATTAAAAGTGCCTCAGTCTATAAGGGAGGGATTCCAGCCAGGTATGCCGGCAGACTGTCATCGGTGATTGACCTCCATACAAGGGACGGTAACTTAAATAAGTGGCATGGTGATGCCACACTTAGCACGGTTGCTGTCAAAGTATCGGCAGAGGGCCCGCTCATCAGTGATAAAGCCAGTTTTATTATGTCTTACAGACGGACATTTATGGATGTCTGGATAAGGGAATATACCAAATACCGCAACAAAGAAAAGAAGCAGGAAGGGTCTTCCAATTATTTTTTCAATGATATAAATGCCAAGCTCAATATCCATATCAGCAAATCCAGCAGGCTGATGCTTCAGATGCTGCATTCCAATGACCTTTTTGAAAACAGTACGGCAGCCCTTGCCGGTGAGATTCGTGATGAGGTCGACAGGGATCTTAGATGGGGAAATAAAATGTATTCTGCCAGGCTTAACAACCAGTTGTCCAAGGCAGCATTTGCCAGGACAACGGCCTACCTGACGCAGTATGATTTTTCAAGTTATACCAATAACCTGTTTGAAATTTCCGGCAGCCCGTCAAATACAGTTGCATTCGACGCATCACTTTTTCAATCTGCGGTCCGTGAGCTGGGATTCAGACAGGATTTTGATTTTATGTTGTCTTCCAGCCACACGATTAAAATCGGGGGGCTATACCAGAAACGGCAATTTAAACCCGGAGTGCTTAATGTAAATGAAGAGGACTTTAATCCTGCAATTTCCATAGTAACCAAAGAGATCTTAAAAGGTAAAAGTAACTTTCCAACAATAAATGCCGCTGAGGTCAATTTATATGCAGAAGACCTGATGAAACTCGGAGGTGGTGTCAGCATAAATGCCGGTATCAACTATTCGTTTCAGACGGATAAGTCAGGATTTGGATCTGTTCAGCCCAGGATCAGCCTTCTGGCAGAGTCTGAAGCCCTGCATTTTAAAGTGGGTGCGACCAGGCTGCAGCAAAACATGCATCTGCTGTCCAATAATGGACTTGGTTTTCCATCGGATGTGTGGCTACCTGCGAGCAATATTCTCCCGCCTCAGAAGTCATGGCTTTTTAACGCGGGTTTTGGTATGCGGAACAATGCAGGGTACAAGGTCGGGACAGAGGTGTATTTTAAGTCATTTGACCAGATCACAAGCTACAGGGAAGGGGCAAATCAGGATATAAACCTGAACACTGACTGGCAGTCCGAGATACCTGTGGGTGAAGGATATGCATACGGCCTTGAGGCTTATGCAGAAAAGTCAGCAGGGAAGACACTTTTTAACTTCAATTATACTTACTCAGTTTCAGACAGGAAATTTGCAGACCTCAATCTGGGACGTAAGTTCCCTTTTGCCCTCAACAGGACACACAGCCTCAAGGCCTCGTTTACCTACAGGTTGTCTGAATTTTCGGAGTTTATTGTCAACTGGGCCTATTTGTCGGGCAATTACTATTCCCAGCCTATCAATGTCACTGTCGATCTGGGACGGCCCGTGGTGATATTTCCTGAAAAGAACAATGCAAAATTCCCACCTTTTCACAGACTTGATGTTGGATTTAGTTTTTACAATGCTTTCAAATGGGGGAGGGCTAAATTTTTTATCGGTGTGTACAACGCCTATAACCGCAACAATCCATTCTACACGGAACTCGTCAGGGACAAGGAAAATGATTCCAGGTTTGAGTTCCGCCAATTCAGCCTTTTGCCCCTTTTGCCCACCATCAGCTACAGCGTTTCATTCTGATTTTAGACTGGGAGAGCCTTTATTTTAAATTTTTACGTAAATTTTACCCTAATCATCAGAGAAAATTGTCAAAATAGTGACAATTGTTAATTTTTATTGTCATATTTGTATCCTTAAATCATTATCGAGCGATCAGACATTTACTTGTAATATCAATACTGGGCTTTTTTCTGCAATCCTGTGTAGATGTTTTGCCTGTTCCGTCGCCATCCGACGACAAAAAGCTATTGGTAATATGCGAAATGTCAGTCAGCCATGATATTAAGGCCGAAGTTTCTTACACAGGTACCCTCTCCGGAGTAAAGCCGGGTAAGCTTGAAGTTCCGGACACATTTAACTTTTCAATTGTTGAGGGTGAAAAAGATTTTGGGGTTGCTTTCCGGTACAACGCCCGGGACAGTTTCTTTCAGATACCAAAGTCCAACCTCTCACTCAGGGTAGGAGAAACGTATAAATTCCGGGGAGCAGGGTCAAATCCCAATACTTCGGAGCCTACATTGGTGATTCCGGACAGGCCAAATGTAGATTCAATTACCATTTCTGAATTGACATCCACGGTTACTGGCGGCAAGACAATAACGGAAATGGTTTGTTCCGTCAAATACCGGGGCCTGACACCCGATGTCGGATATTTTCACCTTATCCCGCTTACTGAAAAGAAGGAAACCTGGGAGGTTATTGCATTTGAGAAGGACCATCAGGCCTACAAAAGGATGAACCATAAAAAGGGCCTCCTGATCGATGGTGCGAGGGTAAAGGATCAAACCATAAAACTCAGGTTAAGAATAGCCACCGATGTAGCACCCGAATACCTGTATCTTGATCTGGGGAATGCCACAGAGGCCTATTACAAGTATAACTATTTTCTGTCAAATACCTACACTGACCCTAATCAAACATCTGAAAACCAGGCTATTGCGGCGTTTAACATAAACACACCCAAAGCTTATGGTACTTTCAGTGCGGTCAACTTTGTAAGCTTTCCAAAAAAGCTGAAGGACTGATACCAGGCCAGCTACCACTTGTCTTTCCAGACTTAATTATTATGTTCTGATCATTTTAGAAATGAGTTTTGCATGTTTTTTAACCGGCATGATATGAAACTGTAAAAAAAATTACATTTGTCTTAAGGGTTGACTCCCGGTAATTGTGTCTTTATATTATAACCCCTATAATACATTACAATGCAATTATCAGAAATTATCGAACATTTAAGGAGATGTCCGCTTGCCACCTGCCTTAACGAGGAAGAGATCATACAGTTGATCAAATCCGGCAGATTGACACAATTAGAAAAAGGAGATTTTATTTTTCGTGAGAAGAAAGAAAGCAATTCAATTTTCTTCCTGATCAAGGGAGTAGTGAAGATAGCCACCCATTCTACAGAGGGAAGGGAGGTTATCAAGTTGATTGAACACACTGGTGCGGTACTGGGTGAATTGAGCCTGACGGGTGAGGAGCTGAGAAGTGATGATTGTATCGTGATGTCAAACGATGCATATGTGCTGGAGGTAAAGAGAGATGTGATAAGGAATTTGATGGACCAGAACCATAAACTGGCACTTTGTATCATTAACTTTATCGGGCAGAAATTAAAAAGCACAGAGGGCCGTCTTGAGTCATTGCTGATGAATGATGCCCGCGAAAGGATTGTGGGCTTCCTGAAGGACAATGCAGAGTCTTACGGTCAGCCTGTAGGTTACGAACTGTTGCTGAAGCATAATTTTACCCAGCAGGATATTGCCAATTATACGGGCACTTCACGGCAGACAGTGACCACTGTATTAAATGACCTGAAAAAAAGCAACAAAATATATTTTAAAAGAAAGGCCATTCTCATACGTGATATGGCAAGACTTTTCTAGATAAAAAGTTTTCTCATAATTAGTTATACCTGAAATTTAGTTAAAAAGCAGAATCAAAAGTGATTTTGCTTTTTTTGCTTTTATGAAACAGGATTATAATTTTCAATATTTTTTCTAGACATAAAAAAAATCATTACTTTTGCCTCGCTTTTAAAGAAAGCCCATTGGGAAGAGTGGCAGAGCTGGTTGATTGCACCGGTCTTGAAAACCGGCGTACCTGAGAGGGTACCGGGGGTTCGAATCCCTCCTCTTCCGCAAATAAGAGCATCCTGTAAGCCAGCCTTATACGATGCTCTTTTTTTTAAATATAGCACTATAAGCATCAACACAAAATCAGACAGCATGGGAAGAGCGTTTGAATACCGAAGGGCAGCAAAAGAAAAGAGATGGGCCACTATGTCCAGGGTTTTTCCAAAAGTGGCCAGGGCAATAACCATGGCAGCCAAGGAAGGCGGTCCGGATCCCGAATCCAATTCTAAGCTCAGATTGGCCATCCAGGCAGCCAAGGCTGCCAACATGCCAAAAGATAACGTCGACAACGCCATCAAAAGGGCTGCCGGTAAGGATGCAGAAGATTACACCGAAGTCAATTATGAAGGCAAGGGCCCTCACGGAGTCCTGGTGTTTGTAGAGTGTGCCACAGACAATACTACCCGCACCGTAGCCAATGTAAAATCATATTTCAATAAATCGGGAGGAGGCCTTGTTCCTACCGGCTCTCTGGAGTTTATGTTTGATCGCAAAGCTGTGGTCGAGTTTGAAAAACCTGATTCACTCAATCTCGATGAGTTTGAACTGGAGATGATTGATTATGGCCTTGACAGCTATGAAGTGGATGGCAACACGGTCTATGCCTATGCACCCTACACTGAGTTTGGCAATCTGACTAAAGGGTTTGAAGAAAAAGGCATCGCTATCACAAAAGCAGACCTACAGAGGATTCCCACCAGCCCGGTAGAGTTTTCAGATGAACAGATGACGGATATAGACAAACTGGTAGATAAGTTGGAAGACGATGATGATGTACAGGCGGTTTATACCAATATCGCCTGAGCCATTGGCTACCTGAAGTTATTGACTTTTATTTGACTGAAGTTTCTTTGTCAAGGATCTCTACCACTTGTTTGTAATATTGCCTGGCATTTTCAGGGGTCTTACCTATAGAAAGAAGTCCCAGTTTTCCAAACTGTGACAGTGCACTGATGAGGTGAAACATAACACCTTCCTCCTTGGTATGATCGTAATGAAGTCCGTGGTACATGGCTATGTCAATAAGATCCAGTGGTGTGAGGCCCTTGTAGCTTTCCTTTTGGAGGTTGTCGGTGGCATAATAATAACGGTGTGTTCCGTCACTCAGGGCATATGATCCTTCATCTGCATTATAGCATCCATTGGTCAGAAACTGAAGCATCAGGAAAGGGTGTGTGGTGCCGCCTTTCCGTAAATTGATCTCTATGGCATAGTGCTTCCATCCGGCTTCGTCACGGACGCTCATAAAATCGATGCCAAATCTGCCTAAAACTCCCAGGTCACGTAGTTTTTCCGCCAGTGTGAGGCTGATCATCGCTATTTCGCGGGCATATTCAGGGTTGGCTGGAAAAGTGGCTCCAAGGTAGACCTGGTCTCCCTCTCCTCCAAGTACCTGATCATGGGTCGAGATGATCGTGATGCCTCCGCACGGGTCAATCCTCACCTGTACGGAAGGCGACGCAACTTTAGTGCCGATAATAAATTCTTCGGCTATGCCTCCAGTTTTGCTAAACTTATTCATAAACTTGGCAAAGGAAAGTTTCCTGGCCACGATTTTCAGATTGTTCTTCAGGTTTTCAAACAGCCATTGCCAAAGTTCGTCCTGATCATCAGGGGCATTTTTATAGCTGAAAATGGCATTGCCATCACCCGAAAATCCGTTTTCCATTTTGATTACCGCTTTCTGTAGTCCCGGATTTTGGGTTTTGAGTGTAAATAATGCCCGTATTATGTCATTTTCGTCCCTCAGATCCTCAAACCCTCTTGGCAGGGGAACACCGCATTGCCTGAACAGTTGTCTGCTACCGCTTTTTGTCCCCAGATGATTGAGGGCAGGGTCACATCCGTAGACAGGTACGCCGAGCCTGAGGGCAAGGGCTTTTTCAGATTCTGTGACATTAAAGAACACAAGGTGTGCCGGGTCGCCTTTGATGCTTTCCCTGATCCTGTTGATGAGCCTGGGTCTGCGGAGTATCTTATCCGTCAGCGGCACACTTCCTGCATCATAACAACTGAGCATGGTAAGGCGTTGGCCGGCGTGATGAGAAGTTATCCCCGGCAACATATGCAGATAATAGTCCACAATTATGCGGGAGATGGGCAGGCTTGTTACAAAAGTGAGCCTTGTTGCCGGCATTTTCAGTAACATAAGCATACAGAGCATTCTTTCCTCATAATAAAAGTGTCCCTTTATCTTGGAAAGAATCTGCTGGTCCAATGTCAGGCTGGGAATAACAATCACAACTCTGGCAGCCTTGTCATCCTCAAATACCGAGCAATACTGATCCTTCAGTTGCTGTTGCAATAAACTGAATGCCGAAAAATCTTCAGTATTGGTTTCAGAAGGAGCCTTCACTTTAACAAGAATATATTCAACCGCAAGGTAAGGGTTGTGCGGCATATAATGTATGATTATTGCGTATATTCAGCATGATTTTAGTCTCTATTTGCTTCATTCCCACTTAAATTTAAGGCTACGCTGGCTTTCGCCAAATTTTTGGAACCTTATATTATCGTATCAGTAATTATTTAATACCCTATTTTGAATGATTGTCTTTACCTTTGACTCCCGGTATTCCTTTATTATAGAAGCCTGGCAGGGCCATTGTAAAACCAAATTGATATGAAGAGTTTTTTATACGTGCCGGAAGGAAGTGACTTTACGATACACAACCTTCCCTTCGGCATTTTTAAGGGAGGTGACAGGATAGCTGCCTGTTCACGGATAGGTGATGTGGTTATAGATCTGGGTATGGCCGTCACCACCGGAATTTTTGACACGCTGAACCTTCCGCAAGGCATTTTTGAAAACAGATATTTAAATCCGTTTATCTCCCTTGGCAAGCCTCAGACAGGGGGAGTGCGTCTGCTCTTGCAGTCTGGACTCTGTGAAGGTGGATTGCTGGATAACGATATTTACAGAGAATCCCGGATTTTCCTGCCCGCAGAAGATGTGGAAATGCTTTTGCCATTGGAGATTGGTGATTACACTGATTTTTACAGTAGCCGCGAACACGCCACCAATGTTGGGATTATGTTCAGAGACCCGGCCAACGCCTTATTGCCAAACTGGCTTCACTTGCCGGTGGGTTACCATGGTAGGGCTTCTTCTATTGTCGTCTCCGGTACAGATATCAAAAGGCCTTCGGGCCAAACCATGCCTGAGGGAGCAGACAAACCTGTTTTTGGCCCCACCAGGCAACTTGATTTTGAGCTTGAAATGGCGTTTGTCATTGGCAGGAATACCCATATGGGGTCAAGTATATCTGCCCATGATGCGGAGCATTACATTTTTGGATGTATGCTTTTTAACGACTGGTCTGCCAGGGATATCCAGAAGTGGGAATATGTGCCTCTTGGGCCATTTCTGGCAAAAAACTTTGCCTCCACGGTTTCGCCGTGGATCGTGACGCTGGAGGCTCTGGAACCATTTCGTGTGCCAGGTCCGGTGCAGGAGCCGGCAGTCTTGCCCTATCTTGAGTACGAGGGTAATAAAAATTACGACATCCACCTGACCGTGGAAATCGAAAATGAAGCAGGCTTATCAAAAACAGTGTCCAACTCAAATTTTAAATACATGTACTGGAACATGTGTCAGCAGCTGGCTCATCATACTGTCAACGGCTGCAATGTCAGGGTAGGGGATCTGATGGCTTCCGGGACCATCAGCGGACCGGAGTCCGGTTCGTACGGTTCAATGCTGGAAATATGCTGGAAGGGTACCAGGCCTGTGGTGATGCCTGACGGCAGTGAAAGGAGATTTATTCTTGACGGTGACACGGTCAGAATGAGGGGATGGTGCGAGAAGGACGGCATAAGGGTCGGTTTTGGGCCCTGTGACGGCAAAATTCTCCCCTGATACCGGGACTTTATTTCTTTTGTTGCTTGAGCAAATCAGGATGTTTTGTCTGGAACCGCTTAAGGCGTGGAATGCTCACTGCCCTGACATAGCCCTGATCCGGGTTTAGCCTTTCGTAATTTTGATGATAGTCTTCAGCGGGATAAAACCCTGAAAATGGTTCCAGGGCAGTTACAATCGGTTTTGAATAGATCTTGCTGTCATTGATTGATTTAATGGTTGACTCTGCAAGTATTTTCTCATTTTCACTGGTGTAAAACACAGCAGACCGGTATTGGGTTCCGCTGTCCGGACCCTGGCGGTTTAGGGTGGTAGGATCATGGCTGTCAAAAAAAACAGTGAGCAGTGTTTCGTATTTTATTAGTCCCGGATTGTAGTAAACACATACCGTCTCTGCATGGCCGGTTCCGCCTGAGCTTACTTTTTCGTAAGTGGCATCTTCTGCCTTGCCGCCTGCATAGCCGGAAACTACTTCCCCTACGCCTATCACGGACTCAAAAACCGCTTCCACACACCAGAAACATCCACTGGCGAAGTAAGCCTTTTTCATACCCACTGTATCCTGGACGGGTAAAGAAAGGCTTGCCGGGGAAGATGAAAGTACCTGTTGAGGATGTTTTTGTCCGCAGGCCATAAGACCAAGAGTGAGGGCAACAGCAATAAGATGGGAAAGCATGGCTTTTGTTTTTACAAATAAACGTGCTGAATAACAATTAAAACGGAGGATGTGTTCACAGGCTTACTCCTGCCAGCAGACCCCCCGAACCCGAGATGTAGTAAATTCCGCTGTATTTTTCCACATCGTAAATATCTTCATGGGTAGGAAGCTTGTAAGTGGTCCAGGACTTACCTGCGTCGACAGACCGCCAAAGCCGGCCGTTATTCCCCGTAATCATCAGTTCGTTTTTGCCAAATCCTGTTATCTTCCTGAATGAGTTGGTGCCATTGGCAGAAATGTCTGCATCAGGTTCAAACCAGGTGTTTCCTCCGTCTGCAGAGTGGAGTAGAGTGCCGTTATATCCGACGATCCAACCATGATTTTTATCGTCAAAATGGCAAGATGCAAAAAAATCGCCTTTGACCGGTAAGGTCTTCCAGGTAATGCCTCCGTCGTCAGAAAGCCTGACATTTCCCCATCCTGCAGCTATGAAGCGGCCTGAGGCTGTTTTTTTTATGTCTGAGATCTCGTACTCAAAATACATGGCTGTATCGATCTGTTTGTCAGGGTTTAGCAGATAGATGTATCCGTGTTCGTACGATTTTCCGCCCGAAGCCAGGTACCCGTTGTTGGTTTCTAAAATATTGTGAAGGATGTCCCAGTTGCTTAATCGGTGAAACTGCCATGAAATCCCATTGTCCTGTTTAACAAAAAGATATCCGTCTGTCCCCACAGTCATCAGCTCACGGTTTCGGTTTCTTAGCAGACAAAAGACCCCCTTGTTTGAAAAAGAATCTGCAATGATCGTGTCACTCGTCACTTTGCCGGTCAGAGATAAACCCCTGGACCAGACATATCCGCCCACAGCCGTAAGTGTACCGTCAGGGGTAATGTCCATATCGTAGATGATGTCCTGTGTTCCTGTGTGTTTACATTTAAATTGTACTGCCTGGCCTTCATCCGAGCATGAATAAAGAATCAAGGTTGCCAATATACAGAGGACAAGCCTCATAGCTTATTTTTCCGGCCCTATTACAGACCTGCTGAACACCGGGAAAGCCACACTGCCATAGTGTGAGAATCTGGCAGAATGTTTCAGAGTAGACTGGTAGGTAGACACGAAGCCTTCCAGCATGGTCTTTACCAGTTCGTAATTCATGTTTTTTGAATTGGGTTTGGGATAAAATGCAATAAAATCTATGGTGCCATCCTTGTCCCAGAATACGTTAAACCAAAGTTTGACACCTTTAAGATCTATATTTTGTTTGTTGGAGTAATCTTCTAGGTCCTTCATCATGATGGCCCAGTTGTCATAGGCAAGTTCCATATTGTTGTTGCAAACTTCAAACAACATGGTATTGTATTTTTGCACCAGTTTCTCATATTCGGCTTCGTCTTCGCCTATAAAATATACAGTCTGACGAACCTCGCCGGCTGTACCTTTCTTTTGGGCTGTTGCTACTGAGGCAGCAAAGATTGTGCAAAATAATAATAGGAATAACCTCGACATGCTATTTAGGGATTATTTAATTAACAACGAAAATACCATAATTATTGCAAATGCAACAAAATTAAGAAATAATTATAAAATTTTAATATTTGTAAAGATACGGGTGCTGAAGAACAAGGTTGGTCAGACAATCCTGGTCTGAGTAGGTCCGGTGGTCAGTCTTATACAGAACTCCGGGTAACGGCTGAAGTTTTTTGAAAGAACTCAAAAGCCGCAAAGATCACAGCGGTAAACAAAAATGTACTCGCCAGAGATGTCCTGAAAAACGGCAGGGCTGCTGTAAAACAGGCCATCAGGCCCTGTAAATCTTTTGTATATGCTCCGTGCGAAGTGATCCAGACACCAAAATTGCTCACTGCAAAAAACAAAACAGAGGAAGAAACCGCTGCCAATGGTACGGTATAAAAATTCACTTTCGTTAATATGCGTCTGCTTACAAAGGCTATAATTATAAGGGCCAGGACATTAAAAATCATATAGTCACTAAACCATATAAAACCTTCCTGGTCAGCAAAAAAACTCCTCGCCACAGTGTTATTAATAATCAGGTCAGTTAAGTAAAGTGTAATGATAGGCAGGATGTAGGCAAGGTGTTTTCTGCTAAGATAGGCAGCCCCAAATAGGGTGATGCCCTCAACCGGAGTAAAGTTGGGCATATGCGGCAACAATCTGATTGCTGCTGCCACTGCCAGCATGCCAACGAAAGAGAAATATGCAAATTTTGATCTCATTAAGTTACATTTTATGTTTGCATCATCCACCAACTCCGACAAGGAAGAGAGGTTTTGCCATGCAAATATACATAGAATTTATGTGGGACTTGCAGGCTTTGGTCAGAAAATCTTACTCTCTACCTTCTGACCTTTTAAGAAACTAATATTAAGTATCTTTGTTTACCAATTTTATCACAAATTGCAACGCCGCTGATCGGCTTCAAATAAAGAAGAAAATATAATGGTTAACGATCTGTTTTCAGGAGCTTCCAAAGGTAAAAATGACTGGTGGAGGTACCTCCTTGGTATTGGTGTTGTCATCCTTTTTTATTTTTTAGGTCAGATGTTTTTGTATGGGGTCTTATTGTACCAGTACAGCGAGGATCCGTTGCTTGGCCAGGAAGCATTGAGTCGATTTGAAAGATCCATGGACTTCAAAGCGGTAGGCATAGACAAAAACCTGGGCTTCGTTCTTCTGATTATGATGTTTGTGGTTGCATTGTCAGGTTTGTATCTTGTAGTAAAGTACATTCATAAAAAGAGGTTTCTTAGCCTTATTACCCCACAGAATACTCTGGCCATCAATAAGATATTATTTGGTTTCGGATTGTGGTTACTTCTGTCTTTGGCACTGGAGGGTATCAATTACTTGCTGAGTCCCGAATCCTACACCTTCCGGTGGAATCCCTCCGGGTACATACCCCTGCTGGTTATATCGGTCTTCATGCTGCCCGTGCAGACTAGCTTTGAAGAGCTGTTTTTCCGGGGTTATCTTATGCAGGGTATGTCTATTCCGGCCCGCAGCAAATGGATTCCTGTCCTTATTTCCAGTATTATTTTTGGCCTGGTGCACGGGACCAATCCCGAAGTTGCCAAATATGGA
>JAGVTV010000013.1 GCA_019136675.1 Bacteroidota bacterium
CGTCTTTGAAGTCCACTTATAATTATTTTAAACATCAAATTTAGTTTATCGCTTTGACAAAGAAAAATTTTGGGAAAAATATTTAACCTGCCAATACCTTGACAGGCGTGGAGGTATGCTTTGTTGCTCTCAGCGAAGGAACATGTCAATACCTTGACAGGCGTGGAGGTGTGCCTTGATGATCACGAGCGAGGGCACCTGCCAATCCCTTGGCAGGCGTGGTTATACTTGGGTTCGATTCACATCAAGGCAAAAAAAAAGACACCCGAAAGAGTGTCTTGTATTTGTAGCCCGTAGGGGAATCGAACCCCTCCTACCAGGATGAAAACCTGGCGTCCTAACCGATAAACGAACGGGCCATTTTTCAAAAGCGACGCAAAGATACATCTAAAAATAATTCACACAACAGTTTTCTAATTATTTTTTTTGTGTAATCTGTGTATTTTTTTACCACTATCTAAAGCCAAACCTCCACGGCACCACCTCCGTTTTTTGAAAAAGTAAACCTAACCTGATTGAAATCCTTCAACTGATGCAGGATCGCTTCTCTCAAAACCCCCTCACCTTTTCCGTGTATGATGGTTATATGCGGGTACCCTCTGTCTATGGACTGTCTGATAAACTCCCGGCTCCTCTGCAATTGGTATTCCAGGATGCGGCCGGGAATTTCATTTTCCAGGTGAGGGGCAAGTTTATCAATATGGAGATCCAGCGTATGGTCAAACTTTACCGCTACTTTTTTTACAGGCCCGGATTCTTTTTTTTCTTGCTCGGCTAGGTAGGCATGAATATCTGGAAATGGCTCAGACTCGATTTGTAGTTCCAGATTAACTGCTGAGCAAAGGATTATTTTGCCGTCGACTTTTACTCTGGCCCGACCATCAGCACTCACCCCTTCATAAGTCCCTACCCTGCCGGATGTGGTCATCCTGACTTTGTCACCTATCCACAGCCCCTTCAGATCAACCATGAGACGGCTAAAACCTGACCTTTAACTGGGTCTTGATCTCGGTCCTGGTATTGCCGCTGATGGCATCATTGCCTGAACCTATCACATCCGCATTTTCGAGGTAGGTACGCCCTACTCTGAACTCAAGCGTTAAGTTTCGTCCCAGGCGGTACCTCGTGTTGATGTAAAATCTTGAGCCCCTGTTTTGAAAAAAAGGAACGTAAAATTCGTACAGGATATCGTTTTCGTACGCGTAAATCCTTGCGTCAAAACTATTGATGTCAAATAGGGCATATCTGGCAGTAAACGAAAATGGTCTGGCAACAGGCTTCCAGATCACATCCTGGTATACCATCAGACCCCTGGATGAGGTGGCTTTTTCAAAAAATGAAAATTCGGCACGGTCCCTGATTTCCCATTCCTTGTTTATTTTGTAATTGAGATGGAGCCTGAGTCTCTGCAGGGTCTGGAATTCCGGGTAATCTATAATGGCATCGTTGCTGGAGTTGAGTTGTTTTTTTTCAAACCTGTACTGGATGTAAAAATCCATTTTACGTTTTTGTGTATACTGCAACTTAACCAGAAATTCACGGCCGTCTGTCACCCCGTCACGCCTGTAACCCACCCATGGATTGGACCAGACATCGACATAAGAGCTCAGGGTGATATTTTTAAAAGGCCTGATCTCAGCACCGATATAAAACCCTTTTTCGTTGATGGGTTGGCTGGCTTCAGCAAATGCATTGGCATTCAAAACCTGATAATCCGGGGTATAATTGCGGTAAAGCACGGAAACGTCCATCCTCCTGTCCAGGCCCATAAGCACACCGTGCAGATTGGCAGTACCGCCATTGTCACTCAGGGCACTTTCACCAAAAAAAGTGAGGTTACGTACCCTCCAGGTATAGTCTGCACTTGCATTGATCAGGCTTTTGCCACTGAAAAGATACTTGCGGTACAACTGTTCATCCCGCACCTGTGTGGCGTCAAAACCGGTGTAAAGGAAATTTCCCGCCAGTTTAAAATCCCGCTTCTTAAATTCTATCCGGCTGCCGGCATTGACCTGATGAAGGGAGTTTTTATTGGCCAGCTCTGTCTGTGTCCTGTGGAATCCGTCAAAACGAATGGAGCCGAAGGTATCAAAATCAGAGTTTTCAAGGGTATCTGTGGAGACAGCCGCATCTACAGGCTTATAGGAAACAAATGCCGACATCTGCAGGGCTTTGGCAAGATTTACCACGGTACCTGCCCCGCGGAAAAAATTCACCTCATTGACAGAACTGTAAGGCCTGAGCATACGTCCTGATTTTTTTACATTCATTACAAAAGAAGACTTCCCTGTACCAAAGTCATTGTGGAGGATCAATCCCTGCCCCATGCTGACCGCAAAATCTCCGAGTGAGACAATATCTATCCGTTTGTTTATATTTTTTGCCCAGACAAAAAATGAATAGAAGTCAAAACCGTATTTACTGGCTCCAAACAATTGTTCGCCCGGGTCCTTTTCCATTGTAAACCCAGCCTTAAACAACTGTCCGAATTCATACCTGTACCTTACATAAAGATGATTGGGGTCTCCGACGTAAGGCTTGGTGCCATCGGCTCCCGGCTGGAACCCCTTGCGGTCCTCGAGCACTCTCTTTCCTTTGACAAACAAGGTAGAAGTCCCGTTTTTAAGTGCATCCCTGAAGTCGAGGTTAAAGTCAGATGCAGCAAGTTCACAGGTAAGGAAGGGAGTCACATTCTTTATAGTGCCAAGGTCCCAGGAAGGGATGGCCTGCAATTCAAATATGCTTAAAAAACTTCCAAACTTGTTTCTGTAGGAAATGAAATCTGCTATCTGAATCTCATTGAGCAGAAAGAGTTCTTTGAGGTCGTTTTCCTGAGCCTGATTTATGTTTAGCGGATGCTCAAAATAGTAATTAAGATTGTCAAAAATGGTATTGTAGTCAAAATTTTCGGCGTCGGTAGACTCAAGAAAGTCTTCAATAGTATTGGCAATAAGATTATTGGTCTGAGACTCCTCCTGTGCACCAAGGGAGACCGATAAAGACAACAATAGTGCTGTTATAATAAGCTTTGCCGGATTCATTGTTTCCAGATATAAGATGTAAAGTTATATTTTTTACCATATCCGGAATCAATTAATTGAGAATTTTAAACACATTAATACAATAACTAATTCGTAAATAACACATTATTAATTGGTTGCAACATAAACACTTGCCTGGTCAACCTGAACGCCGGTGTAATAATCCTCGCTGAATCAAGGTATCAGACACCGCAGGCCCGGAATGAATCCGGTGCAGGTTTTGTCATAATATTTAAAATCAAATATCGTGAGCCAAGGCTTAGAAATAACTATATTCCAAAAAAACAGAGTTTTTTAAAAAAAATCCGGCATTTTATCAAACAAATTATTATAAACAGTTATTTTTGTCTGACTTTTATAGTCTCCCCTTAGTATTTCAGGACATTTATTATTAAACAAACAATTTTTATTTACTAAAATGAGGATTATTTTAACTTTTATTTTGACCGGTTTAATATCATTTACCAGCCTGAACAGCCAAAGAAATTGCGGTGCCATGGAAGTGCTGGAAAGACAGCTAAGAGAAAATCCGGAGATGCTCCAAAACATGGAAGAGATCGAAAGGCAGGTGGAGGAATACCTGAGGACCCACCCGACTGGACATGGTGAAAGGGTGGTCATAACCATTCCTACCGTATTCCATGTGTTATACAGGACGACAACTGAAAATATCTCTGACGCCCAGATTATGACCCAGCTTGATGTACTGAATCAGGACTTTTCTGCCACTAACGGCGACATCGGGCTTACTCCGGCATTATTTTCCGGATTGGTGGCTAATGCAGAAATACAGTTTTGCCTTGCCACACAAACACCCACCGGCGGAGCGACAACCGGCATCACCAGGAAGTCAACAACAGTATCCGCCTGGGGTACCAATGACAGTGTCAAGAAATCAAGCCAGGGAGGCGTGGATCCGTGGGACGCATCCAAGTACCTTAACATATGGATATGCAATATAGGTGGGGGAATCCTCGGTTATGCACAATTTCCCGGTGGATCTGCAGCAACAGACGGGGTTGTACTCGACTACAGATATACGGGCACTATAGGTACAGCAACGGCACCTTTTAACAAAGGCCGAACAGGCACCCATGAAGTAGGTCACTGGCTTAATCTCAGGCACATCTGGGGTGATGCAACATGCGGAAGCGACCTGGTATCTGATACTCCGGTACACAACACCTCAAATTACGGATGTCCTGTTTATCCGCATTATTCTACCTGCACTGGTACTCCGGTTGAAATGACCATGAACTACATGGATTACACGGATGATGCCTATATGTATATGTTTTCAGCTGGTCAGAAAACAAGGATGAGGGCTGTTCTTGAAGGTTTGGGAGCACGGGCCAGTCTGGCAACCTCCCCGGGTTGTTCACCCCCTTCAGGAGGAGGCGG
>JAGVTV010000165.1 GCA_019136675.1 Bacteroidota bacterium
AGATACCCCTCATCGTCTATCATGATAAGCAGCTGGGTCACCCCTGCTGCATTTGCTTTTTCTGTCATTTTATTGAGATAGGCAGTATCCTGGGCCTTATCTTTAAAGAACTTGTTAACATATTCCACTCCTTCAAATCCAAGCGACGCAGCCTTTTCTGCAAACTGAAGATGATCCATTTTTTTGGCATCCAGTTCTTTGTGAAAAGACCATTGTGCAAGAGAAAGACGGATATCATGGGTTGCCGAAGATTGGTCGCCGGAATTAGCCGTAATTTCCTTGTTTTTACAGGATATCAGGGACATGGTCATGATTATTGAAGCAATAAATAGAGAAAACTTCATAAATAAATTTTAGTGTTATTTAGAATCTAACCGAATCAGAGGATAACATATCCTTTGCCAACGGACGAAAAATCAATGCATCCCTGGTAGGGGCCCGGTACAGGAAGGAACTCACACAGTCCGCCCTTGGCACCGACTTCACTTGTGAAGTAGCCGCTTATAGTTGCATCCTTTAACTCCCTGAAAATGCGTATGGATTTATCCTCATCTTTTTTTGCCTTTTCTTCTTTGGCCACCATGCCCAGGATTTCTTCCCGCTCGTGGGTATTTAGTGCCACAAATGCCTTGGAATATTTTGATTTTGATTTGTCATTAAACACTTTGAGGGCTTCCCGATACTCGGTTTGCTTTTTTGCATCATAAAAATGGGTAAGCATCTCATCAATGTACCTGTGGCATAAGGCATCTTTTGCCCCCGGAGTATTTGTTTTTGGTAAGATAGTTTCGCAAAGCTCTGCCATGAGCTCTGATTCATCACTTGTCAGTGTGGATGGCTTCCAGTCTGTGGAGGTTTCTGCTTTACAGCCTCCTAATAGTGCGGCTGCCGTTCCTCCTGTTAAGGTGTATCCGAGCAGGAGTGACGATGTTTTAAGTGCTTCTCTTCTGTCCATTTTTATATTTTGTGAAAGAGTTTTTTAGATGATTTATCAAAGATTTCCCTTTTTCAATTCTTCGACGGCATAATTGGCTGCCCTTGCGGTAAAAGCCATATAGGTGAGCGATGGATTGACGCAGCTAGCTGATGTCATAAAAGCCCCGTCAGTCACAAACACATTGGGAGCGGCGTGGACCTGATTCCATTTGTTGAGTACAGATGTTTTGGGATCAGTACCCATCCTTGCTGTCCCCATTTCGTGGATACCCAGTCCCGGGTTGCATCCGGCATCATAGGTATTAACCTCCTTGAGCCCTGCTGCCTCAAGCATCTCTGCAGCCGCTGACATCATGTCTTTCCTCATTTCCTTTTCATTTTCCTTCCATTCGGCATCCATAGACAGGGTAGGCAAGCCATAGATGTCCTTTACATCCTTATTGAGCAGGATACGGTTTTCGTGATACGGCAGACATTCGCCAAAAGCCATAATACCGAAGGTCCAGTCACCGCAATTGGCCAGTGAATCCTTGAGGGACTTGCCGTATTCGGCTTCTGAGATATATCGCCCCCAGCCTTCTCTGCCTCCGCCACCCTGATATCCATAGCCCCTGAGGAAATTAGGCATTTTAGACTTGGCGTCAATGTTTCTGAATCGCGGTATATAGATGCCCGTAGGCCTGCGTCCTTTGTCCAGTTTGTCCTTAAATTCATCTGATCTCCCGGAAGCACCCAGCCTGAAATGGTGGTCCATGACATTGTGTCCCAGCTCACCTGAATCATTTCCAAACCCATTGGGGAATCTGTCAGAAATGCTGTTCATCATGATATAGGCACTGCCAAAAGCCGATGCACACAGGAATACTACCTTTGCAAAATACTCTTTGGTCTCTTTTGTTTCCGAATCCAGGATCCTGACTCCTTTGGCCTTTTTATTGCTTTCGTCGAGTATTATTTCTGTGACGATGGAGAACGGCCTGATAGTCAGATTGCCAGTGGCCTCAGCTGCCGGCAGGGTGGAGGCATTGCTGGAAAAATAGGCACCAAAAGGGCATCCCCTCATACATCTATCCCTGGTCTGGCAAGTTCCGCGGTTTCCCTTGGGTTCTGTCAGGTGGGCTGTGCGGCCCATGATGAGGTCACGACCCATTTTTTCCTTCAGCCTCTTTTTGACTTCCAGTTCAAGGCAATTGTACTCCATTGGCGGCAGAAATTTGCCGTCAGGCAGTTGGAACAATCCTTCGTTTTTACCGCTGACGCCAATAAATGTCTCTACATAGTCATACCAGGGTGCCAGATCCTTATATCTGACGGGCCAGTCGACAGCTATACCTTCTTTTGCATTGGCTTCAAAGTCAAGGTCACCGAGCCTGTATGACTGCCTGCCCCAAAGAAGGGATCGACCTCCCACGTGATAGGCACGGATCCAGTCAAAAGGTTTTATTTCGGTATAAGGATTTTCTGTATCCTTTGGCCACCAGTGCTGTGTTGCCGGCTTCATGGTGTAGCCGGTCCTCTCCTGGATCTTATAATCCTTCATTTGCTCGGGCGTCATCCTATTGCGGTTAGGTAGTTCCCAATCCTCCATATTGGCTGTCGGGTATTCTCCGTGCCTGACCATGCGGCCGCGTTCGAGGACGAGGGTCTTGAGGCCTTTTTCGCTAAGTTCCTTTGCCGCCCATCCGCCACTTATACCGGACCCTACTACTATGGCATCATAGGTGACCTCCTCTTTTCCTTCTGAGTTGAAATACATCGCTAATTAATATTGATTATATGAAATTTATACTTTACACGTCGCAAATGGCAACTGCTTTTTTAAGGGCTGCTTCCTTGCCACTTGAATGGGTGGCAGTACTGAAAAATTCCTGTGCAACATATCCTTTGTAGCCGGTCTTTACGATGGCTCGCATGATCGCAGGGTAGTAGAGTTCCTGTGTTTCGTCAATCTCATGTCTGCCGGGAACTCCGGCTGTATGATAATGGCCGAAATACTCATGGTGGTCCGTTATGGTGCGTATTACGTCGCCTTCATTTATCTGCATGTGGTAAATATCGTAAAGAAGCTTAAAATTGGGCGAACCCAATCTCCTGCATAATTCTATGCCCCATGCACTCTTGTCACACATGTAGTCTTTGTGGTCTACCTTGCTGTTAAAAAGTTCCATTTGGATGATTACTCCTTTTTTTTCTGCCTGTGACATAATTTGCTTAAGACCTGTCACACAGTTCTGCAAACCAGTTTCATCGTCCATGCCATTTCGGTTGCCACTAAAACAAATCAGGTTTTTATAACCTGCTTCTGCTACCAGATTTATGTGTTTGAGATAATTCTCGGTCAGTTGTGCGTGGTTTTGTGTATCATTCCACCCTTGGGTCAATCCTATTTCGGCACCATTGCACATGGAGGAATACACACCATGTTTTTTAAGTATTGTCCAGTCTTTAGGCCCTACGAGATCAATGGCCGAAAACCCCAGTTTTCTAACCAGTACACATAATTGTTCGAGGCTCAGGTGATTATACGTCCACGAGCATACCGAATGATTTATGTTACCCTTCAATTTTTTTTCTTCACCGGATTGAGAGGATTCGTGTGCTGCAACTCTTCCGCTTAGAAACATCCCGGCCGTAATCAGGCCACTGTTTTTGATTGCATCCCTACGCTTCATGGTAGCAGGCTTAAATTTGGTAATACATCATGTAAAGATATCCAAAACTTTGGATTTACAAATAAACCCATCCGGTTATTTCTGATTTTTTGTTACCTGGCTTTATTTTATTTGACCGGTTATTCGCCCATGCGGATCAGTTTACGGGTGTACACTTTATTTCCTGAAAAGAAACTTAAAATATATATCCCTTCTTTCACCAAATTATCCGTTGCAGGTTCAAGAATGACTGATTCTCCGGACCGTAATTCAGGATAAATGAAAATTAATTTGCCTGTTATATCAACCACCTTTACATGGGTGGCTGGCAAGGCTGATTCATTTTTTAGTGCAATCGTCCGGATAAATGGATTGGGATGAATACTAAGGCCTCCCTCTTTTTCGGATTGTAAAGTATTGCTTTTAACTTCCAGTAAAATGCTGTTCAGCTCCAGCTGGCAACCTTGCTCATCGGTCACTATAAGGCCATAAATGCCAGCCTCAAGTCCGTTTATCATTGTTCCTGTGCCAATGACAGCTCCATTTTTTATCCATTCATAATTCAGACTACCATCTCCCCCTGAAATGATGACCTCCAGGCCGCCGTCTTTACTTGTGGGTGAAGTGGGATGGGTTTTTATGAGAGAGTCCAGCACGATGGCAGGGTGCACCGGTGTGAGATTGATGACAGGCAAGATGGCAATACATTGGTTTGAATCGGAAACGATGATGGTATATTTTCCGGCGGTCAGAGAATCCAGCGGGAGGTCAGACGGTACATTGTCCCTGAACAACTGGATGTCATATTCGGTAAATGTGCCATTGATTGTAAGTTGGATTTCACCGTCATATGTATTAAAACACGATGGGCTTACCAATGAATATTCAAGTAAAAGACTGCAACCACCACCACCAACAACTCCCCAGCCGGAAGCCGAACAGTCATTGGCATCTGTAAGGACGTAACTATATAACCCCGGACTAAGGCTGTCAATGGTAAAGGTCGTGTATCCATTGTTCCACAGAATGGAATACGGTCCCGTACCTCCCTGAGGATTTGCGGTGATTATTCCGTCGTTTGCACCGGCTACACTTTCATTCTGCACCTGCAAAACTGCCAGGAGGCTGTCCGGCTGGAGTACAGCAAATGAATCAATTGTCATACAATCGGCTTCATCAGAGATGGTGACAGTGTAGTTGCCGGCTTCCAGATTATACAATGAGTCAGTGCCCGGAAGTGCCGGTGACCAGTCAAAGTCCAATACACCGTAACCACCGGATACATCCAGCAAAATAGCCCCACTACCCCCGTAACAATCCGGGGAGATAATTTCAAAAGTATCAATTGCAATTGTATCTGTAGTTACAGCTGTAAATTCGAATATCTCTGAACAACCGTTCATATCTGTCACAGTGATTGTATAGGTACCCGCTGCAAGACTGTCAGGCGAGAGCCCTGATTCGCTCATGGACCACTGATAAGACAATGATCCGGTACCCCCCACCAGGTTGACGTTAAAATAGGCATTGCTGTCTCCGGGACAAAGGATGTTGTCAAATGATGTGGTAAGTGCCTGGATGGCCGGTGGTTGAGTGATAGATACAGTAAGTGGAAGGCTTTGGCAACCTGCATTATCGGAGCCTACGGCAGTGTATATTCCTGCCGGAATATTTGATATAGTACTTCCGGTCTGGTTATTTGACCAGGAGTATGTTAATGGTTGTGAAGCACCCACTGTGATGGATCCTGTGCTGTCTCCGAAACAAATTATATTGGTTTTTGAAATTAGTTGCAAAGAAAATGAGGCATTGGCAGCAACGGTAAAAGATGTCGAAGCCGTGCACATGGCTGCATCGGTAACTGTCACTGTATATTGGCCCGATGACAGACTTGTCAAACCGGATACTATGGCACCGTTTGACCACGAATAGGTATAGCCGGGTGTGCCGGAGGTAGTGGTTAAGGTAATTGACCCGTTTCCGGCACCAACACAGGATTCATTTGTTACGGAGCCGCTGAGCATTGGGGCCGTGGAGGGGTTAAGAGTTACTGTTTTGACGGAAGTGCATGAGGGTGAGCCGGCATCTGCGACTGTGACAGTATAAGTGCCCGGAGCCACATTTACAGGGTTAAAGCCTGACAGTCCACCTGTCCATGTATAGGAGTAGGGCAATGTGCCGCCTGATGCCGAGACGGAGATGCTTCCATTATTCTGGCCGCATGAGGGCTGCGTCAAAAGAGTGGAAACCTGCACGCCTGTAGAGGCGTTAACGGTTACAGAGGTTACCTTAGTGCACGCCCCTGCCCCCGAAGCCGTCACAGTTACGGTATAGGTCCCTGCAGCAACGGAGGTAGGGTTTTGCCCTGTTAGGCCGCCGGTCCAGTTGTAGCTAAATGGTGCTGTTCCCCCACTGACAGTCAGGTTTATGCTGCCGTTGGCTGCTCCGCAACTGGTAGGCGTGGCAGCCGGTGTCACGGTAAGGCCTATTGATCCGTTTACGGTTGCTACCGATGTGCCTGTACAACCTGAGGAGGTTTGGGTGACCGTGACGGTGTAGGTCCCTGCACTAACGTTGACAGGATTCTGACCTGTCAGACCACCGGTCCATGCATAAGTGTAGGGTGGGGTGCCGCTTCCTACTGAGGTGGTGATGGAGCCATTGTTGTTGCCGCATGCAGTAGCTGTCGCCGATGTGGCAACCGTCAAAGCAGGCAGTGATGTGACAGTTGTGGTGGATGATTTGGTACAGCCATTGGAATCTGTGACCGTTACCGTGTAGGTGCCGGCAAAAAGATTGTTGTTTGATTGGCCTGCGACATTGTTAGACCAAAAGTAGGAGAGAGTGCCAGATCCTCCGGAGCCGGATGCAAAGGCAGAGCCGTTATTGTCACCGCTGCAGGCTGGACTGGATGATGCAGAGGCATTTAAAACAGGAGGAGCTGTGATGGTGGTGGAAGCCGTTGCCGTGGTGCCTGCAGCATCCGTAATGGTTACAGTTGCTGTACCGGCCGGTAGTGTATTGTTTTGGGCTACCATTACTCCGTTTGACCAGTTGTATCCGTATGGGCTGGTACCTCCTGAGGCCACCGCCAGTGCTGATCCCGTATTAGCTCCGGCACACAGGATATTCTGCACATTGGTTATAGATGCACTAACGCCTGTAGCAGGGCCCTGAATCGGGATTTCCAGACTTGTCGTGGCGACCCTGTCAAGGTTTGTCTGTCCGTTGCCATTGGCTATTACAGCCGCTGCATAAAATTTGATAACCGGATTGGAGCCTGTAGTTGCCGGGGCTGTCCAGTCCACTGTGTAAATGAGTTCATTGGATGCCGGAAAATTCATGGCATTAAGGTGACCAAAGTATTTTTTGCCACCGCTTACCATACGTATGGATGTATTTGCCGAAGGCATGTTATTGGTAAGATTACCGGCGTTAGCGTTAGTGCCGTTCAGGGCCAGCAACTGGAAGCCTGCTTCATTGGCATTTCCGTTTGGATTGGTGACTGTGACGGTTATATTATATGTATTCCCTGTCATAATGGTGGACGGTAGCCCGCTAATAGTGATCTCCCCGTCAAAGTTAGAGTTTCCGCTGTGACACTGACTGCATACCGAGTCGCCGGGAGCATTAGTATAACCACTGTTGCTGGTGACAGGGTGCTGACCAGAATTGGCAAGTCCTATAATCAGGGCAAATACTGCCCCTGTGTAAACCAATATTTTTTTAGAAATCATTTATTAGAGATTTTGAATTAATTTTTGAAGCGTGGAGTGGTTTGGCAACAGATTTTCCAGATAAGAAAGTATATACTTTCCCAATATGTCAAATTCAACATTTACCTGGTCGCCCTCATTTATCCGGTTGAAGTTGGTATGTTTAAAGGTATATGGGATGATGGCTACCCTGAAGCCTTTTTCCGTCCTTCCCGCTACGGTGAGACTGGTGCCGTTGAGACACACAGACCCGCGGTCAACCACCAGGTTTTTGGCATTGGCAGGCAATTCAAATTCAAACACATGGCTGCCGGCTTCCTCAGTCACATTGAGGCAACGGATCACTGTATCGACATGTCCCTGCACGAAATGTCCGTCCATCCTGCCTCCGGACGACACTGATCTTTCCAGATTTACCTGGTCCCCGGTCTTCAACACGCCAAGATTTGTTTTTGATAATGTTTCATGGATTGCGGTCACTGTATGGGTGTCATGTGATTTGGCCACCACAGTAAGACAAACCCCATTGTGTGCTATACTCTGGTCGATGTATGATTCTCCGCTGATGGATGACCTTATGGTGATATGTATATTGCTGCCATCGGGCACAATGGAAACAACTTCCCCAAGCGACTCTATTATTCCGCTGAACATTCTGATTACCTTATAATATGAATGAATCCTGTCAGGGGGTTTTTAGCTTCCCTGGTGCCTGTAACTCTTTTTTCAAAGACAATACAGGAGTAATAATATGTGCCGTCACTCAGCTGTTTGCCGGAACTTGTGGTTCCGTCCCAGTTGATGGCCGGGTCAGTGGTCTGAAAAACAAGGTTTCCCCACTGGTTATATACTTTCAGGTCTATGGAGCCGATAAATAAATTAAGACGAGGCCTGAAAAGGTCATTACTACCGTCTCCGTTTGGAGTAAAGGTATTGGGTAGAATATAGTTGGGACAGTTGTCTACACACACCTGATTGCTGAATGGACTTTCGTTTCCGTTTTCGTCCACAGCCGTAATCTTATAACATCCCAGAAGGCCGTTATCAGGATAATGCAGAAAAAGCTTTTCATCTTTTAGGGTGGAGGAGACTATTGAAAATGCATCATTTATTGTTTCGGCATAATAGATATTATAGGAGGCAATATCCGCATCAGGAATCTGGCATGCGGGTGACCCGACCGACCATTCCACGGTATTATAAAGCTCATCAGCATTAATATCCCCGGTTAGCTTGTCACAAATATTTGAAACCACAATTGAAGGGGGACATGGTGGCTCATTATCGTATGGTTTAAGACACTTTTCCTGCGAAAAATTAAGGATCGGGTCTTCAATATTTGGTATGGAATAAGTTCCCGATGATTCGATTCTGTAGCAGTATTCCTGATCGTTTTCCAGGTCGTTGTCTTCGTAGTTCTCATTCGATGTTTGCCCAATAATTGTAAAATTACCACTCGGATCCCTGCGAAACACGTTGTAGATGCGGTTGCTCCAGGGTGTGTTTACATCCCACTCAAGCAATATTTTTTTATCACCCGGCTTTGCTATGAGATATACTGACGACGCTTTGGGGCAGTCACCTATTTTTTTGCCATTGCTGTAAAGTCGGATAAAATAGGTGTATTGCTTCTGCATGGTATTGATATTATTGTCCACGTAATTGGTGTCAATACCTGTACTGAAGAAGGGCAGTTGATATGATTTTTGTAAGCTGAAATTAATCTTGTCCTCCGCCCTCCATATTTCATATGTGTAGGGTCCCGGATTCATAACCGTATCAAGTTCTGCTGCAATCGGTTTTGTCCACCTCAGGTGGATCTCACCGGCGGCCTGGCTGGTTTTGGTAACTGAGACTCTGGTAATCAGAGGCAAATCTCTCAGCAGGACGAGGCAACTCTCATTGCTGGGCAGACTTTCCACACGGTTGAATGGATTGCCTGTCACCGTCAGCTTGGCAAATTCTGCCTGCACCCTGTAGCAATAGGTATAACCTGCCTCGGCACTTGCGTCGATGTAATAATATTTGCCGTTTGCTGACAGAGTGGTCTTAGAGGCTATTTTAGTATAGGGCGACCCGGAAAGCCCCGGATTGCAGGTATCCGGCTCATAGGTAGAACTTGCTATCTTTCGCCATACTGAAAACCCCTGAAAATAGTTGCCGCTGGTGACCTCACAACTATAGGGTAGGTCCCATTCCAATCTAACCGCTCCGTTTTCTGACCGTGCAGTGAGATTTTCCGGTGGTGGTCCTACCACTTTTATTCTTATGGTCTTCAATGTGGCCAGTCCCGTAGAATCCGCATAAAAATTGTCAACAGCCCGCAATACGATCTGATAGTACTGGTCAGAAATATGCTGGCAGGTGGTCTTCCATTCCAGTTTTGCTTTAAATTTTACCGGAGTATACAATGCAGGGCCGATCAGTTTTGCCGGACTCACCACAGAAAATGGCCCCCCGGTGGCACTGAGTCTTACTTTTTGGTTTTGATTGGGGTCGTCGACTTCAATATCTATTTCGATTTTTTGGCCGGCTATGACACATAGGGATTCTTCTGATTTAATGACCGGTGGTTCATTTTCGCAAGCTCTGATCAGAATCTGCATATCCCGAAAAATGACATTGATAAGCTTACCGTTCCGATATTCTTTGATCCTGATGGCTATATTATATTCCCCCTGCAGCTTTGGGCTGTTCCATCTGACTTCACCTGTCAGCGGATTAATGGTAAAAGTGTTGCCGGCACTGCTACCTATTTCATCAGGGAGCTTGTAACCCGGCACGGGCGTGTTGACCGCCTGCAGGGGTGCAGCGAGTTCATAGGCAAGGCTGTCTCCGTCAGGGTCAAATGCATTGGGGTTGTGGATAAACAACTTATTGACACATCCGATATCAATGGGAGGCTGAAGCAGGACCGCTGAGTTGTTCAGCCCTTGAAACTGCTGATCCAGAAGTGTAAATGTAGTGCTCAGGAAAAAGGGGATATCTATTGAATTGGGGTAATTTACATTAAGGATTCCACCCACCCGGTTAGGGTCCTGAAAGGATATGGTGTAAGTGGCCGGTCCGGGATAAGTATGCTCCGCTATGTAATAATTGACCTTAATGTCATTGGGCTCAAATCTGGTTCTGTTGTTGTCTCGTTTTACAAACTGCCTGGTGCCATCACCCCAGAATATATCGAGACTGTCGCGGTCTGCCGCCGTACTGCTTCCTTTGGTGTACGTTATTACTGTCATCTCTACGGACAATGGTCCGGTCTGACGATATGTAATTTCACCTGCACGATTGTGCGTGGACCATACAGCGGTACAAAGCCACAACTGTATCAATATCGGTACTATGTATCGCTGACAAGACTTCACAAAACAAACATAAGGAATTTGGAAGATATCAACAAATGAAATCTTCGTATGTTCTCCCGGGAGAGTCTCATATAAGACACTTTGCCGTCGGTTATGATGTCATTACGGGGCCAACTCACTATTTTTGCCGGGTAAAACAATGGCATATGTCCTCATCAGCTGCAGGCAAACATCTTGAACTAATAATTCAGTCCACAGGCCTTACACCTCAGGCTGTCGCCAAAACCTTAAAGCTCCTTGACGAGGGAGCAACCATCCCTTTTATAGCCAGGTACCGCAAGGAAATGACAGGAGGCATGGACGAAGTGATGATTGGCGAAGTATTTAAAATGCAAAAAAGGCTCGCCGAGCTCGAAAACCGCAAACAGACAATCCTTGATGCCATCAGCGAGCAGGGAAAACTGACCGAAGAACTCCGATTAAGGATAACAGATTGTTATGATTCAAACGAACTGGAAGACATCTACCTGCCGTACAAAAAGAGGAAAAAAACCAGGGCAGACCTTGCCCGGGAGCAGGGACTGGAACCTCTGGCCAAAATCATAATGAGCCAACGAAACCAGGACATCGACCATATTGCTTCCAAATATATCACCGATGTGGTCACAAATGAAGATATGGCAATAAATGGTGCCTGCGACATCATAGCAGAGTGGGTGAGTGAAGACCAGGAGGTAAGGGACAGGCTCAGAATCCAGTTCAGAAAATTTGCTGTCATCCGATCGAAGGTTGTCGCAAAAAAGAAAGAGGAAGCTGCAAAATACCAGGATTATTTTGATTTTGCCGAACCATTGGCCAGATGTCCTTCCCACCGGTTTCTGGCCATGATGAGAGGCGAGGCTGAAGGACTGCTTAAAACTTCACTCGAATTGGACAATGAAAGGGCCGTCTCGATGATTTCCCGCAAATACATAAGGTCTCAAAACTGTACCGAAGCACCCTTGATAGCAGATGCCGTGGAAGACAGTTACAAAAGGCTGATATTTCCGGCCGTGGAGACTCAGATTATCAACGAATTCAGGGAAAAGGCAGATGATGAGGCCATTAAGGTTTTTGGCGAAAATCTTCGACAGTTGCTTCTGGCCGCTCCTCTCGGCCAAAGGGCGGTTATGGCCATTGATCCGGGCTTCAGGACCGGATGCAAGGTCGTCTGCCTGGACGCCAACGGTGACCTGCTGCATTACACAACCATCTATCCCCATGCTCCTCAGAATCAGTGGCAGGAGGCCATAGCGGCTATCAGACATCTTGCGGACAAATATGGAGTTCAAGCTATTGCGATTGGAAATGGAACTGCATCCCGGGAGACCAAGACACTTGTTGACGAGATTAAATTTGAGGCCAGGGTTGAAGTGTTTGTAGTCAGTGAAAGCGGGGCTTCCATATATTCCGCCTCTGAGGTAGCCAGAGAGGAATTTCCCGATCTCGACGTGACGGTGCGGGGTGCTGTGTCTATAGGCAGACGACTTATGGATCCGCTTGCCGAGCTGGTCAAGATTGACCCAAAATCGATAGGGGTAGGTCAATACCAGCATGATGTGCATCAGGGCAAACTCAGGGAAAATCTTGATATGACTGTGGTTAGCTGCGTTAATCGTGTAGGTATTAACATAAATACTGCATCCCGGCATATCCTGACTTATGTGGCCGGGTTGGGACCTTCACTGGCAAAAAACATTGTGGAATTCAGGAAAGCAAACGGAGATTTTAATGTAGTCTCTCAACTGAGGTCCGTCCCGCGTCTGGGAGATAAGGCTTTTGAACAATGTGCCGGTTTTATACGCATTAGAGACGGATCTCAGCCCCTCGACAATACCGGCGTGCATCCCGAATCATATCATGTGGTCGAAAAAATGGCACAATCTCTGGGTGTGACCATTTCAGACTTTATAGCTAACTCTTCACTCCGAAAACAGATCAGACCGGAAAACTTTATTACCGAAAAGACCGGATTGCCCACCATCACAGATATACTCAGGGAACTGGAAAAACCAGGTCTGGATCCCAGGGGCGAAGCCCGGGTTTTTTCATTTGACGAAAACATTCGCACCATTAATGATGTCAGAGAGGGTATGGTAGTACCCGGAATAGTGACAAACCTTACTAATTTTGGTGCGTTTGTGGACATTGGCGTAAAGCAAGACGGACTTCTCCACATCTCCCAAATTACGTCAAAGTATATTCAGAATCCCGGCGATGTACTCCACCTTGGGCAGGAAGTAAAAGTCTGCGTGACCGGTGTGGATGTGCATAGAAAAAGGATTAATCTGACGATGATCTTTTAGCTCGGATTTATGTCAGCCACGCTTTATGTTCGCTAAATATTTACTGTACAATGATAAATTACAATAACCGTATATTCAAGCCTGTCGACAATAGTGCCAATGGAGAGAGCACTTCAGAGACGGTGTTTTACTACAAGCAGGTCGGAAATATCGTTACCGCCGAATACAAGGGAGGTTCCATTTTATATGGCCACCTTATTGGCCTGGCTGATTCTGAGGGCCATATCGAAATGAGATACCACCAGATTAATGCAAAGCAGGAACTTATGACCGGCATTTGCGAGTCCCGCCCCGAAATCCTGGCCGACGGACGGATCAGAATTTATGAAACATGGAAATGGACTTCCGGTGACTTTTCCTCAGGATACTCTGTGATTGAAGAGATTTGAGTTCCTTTTTCACATTTGACCATTAAACAGGCTGACATCGGAGGAATAGCCTGCTTTTTACTAATGTGTCAAATATCCGGTAGTCTGATGTTTTGTGACATTGGTAGATAAATTTATCCAATTGGCAGAGTCGGTGCAACTTCCAAAGCAGTTATTTCGTCTTTGGAGTATAAATCATTTAAAATCAATTATTTAATTATTAACCCTAAATTTTAAAATGCCATGAAAGTCATCAGGAATTTACTTTTTGTTTCAGTTTTTTCATTTGCAGGCACCTTTTTAATGGCCGGAAACACTACGGGTATTGCCAAGCCGGAAAACAAGCAGATCAGGGAGTTGCTGTCCGCGGTGCAGTTTGACAAACTTATCAATAACGAGACCAAACTCAACATAAGTTTTTTTGTCAACGGTAAAAATGAGCTTATCGTTGTTTCAACCAACAATGCTGAACTTGACCAGGCCATCAAAAATGCCCTAAACTACCACAAGATCATCATCAGTGAGCTTGAATACAATAAGGTATACACTTTACCGGTCGTTATTAAGTAAGGTAGTACCGGACCTTTGGTAAATAGAAGTTTTTCATAGTTAATTGTTTTGAGGCCGGGGATACACAGTCTTCGGCCTTTTTTATTCTAATTAATGACTGTTTTTAATTTTATACCAAAAAATATTTCTTTTTTATCTGTTAATGTGAAACAAAATACATTGTTCTGCGTTTAAATATTTGATAGTGCAAGAAATAATATTTTCTTTGCGTCTTTTATTAAATTTAAATACAAATAATATTTTAAAATTTTTGCAATGGCAGACTACAAGATGGACAAAATTGACCTGAAAATCTTAAAGATGCTTCAGGAAAACAGCAAGATCACAAACCTTGATCTGTCCAAGAGGATAGGACTTTCGCCGGCTCCCACACTGGAGAGGGTGAAAAAATTAGAGCAGTCAGGCATCATACAAAGTTATCATGCCAAAGTGGATTCGTCGGCCATAGGACTCAATGTAAAGACATTTGTTTTGGTTTCTTTGGCCTGGCAAAAACCAAATGCCTTGGATAATTTTATTGCCAAGGTCAAAAAGATTCCTGAAATCACAGAGTGTTATATTATCACGGGTGACGCGGATTTTTTGCTGAAAATTGTTTGTAAGGACATTCCAACCTACGAAAAGCTTCTGTTTAAGACATTGTCGCAGATAGAGGAGATCGAAAGGCTGAAGACTTTAATGACGCTCAGCAAGGTCAAAAAAGAAAAAGTTTTGCCTTTTGATTACGAAAATGACGAGGAATAATCCTTGATTTCAGTGATTTTAAGAAGGATAAAAAACCGTCAACAGAATACTGCTGGCGGTTTTTTCATTTAAGCACTTAAAAAACGCAGAAAAAGCGTATGTTATGGAAATGGTACAAGGATGATCCGGAAGTCTGTCATTATATTTTCGGGACGATGCATACAGCGAGTGAAAACGCTTATAAATTTGTGGCTTTGGCCGAAAAGTATATCGTTACATCAGCCCTTTATGCTGCTGAAATGGACCTGCATGCTGCTACAGGATCAGACCTTATGTCGCATTTTAGATTAGAGGATGGTAATGACCTTGCTTCCCTGTACAAACCAAAGCATTATACAAAGATGCGAAAAGTCATTCTCAAGTCTTTTGGAATTGACATCAATGGCTACAAGGATTTTTCTCCATTTTTCATAACAAATATGCTGTCCGGATTATGTGCAAAACCTGTCCGGCCGCAGGCCCTTGACCATCATTTATGGAAATTTGCCTTGGAAGCGGGCAAGGAACTTGCAGGTTTGGAAAGCATGGAGGACCAGATCTCTATCCTCGGCAGGATTCCCATGGACTTTCAGGTGAGATCCCTACGATCAGCGGCAGACAATATTTCTTCTTTCAGAAAAAAAATCAATACCCTTGATGACCAATATGGTAGAGGTGACGTCAAAGGTCTTTATTTTGGAGCAAGAAGCAGTCTCGGGGTGATCAGGCAACTTATGACCACAGAAAGAAATCTTAAAATGACTGAAAAACTGCTTAGCTTGTCTTCAGCAAAGCCTACATTTGCGAGTGCAGGAGCCGCCCACATGTATGGCAGGGATGGTATTCTGGCCCACCTGAAGCGTCACGGCTATAAGGTCAAGTCAGTAATCAACTGACCTGCAGGCCTGATTAACCTGTCTATTTTGGAAACTGAACATTAAATCCCTTGCCGACTATATCTTTGCCGTGGATGAGGGCTACAAAGTATAACATTCCTTCAAGTTGCCGCCCGGGATCCAGTGTAAAATTCTTGTTGCCAAAAACAGGAGGTGTGACGCTTGCCGAGTAAACTTCCCGTCCTGCTATATCAAATATCTTTACTGTCAATGGCTCCGCGTCAGGACTTATATAGTCGACATAGAGCATGCCATCCACCCAGGATGCGGTATTGATTTTCAGGGTTCCTTTGGGGGCAAGTTCGACATTACAGTATTGATTGATCATTGCCTTCATGGATGCTGCAATATTAAGCCTGCCCCCGGATACCGTTTTTCCGGTTAGGGAAGCCTTTTTGTCAATATTGGCCATAAGCACATCCTTTGCTGCCAGCACCGAAGAGGGAGGGTCATCTGTTGCCAGTGTATTGATGGCTTCGCAGGGTATGGCAAACAACAACGCGGCTGCACCGGCTACAATGGGAGTGGACAGTGACGTGCCTGTCTCTGTCCGGTAAAGACCTTTGGACTGTGTGTCGGTAGTAAGTATCCGGTCGCCGGGTGCCGAAATATCTACACTCACATTGCCGTATCCGGTGACGGGGTCCTTTTCGTCAGCCTTGTTGGTGCTGTTGACTACAAGCAGATAAGGGCTGGTGCAGGTAGAAGGCATGTCGCCCACTGTTTCCACATTGTCATCTTCATTGGTCGTGGCAGAAACGTTGAGGATTCCTTCTGCTCCCATCTTATCGTAGAGGCCACACCATATCGGATAATCCTTTGCAAATGCCTTTGACAGGCCGCCGGAGTAATTGATCACGACAATATTGCTGCCTTTTGTACCACCGGACTGATTGTAAAGTTTTTTCTCATTGAGCAGATAATCATAACCTTTCAACACATCGCTCACAAGAAAACCAGTAGTGACAGGTTGAAGCCTGATGTTCCAGTTGATCCCTGATATGCCCTTGTTGTTATTGCCTTTTGCTCCCAGCACGCCCAGGATGTTGGTGCCGTGGCTTTTAATATCATGGATAGGGGACGAAGTTCGGGAGTTCCAGCCGTGTACATCATCCTTATATCCGTTATTATCGTTATCTATATTGTCACCTGATATTTCATCAGGATTTGTGTAAATATTTTCTGACAGGTCTTCATGGGTGATTTCAAATCCCTCATCCACAATGCCGATCACGATTTCCTTTCCCGAAAATCCGCTGCCTCCTGTTGTCGTTTCCCATGCCTCAAAAGCCTTGATCAGGGTAAGGTAATATTGTTCTGTCAGACGGGTGTCATTGGGTTTGATTCTGGGTTCAAGTCTGCGGTTGATCTCAGCTTCTGATATTTCAGGCATGGACTTGCACAGTCTATACAGGTCATCGTCATTCAGGTCTGATTCTATGAGATATGCATCGAGGTTAAATCCGAGTGGTGATATCCGGATATTTGCCCCTGACCTGGCAGCCATAGCCTGGAATGCCTTGCGGTGTCCGGCTTCGCTTAACCTCACAATCACTCCCAGCTTTTCTGCCTGTTGACTATATAATAAAAAAGGCAGCATGAAAAATATCAATAGAGTTCTGTGCATGAGATTTGTTTTTCTAAAAGCTATAATTACAAAAGTATCAAAAATGTTGTTTATACGCCTTATTCTGTCAAAGAATTGGTTAAAAGTAGAAGGCCCCGATGGTTATTGATCCGGATTGCAGGGATTCTATTTGGGTTGTTTTGGGTTTCCTTTTTTATGATCGCCCCTGAAGTTCTTTTCACCTGCCGGCACACTTAGTTCCAAATGGTTGTCCCTTGGCGGCACAGGACAGTTATATCCATCGCTGTAGGCACACCACGGGTTGTAGCACTTATTAAAGTCAATGCGGATGGAATTTCCTTTAATGCTGCTTTGCTTCAGGTCGATATAACGTCCTCCTCCATAGGTCTCTTCTCCATTAGTGTGGTCTTTAAAAGGGAGAAAAAGATGATCCTTGTAAATGGGGTTGTTTGGCTGACTGAGATTCCGGTAAATAGTAAGGCTGAATTTACCGACTTTGTTTTTACAATCTGCCCGGGCAAACCTGATGTATGTTCTGGTGATGCCGCTATATGTGGGAAGTTCAAATGGCTTTTCATTTTCCAGCAATCGGCATGAACATTTGATATCCCATTCTTTATTTTCCGGGAAAAAATCAATATCGGGCAGGTCACTTTCGGCTATGGGTGACCTGGGGTCTTCTGTAAGGTGCCTGAGGTGCTGTACTCTGTATTCAGCCAGGGATACCCGGCTTTCGGCAGACTTTTTTGCCTGCGAACAAGACACCATAGCGACCAAAATGATCAAAACTGAAGGCTTTCTCATTTTTTGGTATTGACAAAGGCAATCCTGTCACGGGAAGCTGTGATCCGTGATATACCGGTGATTCCTTTTTCCTTAAAGTCTGCCAGAGTAATCCATTGTTTTTCTTTTTCCGGATTGAAGATCCTTAGGACAGACCCGGAGCCGGTGACAAATGTTCCGTTGGATAATATTTCGAAGTCCTCGCATCCTTGTGGCATTTGGGTTATAGTTGTTATGGCTTTGTCTTTAATGTGATACGACTTAAGGATCCAGGCATCCGGCCTTGTTTTGTGTACCAGGTATAAGTTGCCGTCCGGTCCGTTTTTGAGACACCGGCCTATATCGTCCAGCACGACCTCCACTTTTTGTGTCATGGTATTGGCAATAGCCAGCGTATTTGTGCTCCCTACCAGAAAAACAGCTACGGTATCTTTGCCGAGCCAGGTGTAGTAACCCACAGTTTTTAGATTTGGCAGAAGTCTTTTGCCGGTCGAGGACCTGTCTGTGGGGTATTGCCATAGGCTTTGATCCTTGCCATCGGCTTCAATCCTGACACAGGTAAAGTGGCCGCTTCCCGGTGCCGGGGCAGGCGAAAACTCGCTGATCTGGTCCGTCGCAGTCACCCGGAATATTTCCTCCGTCCTGAGATTAAGCTGATAAATGTCCGTAATCTGATGTGTGTCTATGGCAGATGTCAGCATAATTTCATCATAACTGATAAATCTTGGCTGATTGTTATACCCCTTTTTATTGTACGAGTTCAGGTATTTCAGTGAGAGTACCTGAGGTTTTGAAAAAAGGTTTTTAAATTCTGCCATATACACCTCAGTTTTTGGTAACTGACCCAACATAGATGTACAAGCCGCCAGGAAGGTTAATAATGTAAAAACCGCACTCTTTTTATGCATAAGATCATAAGTCTTTAGATGCAGATCTGAATATCCTGTTCCAGTTTATGCCGCGACGTATATTTCCTTCCTTTGTCGAGAAGAAGATAAACAGTGGCTTACCTACGATGTGATCATTCGGGACATAACCCCACGACCTTGAATCCTCGGAGTTGTGTCTGTTGTCCCCCATAGCCCAGAAATAATCCTGCTTAAATGTATATGAATCTGCTTTCTGGCCATTGATGAAAATATCACTTCCTTTTACTTCGAGCTTGTTGTTTTCGTACACTTCAATGGCTCTTCTGTAAAAAGCCAGGTTGCTCAGATTAAGGGGTGTGGTGGCGTCCTTTTTTGGGATCCAGACCGGCCCGTAATTGTCTACGCTCCAGCCTTTTGTGATCAGGGTGTCAAATGGAAATAGTTTTGTAGGTTCTGAGATCATCCTGTATGGTTCGACCAATACACCTGAACCCATGGACTTAATCTTCTCCACCTGCTCATCGTCAAGGTACAGGATGCCCAGCCCTGAATTAAAGAGGTCCTTTGATCCGTAGGCATTGTCTCCATCGTCTATTCCCCACTGGTCAAGACGCTTGGTATTGATGTTGACCCCTGGAGGGATCTGTACGGTATACAAGTATTGAAGGTGTTTGGGATTTTTGACAGCTGTGCCGTTAAGGTACACCTGACGGTTAATAATTCTGATCGTATCACCCGGACCAGCCACACACCTTTTTATATAATGGTCTCGTTTATCCAGGGGTCTGACGACAAAGTCCTTTTTTTCAACTTTTGTACCCAGTTCGCGGTCATCTCGTATGTATTCGGGTTGGCGTTTGATCTGGCTTACAAAATATGATCTGCGGCCTGTAATGTACACGCTGTCACCCACCGGCCAGTTAAATACTATTGGCTTTCCCGGTTCTATTTTTTCCAGGGCCGGAAGCCTCTTATAGGGAAGGCTGGGTTTTGACAGATATGATTCCTTGTTGATACCCGGTATCTGGTTATGCAAGAGTGGGATCATAGCTACGGTCATGGGCGTGCGTATGCCATAGTGGGCCTTGCTGACAAATAGAAAGTCGCCTACATTGAGGGAGCCCTCCATGGATGGGGTAGGGATTACATACGCTTCGATCAGAAACATCCTAATGAATGCTGCAGCAAATACTGCAAATACGATAGATTCCACCCATTCCCTGCCAGCAGACTTTTTATATGGATTTTTTTCTTCCAACTGTTTCAACCTGTAGGAGTCTCCTGCTTTTCTGGCCTCTTCTATGCTTGTGGCGTAAGCTGCTTCAGCAGGCAGAGTAGGACCCAGATATTTGTCGCTGTCGGTAGTGGCGAGCTTAAAAAACATAGCAGGTGCATAGATTACCGATGCTGCAGTGTGACTGAATTTGTATTTACCAAAAGATCTGGCAAGGTCTACTGCCATGCCCACAAATATGAAAAGATTGACAATTGGTACCAGCAGCCATAGTGCATAGGAAGGCTTCCTGCCGATAAGTTTGCACCATTCCACAAAATTGACTCCCGGTATCAGCCCTTTGACGGCACTTACACCTGCTTTTGGAAAAAGCATATACAAACTGATGCTCAGTAAAATGTATGAGATAATCAGAAACAATAAAATACTCACTATGCTAAGTTTTAATTTGCAGCAAAGATATAATTAATATCCTTTTTCACATCAAGCCTTCCAGACCTTTTAGAGCCCTGCCTGTTTCCCGGCTACCAAATCTGTTTTTTATCGGACAAAATCATGTTTGTATGTTCTTTTTCCATTCGGTCATACCGCTCCACGCCAGAAACAGAAAAAGTATATACATCAGAGTGAAAAGCATCAGTCCTTTGTAAAAATTCAGTGGAATAGCCACGATATTGGACAGGATCCAGGCGTGCCAGTTCTCTATTTTACGCTGAGCCATCCACCACATTGCCGTAAACGCAGAGGACGACACCAGTGAGTCCAGGACAGGTGTATTGCTGTTTGTCATTGTGTCCAATAAAATAAAGATAATCAACCAAGCCAAAAAGAATCCTGCTAAACCAGTGTACAGTTCACGTGTTGTACACCAGCTTATGGGATAAATGTGCGTATGGGTATGGTTTTTCCGGCCCCAGTTATACCATCCGTAGACACTCATCCCAAAGTAGTATATATTCAACAGGCCATCTGCATAAAGCGGAGGGGAGGCCACAAAAAAATAGATCCATGCAGCCAGCAGCACCCCGATGATGCCGGTGGGATATACCAGGATATTGTTTTTTCTGGCATACCACACACTTACTACCTGTGTGATAGTGCTTACCCATTCCTGCCACGAGGTATTGCCTACCTCTTTAATAAACTGCCCGATTATCTGGTGGATGGTCATACCCCGGGTTTTAATAATTGCAGTATGGCCTCCGCTGCCCTTGATGACGCTCCGGGCCCGCCCAGTTTTTCCCTGACCTCGTGATAGTCAGCCTTGACTTTTGGGCCGTTTGTCTCAAGACGGGAAAGGGCGATTTTAAGATTATCAGCAGTGAGGTCATCCTGGATGAGTTCCTGCACGACCAGTCTGTCGGCCACCAGGTTTACCAATGATATAAATTTGATGTCAACCAGTCGTTTTGCAATCTGGTATGAAAACATGTTGCCCTTGTAACAAACGACCTGTGGTACATTAAACAGGGCCGTTTCCAGGGTTGCTGTGCCGCTGCTTACCAGTGCGTAATTTGCTACTGAAAGGATGTCATAGTTTTCAATGCAGTTTTCTTCCTGCATGATTTCCTTATAGAGTGACGGGTCGGCAGAGGGAGCTCCAGCTATTAATACCTTCAGGTCCTTTCTTTCTGTCACTGCCCTGAGCATAACCGGAAGCATGGCTTTTATCTCCTGACGGCGGCTGCCTGGCAGGAGGGCAATGTAAACGTTTTCCGGCCCGTGATTTCTGACGAATTCGGGATCAGGTCTGAATTGGAATATGGCATCAAGCAAAGGATGTCCCACATAGGTTGAATCATAGCCATATTGCCTGAAAAATGCCTTTTCAAAAGGAAGGATTACAAGTAGCTTCCGGGTGTATTTGCCGAGTTTATGCACCCTGCTTTTATGCCAGGCCCATACCTGTGGCGTAATATAGTACACTACTTTAATCTTCTTTTCGTGTGCCCATCGGGCAATCCTCAGGTTGAAACCCGGATAGTCTATCAGTATAAGTATTTCCGGCTGCCATTCCTGAATATCCTTTTTGCAATCATCAAAATTATGCAAAATGGTCCTCAGGTTTTTTACCACCTCCAAAAATCCCATAAAAGCAAGGTCACGGAAGTGTTTAACGATGTGGCACCCTGCATTTTCCATCAGGTCACCGCCCCAACCCCTGAATACTGCCTTATTATCAGAAGCTGATGATATCGCCCGGATAAGGTTTGATCCGTGTAGATCACCGGAGGCTTCGCCGGCTATCAGATAGATTTTCATCCGTCAAAAACCAAACAACTCTCCTCCAAACTTCCATATCCAGGCAGCTGCATATATCAGGGTAGGAAAGATAACCCCTCTCATCGATTCATCCCATTTTCTGGATTTAAAAAAATGCAACGGTAACAGATTGCAGCAAATAGCAACGAGTACCAATGTCCGGAATCTTTTCCCTGAGGTAGATAGTGTTACTTCTTCCATGACTCCCAGATCGGTCAGGGTATTAAAAATAAACTCCACTGCTACAAAGCCCAAAACAGGCATTATACAGCCGGCTACAATTCCCATCAGCACAGAATTTCGTTCCATAATCAGATTGTTTCGAGGTATTTAAGGTTTTTTATTTCAGGATAAAATGTCAGGTCATGGCCGGAAGGTACTACAGTTACATAGTTGTTTTTAAGAGCAGCAATGTCATTGTCGTCGTTTTCAGGTTTTTCGAAAGATACAAATTTTCCGGTCAGCCAATAGTATTTTTCACCGCGGGGATCCACACCTTCCTGGAATTCTTCTACCCATGTTCCGTCGCCCTGCCGGCACACTTTGATGCCTTTGATATCTGCCAGGGGACAGGCTGGAATATTTACATTCAGAAGTTTGCAAGCCTCCATTGGCCGGTCAAGAATATTTCTGATGATCTTTTCTGCAAATACTTTTGCAGCTGAAAAGTCTGCTGTAAAGCTGTAGTCGAGCAATGAAAATCCTATTGACGTTACTTTCTCTATACTTGCTTCCATGGCCGCGGACATTGTACCGGAGTATATGATATTGACGGAAGCATTGGCACCGTGGTTGAT
>JAGVTV010000118.1 GCA_019136675.1 Bacteroidota bacterium
ATATCATAAATTATTCGCAAACCTCCATCTACAGTGCTCATGAATGCTTATGCATTTCAAAGAACGAAAATGACCAAACGGTTTCCTTGGCAAAGCTAAGGAAAAAATTGACGAACGTCAATTTAGTGCGGGAACCCGAAGCTAACCTTCGGGATGGACAGGGCGTAATTTACAAATCCCCCAACTGAGGCCTGATGATCATCTCTTCCACCACGGCTGTGTGTCCGAGACTGTATATTCCAAAAATACTGTCGGCTATGTCTGTCGCCTCCATGATCCTCTCCCTCGGCAGGTCCACACCCGCCCATGAATCAGACCAGGTGGCACCGGGCATCACGGCAGTGACCCTGATACCAGCCGGCTTGAGCTCCTCCCTGAGCACCTTTGAAAACCCAAGCATGGCAAACTTTGAGATGGTGTAAGACCCTCCGCCCGGATAAGCCATAAATGAGGCTATGCTGCATATATTAAAGATGTGGGGTTTGGCACTTTTTTGCATGTAAGGCAAGGTGGCACGGGTCATGTGGTACGCACTGTACAGATTGGTGTCTATCAGCTTTTCCAGGGTACCGTCGGCCTCCTCAGTAATCTTTCCAGGCAGATACACGCCGGCATTGTTGATCAGCACATCGACACTGCCGAAGGCTTTGACCACCCCGCTCACAAACTCCTTGATATCCTGCTTACGGCTTACGTCGGCCCTGCCGGTGTACACCCTGACCGCAGGGTTGATGGCCCTGAGTTCTTCCTCCATGGCTGTGAGGTCTGCTTTGTTTCTGGCACACACCGCCACATCAAACCCTTCTGCCGCAAACTTTTCGGCTATAGCCCTCCCTATGCCTCTGGTGGCTCCCGTGATCACAACGTTCATAATATTTATGGTATTTTATATTAATTTGAAACCAAGTTAGGTTAATTTTGTTTTTTGTCAGTCCGGTTGTTTCACCATTCCTATTAAATGACAGCCGGCCAAAGAGCATTTTGATGAACTTAAGGTTATTCCACCACTTCGGCAGTTTTATACTGTGGCTGGGCCAGATTTTCCGCAAGCCCGAAAGCCATGTCATGTATTACCGGGAGACCATCCGGCAGATGTACGATATTGGCATTGGTTCATTTCCCATCGTTTTCCTGATTTCAATTTTTATCGGAGCGGTGACCGCGGTACAGTTTTACTACCAGATGGAAGGCACGCTTATTCCACCCTACTATATAGGCTATATTGTCAGGGACATGGAGCTTATCGAGTTAGCCCCCACCATCACGTGCCTTGTGCTGGCAGGCAAGGTAGGCAGCAATATGGCTGCAGAGCTGGGTGGTATGCGACAAAAAGAACACATCGACGCCATGGAAATCATGGGTGTCAACACCTCGGCTTATCTGGTACTTCCCAAGCTGATCGCAGCCCTGCTGATGGTACCTGTGCTGGTATGTGCCGCAGCCCTCATTGGTATCCTTGGTTCATACCTCTCGAGTGTACCGGCCGGTCTTTTTACCTCTGCCGACTTTATCAAGGGCATCAGGTCATTTTTTATACCCTACAATGTGTTTATGATGTTTGTCAAAGCCATCGTCTTTGCCTTCATCCTCACGTGTGTATCCTGTTACCAGGGATATTTTGTCAAAGGAGGCAGCATAGAACTGGGCGAAGCCAGCACCCGTGCCGTGGTGTACAGCAATATCCTCATCCTGCTGGCTGACTATGTCATCGCACTTGTACTAACAGCTTGACCGCATGATAAAGGCAGAAAACATATACAAAAGTTTTGGCGATCAGGAAGTACTGAAGGGCATCACCTTTACCTTTGAAGCCGGCAAAACCAACCTGGTGATAGGCAAGTCAGGGTCCGGCAAGACGGTCCTGCTCAAGATCCTGGTAGGACTGTTCAAGCCTACCTCCGGAAGTGTGTGGTACGATGATGTGGACCTCGTGACAGCTGACAAGGATAGTCTGCGTAAACTCCGCATGCAGGTGGGCATGCTCTTCCAGGGAAATGCCCTTTTTGACTCTATGACTATCGAGGAAAATATTCGTTTTCCGCTCGATATGTTTACCACTCGGACTCTGAAAGAAAAAACCGACAGGGTCAATTACTGCCTGGAGCGGGTGAGCCTGGCAGGCATCAACAAAAAATATCCGTCAGAGATCTCAGGAGGGATGCAAAAAAGGGTCGGAATAGCCCGGGCCATCGTGCTCAACCCCAAGTACCTTTTTTGTGACGAACCCAACTCAGGCCTCGACCCGCAGACATCCATCACCATAGATGAACTGATCCAGGACATAACCCGTGACAACAACATCACCACGGTGATCAATACACACGATATGAATTCTGTCATGGAAATAGGCGAAAACATCTGCCTGCTGGATAAGGGACTTCTGGCCTGGGAAGGTTCAAAGGACGAAGTACTGCAGGACCAGAATGAAACCCTTCACGAATTCATTTTCGCTTCCCCCTTCCTTCAGAAACTTATAGAAAGCAGCAAATAAAAGAGCCAACACACTGTGCCCGACTCAAAGTCATCGGGCTTGTGACAACTTTAATGATGCCCCTTACAGCTTAATAAACTTCACTGTCCTGACCCTGTCGTCAATGGCTATCCTGACGAAATAGGATCCCGGAGCCATAGATGAGGCAGAAATCCGCAATTCGTGGGGTCCTGCTTCCAGCTTCCTGTTTACCGGCACTTCCAGTTCGTATCCCAGGGCATTGAGTACACTTACCCTGACATGTTTTCCTGTATTTTCAAACCTCACCTGACAGTGGTCCGTACATGGATTGGGGCTGACAGATGCCTGGATCTCCGGTCTTATGTCTGCTGTAGCAGAAGGTGCAGAACAGTCCTTTATGAATGGAATCTTCTGGAAATCATCAAACAGGATATTTCTCACATCTGACTCAGAGGCTCCCAGCCAGTCTATTAGGAGGCTTGCATACACTGATCTGAAGTCGTGCTGCATGGGCACTCCTTCCTGTGGCTCGATGTCTGAGGTGATTTCCGGATTGTCGCCGTAGATGCCGTGGTTAACACATGACCCAAAGACAAGAAGCGGTGCTGCCGTGCCGTGGTCGGTACCAAAGCTGTTATTGGCCCGGATTTGACGGCCAAACTCTGAAAACGTCATTCCCACTACCCTCTCCTGGATGCCCAGGGCGGCACAGTCTGCCGTAAAAGCGGCGATGGCGTCGCTCAGGTTCTTAAGCAAGGTGGCGTGGTCGCCGTTTTCGGGTTCGCCGATGAGCACCTGATTGGCGTGTGTGTCAAAACCGCCGATATTGACCACATAGATCTTGGTGCCGAGGCCCCCTGAAATCAGATTGGCTACCAGTTTCAGCTGATTGGCCAGGTTGTTGTTATCAGGATAGGTGGCTATATTGGCGCCCTTGTCAAAAGCCTCCAGCACGTTGGTGGCGTAGGCATTGGACTGCTTAATGGTAGTACGGATATATTCCACTTCATTGCTGTAACAACTGCCATCCGGCTGTGCGGCCACAGTCTCTTCGACAAGGCGGGCCGAGGTCTTGCTGGTAAGCGTAAAGCTGAAATTTGACACCAGTCCCTGGCATGTTTCAGACACCACCCCCCCGATCGTGATGGCAAACGGGTCAGGACAGTCGGCATTTGGGTAAGCCTCCGGGAAGCCCGGGTATTTCTGGTCGAGATATCGCCCTACCCAACCTGTGGCCAGAAATTCGTCTGCCTCAGAGGCTGAGGTCCAGATGTCGGTAGACCTGAAATGCGATCTGTTTTGATTGGGGTATCCCACTGACTGGACAACAGCCATTTTTTCCTCCTGATAGAGGGTATGCAGACCCGTCATGGCAGGGTGCAGACCTGTCTTGTCCCTCAGTTTAAGCACTTTTGACTCTGGCAAAACCAGATTGGGCCTCACCTGATTTAGTCCTGTATATTGGTCCAGAGGTATAACCATATTTAATCCGTCATTGCCACCATTGAGCTGGATCAACACCAGGACACGGTCATCTCCATTATTTACCATGCCAAAAAGGGCAGACCTTGTTATGGCAGAAAGCTCCAGGCCTCCGAATAACACCGGCAGTGACACAAGGGAACCCGTCTGTAAAAACTGTCTTCGTTTCATTGTCTGATAATTATTATACTGTAAATAATGAAGATCTTAACTTAAATGGTACTCAGGCATACGCATCATATAGACAACCAATGGCCACAGCCTGTTGGTCACCTGAGTCTTTTTGGTCTCACTGGTCGGGTCAGCCTTATAGGCATTGTAAACATTGGCCCATGAGACCGCCCCTCCGGTCTGTACAAGGAAGGTACGCAGTTGGTTCCTCTGGTTGGCAGCCACAGGCTTACAGAAAAGGATCATGGACATTTCGTCCAGCACATTTTCCGGATCAGCAGGGTTGG
>JAGVTV010000119.1 GCA_019136675.1 Bacteroidota bacterium
CCCTGGTTTGACAATACCGTGTTTATCCTTACCTCGGACCACGGCAGCACACACAGCAGGTGGGCAGGACTGCACGATCAGAACAGGTTCAGAATTCCACTGATAGTCTACACATCGGATACATCGCTGTGTCTTTCAGATCAGGAAATCACAACCCCATGCAACCATTTTGACCTGCCTTTTACTATAGCCGGCAGATTAGGTGCGGATCAAACCCGCTTTGTTTTTGGCAGGGATATGTTTATTGACCAGCCAGGCAGGAAAGCCTATTGGTCCACAGATACTAATGAGGGTTATTATAGTATTTCAGAAGCCAAACAATCCGGCATCGGAACGCCCGGTACAGAAAATTCGCTTTTTGTGGATATGGTGAGTACATGGTTCCATGATACGCAGACTCCAAAGGGCCATTAAGAAAAAAAGATCAAATCTCAAAAAAGTCATATTATATATAAAAATATATGTCTAGATATCCACATTTGTTTGATTGGGTGGATAGTCAGTTTTTTTATTAAATGATGGACCCTGCAGGAGACATAATCAAAGGTACGTATTAAAAAAATTGATAATATAAATGCCGATGGCTTCATGTCAAAGGCATTTTCAATAAATTATAAAAATAACAAATGTTTATTTTTTAAATATAATGTCACAGATTATTGGGGTAAGGCCAGAAGGCTCTGAGGGGTTCTGGTCTGAAAATAAGTTATCCACCTTTTTTTTGTGTTTATCCACGTTTTTTCAACAATTCTTATAAAAATGTGATTGTATAAAATAAAAACTTAATATTACTTTTGCTATTAGAAAATTTAATCATACGTCCCCATATTCAAAGATGGCAGAAAAACCAGGTGCACTTAAGGCTGTTTCAGGCAGATTGACTTCTACCAAAGGAGAGTCTGAGCTGTTGTATGGTAAGGTGCCGCCGCAGGCCATTCCATTGGAGGAGGTGGTGCTGGGTGCAATCATGATAGACAAGGACGGGTTTCCCTCTATTATTGAAATACTCAGGCCGGAAAGTTTTTATCTGGAGAAAAATCAGGTTGTCTTCCAGGTAATGTCTGAGTTGTTTGCCAAATCACAACCCATCGACCTGCTTACTGTCCACGAGGCCCTCAAAAAAAGCGGCCAGCTGGAGTTTGCAGGAGGGTTGCCTTACCTGATGGAGCTGACCAACAAAGTGGGCTCGGCTGCCAACATAGAATTTCACGCACGCATCATAGCACAGAAATTTATCCAGCGTGAGCTGATCCGTGTGAGTACGCAGGTGATCAATGAGTCATTTGAAGATACCAAGGATGTGCTTGAGATCCTGGACGATGCTGAGAGGGGCCTTTTTGATATAACAGACCAAAACCTAAATACAGGTTACCAGTCCCTGACCTCTCTTGTGGTCAAAGCCCAGAAAGAAATCGAGGCGGTCAGCCAGCGGGGCTCGGATATGACCGGTGTTACGACCGGTTTTTCAGGGCTGGATAAAATCACCAATGGATGGCAGCCTTCAGATCTCATAATTATGGCGGCACGTCCCGGTATGGGTAAGACAGCTTTTACGCTTTCACTTGCAAAAAATGCAGCCGAGGCCGGAAAGGGAATTGCTTTTTTCTCCCTTGAAATGGCAAATGTACAGCTGGTACAAAGGTTAATTGCCATGGAAGCAGAGATCAATAGTTCAAAGCTGAGAAGTGGCCAACTCGAGGATTATGAGTGGAGAAAACTTCACTCAGCGGTAGAAAAGCTGGCACAATTGCCTATTTACATTGACGATACTCCCGGAATCAATATTTTTGAACTTCGTGCCAAATGCCGGAGGCTTAAGCAAAACCATCAGATAAGTATGATCATCATCGACTATCTGCAGCTGATGGCTGGGTCGCCTACGGATAAAAGGGGAAACCGGGAACAGGAAATATCATCCATCTCCAGGGCACTTAAAGGGCTTGCCAAAGAACTTCATGTTCCGGTGATAGCTCTGTCTCAGTTGTCCAGGGCCGTGGAAAGCAGGGGAGGGGACAAGCGACCCCAGCTCTCTGACCTCAGGGAATCAGGAGCCATTGAACAGGATGCGGATATCGTTACTTTTATTTACAGGCCTGGATATTACGGGCTTGGAGAAGATAAGATGGAAGTTCCTGAGGATCTTACAGAGATCATTATTTCAAAGCACAGGAACGGAGGCTTAGGTACGGTAAACCTCAGATTTGTGCCTCATTTTGTCAAATTTGAGGATCCCGGTGACGAAGGCTTCCGTAATGATATGGGAGATGTCTTCAATATTACCAATCCTTTTGGCAAAGATGTGATTATCACGAGGCCGTCAAAGATGAACCAGGATACCGACAGCCCTGCATCGGGAGCCCCGCTAATCAATGACAATGATATCCCCTTCTGATGGCTCCGCCAAATATCTGACCATTGGAGGACAATACCACAGGCAATACAATAAGGTTAAATAAATACCTGGCACACTGCGGAATATGTAGCCGCAGAGAAGCCATTGACCTTATCAAAAAGGGATTCGTTACGGTTAACGGCGAAGCAATAAAAGACCCTTTTTTTGAACTGGATACCACTGAATCGGTGACCTACAAAGGTAAACTGATTAAACCTATAGTAAAAAAGGAGTATATCCTGCTCAATAAACCTGCCAACATACCTTTTGGTGCTAACCCGATACCCGGCAAACCCAATGTAGCCGGACTGTTGAGTAAACTTACCCAAGAGGAGGTTTATCCTGCATTTCCCGTATCTGACGACAATTGCGGACTTGTGATAATGACCAATGATGATGAACTAAAAGAAAGGCTGTCGGACGAAAAAAAGAATGTGAAGATACTGTTTGAAGTATTCACAAATGGAAAGGTTAGTCCCGATGACATGTCAGTACTCCTTGCAAAGGCAAGGAAAACCTTTGAACAGCTTGTCGGTATTGAGATTATTGAGGAGGGGACTCCTGCCAAACTTGGTGCAGAACTCAAGGGAGGTAACGGTGTCATGCTAAGAAAATGGCTGGAGGAAGCTGGTCTTAAGGTTATTAAAATAGACCTGACATCATACGGAAGCCTGACCAAAAAGGACCTTAAGCGAGGATGGAGCAGGGTCCTCACTGACCGGGAATTGATATTTCTAAGACATTTTTAAGTGGTACTCAACCCAGGTTAAATACGGAATTGAATTTTTGTATCTGTTCGTTGTTGCCGAGGACGATGATTCTACCCTCTGAAGACACAGCCAGGTCGTTGTCAGGATTGATGATATAGTCACCGGCAGAATTTTTATAACCAATGATGATACAGCCAGTACGATCCTTGATATCCAGGTCACGGAGTGTCCTGACCTCTGGCATATTATATAGAAAAATCTCCTGGATATTCATATTGCCGTGGGTCGAAACAGACAAGTTATCTAGGAACTCTATCAGGTCTGGTGCTACGATCAGAGAGGCCATATGATCACCGCCGATCTTATCAGGCATGATGATATTATTGGCCCCGGCAAACTTTAGTTTTCTAATGCTTGATTCATCGCTGGCTCTGCTTACGATTTTAATTTTGCTGTTCATCTGCCTGGAGGTCAGGCTTATAAAAACGTTGTCGGTATCAGAGGGAAGTGTTGTGATTAAATTTCCGGCATGTTTGACACCGGATTTCAAAAGGGTTTCATCTTCTGTGGCATTGCCTGAGACAAAAAGAAAACCGTTGTCGGCAAGATCACGAAGTGCGTTTTCGTCCTGCTCTATGACCACAAATTCCCGGCCAAAACTATTGAGTTTTTCAGCTGCCTGTCTGCCGTTCCGGCCATAACCGCAGATGATAATATGGTTTTCCAGGTTGCTAATTTTCTTTTCCATTTTCCTGAGTTTATAATCAAATACAGAATTAATTGAGACCAGATAAGCAGATACAGAGGTAACTGCATAGGCAAATATAAAAACACTCAATAAAATAAGAATCGAGGTGAAAATCTTTCCCTCATCATCCAACGGCCTGACTTCACCAAATCCCACTGTGGCTATGGTGATGATGGTCATGTAAAAGGCGTCAATAATCGAATGACCAAACCAAAAATAGTAAACTGAACATCCTAATGTAATCAGCAGCAGGATAAGTAAAACCGAAACCCTCAGGCTGTTGGCAAGAAAAGTACTGTCATTGATAGCGGGTCTCATTGACAAAGATTACTTAGGGAGCAAGACGCTGAATCTTCCAGCCTCCTGACTCATTCTCAGAATATAACAATCTGTCGTGCAATCTGTTTGGGCGACCCTGCCAGAATTCCATTTCCACAGGCTGGAGTCTGTATCCCCCCCAATTCAAAGGTAACGGAATGACATCTGTATCCTTGAACTGTTTTGTCATTTCTTCAAGCCGGTCTTCAAGTTCCTGTCTTGATCCGATAGTCTGACTTTGCGGCGAAACCCATGCACCAATCTGGCTCTCCCGGGGTCTGGAATGAAAATACTCTTCTGATTCTTCCCTGCTTACCTTGGTTACAGGACCTGAGATTCTTACCTGTCTTTCGAGACCCAGCCAGAGAAAACAAATGGATGCCACCGGGAAAAAGGCGAGATCCCGGGCTTTGTCGCTGTTATAATTTGTATAAAATACAAATCCACCGGCATCGACTCCTTTAAGCAACATTGTTCGGGATGCCGGAGTGCCGTTTTCGCTTACTGTTGACAAAATAAATGCATTGGGCTCAGGCAACTCTGCCTCCACAGCCTCGTGAATCCAAACCTTAAACTGTGACAATGGATCTCCCAATGCCATTTCTTCGGTTAACTGGTGTTTTTTATACTCTTTCCTGAGTTGTGACAATTTATCCATCTTTATACTGTTTGTGTTTTGTAAATTCCTTTCCATACAGGCCTTCGGGTGATCCACCTGACGAAATACATGATGGCCACGAGAATAAAGAAAAATGGCCCACCAAAGCCCAGCAAGGCAATGTATTTGGTACCATAAAATTTAGACATTGGCCTTCTTAGCCTTTCAGCAATCAGGTACATGCTTGGTATCATCAGCAGAGTCAGGAAAAAGGAGAAGATAAGCCCGAAAATAATGGTCCACGCCAATGGGCCCCAGAAAACTACACTTTCGCCGCCGATAAATATCTTTGGATCGAAGTGGGAAAGAAGGGACTCAAAGTTGATGTTAAATCCTATGGCCAGAGGTACTAGACCTAGGATGGTGGACACCGCAGTAAGCAATACAGGGATGATTCTGATTTTGCCTGCCTGGATGACGGCTTCTCTGGTTTTCATACCCCGACTTCTTAATTCTTCCGTAAATTCAATAAGGAGGATACCGTTTTTAATCACGATACCGGCAAGTCCTATGATACCCACCAACACCATGATCGTAGGCATCGTCATTCCTGTTATGGCAAATCCAAGGAAAACGCCAATAATTGAAAAGAATATCTCTGAAACTACGATAAACGGTTTGCTCAGCGAATTGAACTGCATCACAAGTATCAGGAATATAAGTCCCACAGCCATTATGAGTGCCATACCAAGAAATGAGTTGGTCTCAGCTTGTTGTTCGCCTTCGCCGGTTTGGGTGATGGTTACAGTTTCGGGCAGGCTGTTTTTGGATTTAAATTCTTCAATTTTCTGAGCCAGTTGCTGGTTGATTTTAGCTACTGCACCCAGGTCGGTCACCGTCGACTGGAGTTGGATGGTTCGCTTGAGGTCCTTCCTCTTGATGCCCCCGGTAGAATTGGCAAAATCAAAACTTGCCACGGCACTCACCGGTACTTGTTTGATCCTTCCAGTATTAAAGTCGCGGAAGGTGATTCGCATGTTGAGCAGGCTTTGGAGGTTGTTTCTCTCCAGTTCATTAAACCTGAGCTGGATTTTAAATTCGTCTTCACCTGATTTCAGTTTGCTTACTTCTCTTCCAAACAGGGCAGTACGGATAGCTGACCCAACCTGTGCTGAGCTGATGCCTTCGATAGCGGCCCTTTCTTTGTCAACAAGGACAGTAATTTCAGGATTATTCAGGTCTATGTCCATTGCCAGATTTTCAACCCCATCCACACGGTTTACATCGAGGTAGTTAAACAAGGCGGTGGCAACACGGGCATTTTCATCAAAATCATCACCTGATATTTCTATGTTTACCGGAGGCTCAGTCGGCGGACCGTTTGATTCCTGCTCTACGGTTACCTCAGCTCCGGGTATATTTTTTACTGCCAGGCGGATGGTGTCAAGATACGGCAGGGTCGGGGTTTTTGGTCTCTTGGCAAATTCTACAAAAGATATCTGGATCCTTCCGAGGTTAGACTGCACGCTCCGGTTGTTGTCCATAGGGTTATTTGCATTTACGGCCACATTGGACAGGATACTCTCGACTATCGAGCCTTCTTCTCCTGGCTTCAGGGACTTGAGAGCCCCAAAAACCCTGGATTCAATGCTTTGGAGTACCCGGTCGGTCTCTTCAGCTTTTGTACCTACCGGCATCTTCAGGTAGACGTAAATGATGTTTGGCTGACCGCTCGGGAAAAAGGGGAAATCCGGCTTCCTTGCAATAAGTGCAAACAAAGAAATAAAAAACAGGACGAAAGAAAACAGGTAAGCATACACAGGTCTGTTGCCTACCAGAATCCATCTAAGGAGCATCTCATATGTGTTCATAAAAAATGGCAAAACCTTTTCCTGAAAAAAGTGAATGATCTCACGTACCAAATAGGTGTTTACCACGGCAAGGACAGACATCACAAAAAGGAAATTTCCTATGGCAGGGTGTTTGGCCAGATGCATAAGGATACCTGCAGCTACACTGACCCATAGCCACCACTTGGTCCATATTTTGGATTTGGGTTCTTCATATTCCCGGCCTTCAGGTTTCATAAAGCTGACGGCAAAGATCGGATTAATGATAAAGGCAACAATCAGCGAGGCAAACAGGGTAAAAATAAGCATGACGGGCAGGTAGATCATAAACTTCCCAATGATACCCTTCCAGAAAAGCAAAGGGAAAAAAGGAGCAATGATTGTCATGGTTCCGGCCAGTACCGGTATAAATACTTCTCCTGCAGCGGCCTTGGCCGCCTTCACGATGGAAACCTTTCCGTTTTCGTACAGTCTGTGGGTATTTTCGATGACCACTATGGCATCATCGACGATGATTCCAAGGCCAAAAAGTAATGCAAACAGTACGATAAAATTGAGCGTAACCTTAGACCCTACAAGAAGGTCAGCCGCAGGCAGAAATAAAAATGCCAGAAATACACTCAACGGTACACTTAATGCCACGAAAAAGGCATTGGTCACGCCCATAAAAAACATGAGGATAATCAATACCAGGATAAATCCAATGATGATGGTATTTACCAGTTCTTCAAATGAGGTGGCTGCCTGCTTGCTCTGGTCCCCGGTGATGACCACATTGAGATCCTTTGGAAGCTCATAGGCCTTCATTTCTTCTACCACACCCTTGACCCTGGTAGCACAGTTTATAAGGTTTTCACCCGGTCTTTTTACGATATTAAGAGTCACCACATTTTTGCCGTTAAGGCGTGCGAAACTTTCGGCCAGCTTAACAGTATCATTAATAGTGGCGATATCTTTCAGGTGTACAAATCCACCTTGCGGTGTCCTTATGATGATGTTGTTTAGAGCAAGTGCACTCGCCATCTGGCCTTTGAGCCTTATCGTTCTGTCCATGGTGCCCACTGAGATCTTACCTCCGCTGATATCCATATTTTCATAGGCTACGGCATTGGATATGTCATCAAAGCTGATCATAGCCTGCTCCATCTTAATAGGGTCCACATTGATCTGTATCTCCCGCTCCGGAGCCCCGACGATCTCTGCCCGGGTTACCTCAGTAAGGGTTTCAAATTTGTCCTGCATCTTTTCTGCATATGACTTGAGTGTCAGTCCGTCATAGTCTCCGGAAAGATTGACAAACATGATAGGCATGTCAGAAAAAGCAAATTCCTGCACATTGGGCAGTTGTGTCAGATCCGTAGGCAGCTCATTCTGGGCCTTATCCACAGCGTCCTTGACCTTTTGTTTAGCCACTTCAGGCTTGATGTCAGTGTCAAATTCGACAATGATCATGCTGTAGTCTGTCTGTGAGATAGAGCTTATCTCGTTTATCTTGGCTCCCGAAATGCCTTTTATCTGTTTTTCAATGGGTCTGGTGACCAGGTTTTCGATGTCCCTGGGAGAGTTACCTACATAGATTGTGGTCACCGAGATGGTCGGAACTACGATATCAGGGAAAGATTCCTTTGGGAGAGTAAAGAAAATGTACATGCCGAATCCGGTAATCATCAGTGTGACGATGTACATGGTGGTCTTGTTGTCTATCGACCAGCTGGTAGGAAAGAATTCCTTTACTTTATGTGTTAATTCTTTGACTTGGTTTAGCACGGCAATATTTTTTAGACCTACGTTTATTTAATCACATTTTCCACTACCTGTCCTTCGTAAAGGTTTTGATAGCCCTGGATGATTACATTGTCACCCGAAGCAAGCCCTGACACTATTTCAATATCTTCGCCGTACAGGTGACCCAATGTGACCTGTCTTCTTGATGCCACCTTTTTACCCTCTGCCTCCTTCATTATGTAAATGTATTTGCCTTTTTCGTCACTCTGCACCAGGTTAACGGGAATTACCATAGCCTTTGGATTTGAATGGTTAAGTATCTTTACGGAAGCCGCCATATTGGGTTTCAGTTCCGGAGATGACGGGAGTTTACACTCAGCCGTAAACCCTCTTGATGCAGCATTTATGGATTGGCTTATTCGGGTCACAGTGGTTTCAAATGACTTTTTGACGGCCGGAACTTCTACCTTTACCCTTGCCCCTTGTTTGACTTGCCAGGTGTAATTCTCCGGAATGTCCACTTTTGCAGACAAATCATTGTTGTTTACAATCTGTATCTGGGGGCCTGTAGGACCCATACCTGTGAAAAGTTCGCCTACCCGAACATTGACAATGTCTGCTATACCGGCCTGGTCAGCATAAACCACGTAGGTTTTTAATTGCTCTTCCTGGGTTTTGAGCTGGTTTTCCAGGGTTTCCATATTCGCCTTTGCCGTGAGGACCTGTACCTCAGTACCTATATTCTGGTCCCAAAGGCTTTTGGTCCGCTCATACAGGTTTCTGGTCAGTGCCAGCTGGGTTTTTGTAGACTCTATACTTTGTCTTAGTACCTGGTCATCAAGTTTAAGTACAATCTGACCTTTTTTGACATATTGTCCGGCTTTGACAAAAAGCTGCTTTACATATCCGCCCATCCCATTGCGAGGAGCCACATAAGAAGTTGTGGATGAGCTTATTGATCCCTGTAGGTCTATGTAATACTGAAATCCCTCCGGTGTGAGGGTCATGGTTGATACAAGTTTGGGTTTAACCCCCCTGGAAGGATCCATGATAAGTAATTCATCCTCCACTTTGGTGATTTTTGACGATATCTCATCCTGTTGCTTTTTTAGTTCTGCCAGTTCAGCAAGTTTGGATTCAATCGTTGCAGGGCCATTTGTGTTATTTGGCTGTGGTTTACAGGCTGCCAGAAAAAGTAATGCAATAAGACCGATTTTATGTTTCATTGTTTTGAATTTTAATGTGTTATTATAACTTACCTAAAGCTTTGGTGTAACTTATTTTTTGAACATATCCCTCGTATAGTGCCTGAAAATAATTGCCATAGGCACGCTGAAATTCACTGTCTGACTGGATGAGTTCGAAACTTGAAGCCAGGCCCGCCTGGTATTTCTTTTTTGTTGTATTGAATACTGTTTCTGCCAGTTGCATATTTCTTTTTTGCACATCGAGATTAAGAAGGGCACTGTTAAGGGCACTGGCGGCAATGTTTTGTTCCATGTCAATGGCCTGACGAAGCATAGTCAGGCTGTTTTCAATCTTCTGGATGTTTAGTTTGCTTTGCTGGATTTTGTTTTTACGCTGGAACCCGTCAAAAAGCGTCTGATTGAGCGAAACACCCAATAAACCTGTCGTAAATGAAAACCAGGGCCCTGAGCCGTTTACATCATATATTTCATTTCTTTGCCCTGACCTCTGCAATTGGTAAAATACTGCCAGCGTAGGAGCAAATGCCAGCTTATATCTTTTAAGGTCAAGTTCCTGCAGCTCTCTGGCAGTATTCATCAGGGTAAATTCCGGTCTTTGGCTGTAATCAAAACTTCCGCGAGCCTGAAGCAGCTCTGTCTTGAGCATCTCCGGGTCCAGTTTTGTGGTAAGGACCAGAGAATCAGACTGAGGAATGCCCATGGTGTTTTTAAGCAGTGAGGTACTTATGCTGATGGCATTATCCAACTGATTCTGAGCGGTTTCGGTATTGTTGAGCGTTACAGTCAGTTTGTCAAGGTCCAGCTTTTCGGCAAAACCGTTTTTGTACATCTGACCCATCTCAAACTCCAGTTGCTTTAACCTTTTTAGTGTCTCTCCGAGCACCTGCCTCTGCTGTTGGGCAATAAGTACAGCATAATAGGACTTACTGACAGATTCCCTGACCCTGAGTTCCGCCACCTTTGTATTTTCCTTTGCAAATTCAAGCACCTTTTCACGGGCCTGAACTGCTATAAAAACATCAGGCTGAAACAGCAGTTGCTGGACACCAAGGCCAACCTGGTAATTCCAGGGAGCAACAAAGGACACAGGCTGCACACCAAATGTTGCATTTGAAGTGTTGATGGGATTTCCGTTTTTATCCTGTACCCCTTCCTTCTCAAGTACCTGATATATGCCGATATCAGAAGAAGGGAAAGCTATCTTAGGTAGGTTGGTGTAGTAAGTCCCCTGACCGCTTAACGCAATCTGTGGGAGGGCCGAACCTATCACTTCCTTGTTTTTTGCTACCTGAATCTGTTCGTCCAGCCTGAGATTTCTGAGTTCTGATACATTTTCAAGGGCAATCCTTATGGCATCGTCTACTGTGACTTGCCTGATTTCCTGACTGACGGAAAGGACTGGCCACAGGAAAAGCATCACTAAGGTCCTTAATACTATCTTCATATTGTAAAGAAATTTTTATGTTGTTGATTGATCAATTGTTTGCCCTCCTCGGAGATGATACCGTAAAGGTGGTACCTGATCATCTCTTTGTACAGATTTACTTTGGTGAAATCACTGGTACTGAAATGTTCAGGATCTGAAATGGCAATGGATTGCAGGACGTAAAGCTTTGACAGAATCACCGGATTAAGGTCCTTTCGGTAAAGTCCCTCTTTCTGGCCTCGTTTAAGGTTGTCGAGAATGGCGTTTTCAATAAATGGAAAATGTCGTTCCTCAATCTTCTTCCAGGCCTCGGGATGGTATTTCTTCAGGTCGAAAATCAGGGAAGGTGTCATTTTATCCAGAAACTTTAGCACATGTTTTGAAATGTTGACCATTGCGTCTATGGCATTTCCTGATTGCTCCAGGATAGTCAGGATCTCTTTTTCGTCCTTAGACAGATGGGAATCCAGGACATTGAGCACCAGCTCTTCCTTGTTGGCTATGACATTGTAGCAGGTCTTCTTCGATATGCCAATCTTCCTGCATATGTCATCCATGCTGACACGTTTAATCCCGTATTTGAGAAAAAGGTCAAAGGCAGACAAAAAAAGTGATTCTTTGGTGTTCATGATACAAAATTAAACTCAGGAAACTTTTTTAAGCAAAAAAGTTTCCTGAGTTCCTTGGCTTTAACAATTCTTTCACTTTTGAAAAAAAAATTGTAACTTTGAATAAAATCCCTGAAAAATGAACAAAACAAAGGAGCCGGTTGATAATATGATCATTTCCTTCATGATGTTAAGGAGGTTTACAGGTATTACCGGAATATTGCTACCGGTTATCCTTTTGCTGGGTTGCTGTATTTATTGCACTGTTTGCCGCCAACCATCGATCAGCGACTATTATCATTCTGAAATGAGGGATATCCTGGTGGGAGTCTTATTTGCCATAGCCGTCTTCCTTTTGTTTTACAAGGGCTATGGGGTAGGAGATCACCGGGTAAGCATATGGGCCGGGGTCTCGGCCCTCGGTGTAGCCATTTTTGAAACCGATCCTCTGCAGAGTCAAAAATTTACATTTACCGGAATCCTTCATTACATATCGGCAGTTTCTTTTTTTACTGCCCTAATATATTTTTGCCTTTTCCTCTTTACACGTACCGATCCGGACAAAAAGCCGACAAAAAGGAAACTCCTGAGAAACAAACTGTACAAAATCTGTGGGTATGTTATGATAAGCTGTGTAGGTTTGATACCCATTTACGGACTTTGGCTTTCGGAGGCTTTTCCCATCCTAAAGGAATTCAGTCCGGTCTTCTGGCTGGAGACCCTTGCTTTGTGGGCATTTGGTTTATCGTGGACCGTAAAAGGAGAGATGGTTCTTGCCGATGAATAACAACCCTGTTTAACCGGTTTAAAATGTTATTTTTCATATAAGAAAATAAAAAATGTAAAAAAAATACATATTATGTTTTTTTGTAATATGTTAATGCATTATGTTTGCACTGTCTTACGACAAAAGTTTGAAGTTTTTTATTTTGAGATCCTAGTTTTAAGGACTGCAACCTGTACCGGACAAAAATTGATCCCCATGAGGTCATCCCAATAACCGAAAATTGTTGATGGCTAGGATCGTAGGTGGCCGGACTCAGAATCAATAAACACATAAGGTAATGAGATTCAGGTGCAGTCCTTTTTTTCTTTATTTTCAATCTCCTTCTTTTTAAAACCCTTACCTTTGTTGCCTAAACCGGCTCATTGGCTTCATTACCATTTAAGGGTTTAAGTGACCACGAAGTAACAGTAAACAGGAAGAACTACGGGTCCAATATTCTGGGCATCCGTGAGCAAAGCGGATTTATATATGCCCTTAAAGAGGTGGTCATGGAGCCATTATTCATCCTGCTTTTATTTACCTCGCTTATTTATTTTGGAGTAGGAAAAACACAGGAAGGTCTCATCATGGTCTTAGCCCTGCTTTTTGTGTCCGGCATTTCTCTCTATCAGGAGAGGCGAAGTCGCAATGCTGTCAACTCGCTTAAAAAACTCACCAGCCCGCGTTCCAGGGCAATACGCAACGGATCCTGGACAGAAGTAGAAACGGATGATCTGGTCATGGATGACATATTTTACATTTCGGACGGAAACCTCATACCTGCTGATGGCATCATACTGATGCAGCATGACCTCTCAGTCGACGAAAGTATCCTCACCGGCGAATCGTTTGCTGTCATGAAGCAGCAAGAGGGCGAAAACAACCGGGTGTTCAGAGGGACCAACGTGGTTTCGGGTTCTGCGTATGTGAAGGTAACGGCTGTTGGCACAAAATCAGAACTGGGTAAAATCGGATTATCCCTGGAGAGTATTTCCCGTGAAAAGACGCCATTACAAAAACAGATTGCAATATTTACGACCAGGATGGTGGTTTTTGGTGTGGCAGCATTTCTGGTTGTATGTGTAATGACCTTTGTGGAAACAAGAGAAATCCTAGAAAGTCTGCTTAAGGGTCTCACCCTTGCCATGTCTGTGCTGCCTGAGGAAATACCTGTGGCATTCAGCACCTTTATGGCTTTGGGGGCCTATCATCTTTACAGAAAAGGCATCATTACAAAGGCTCCAAGTATGGTGGAAACACTTGGCGGAGCTACCGTGATCTGTACAGACAAGACAGGTACTCTGACACAAAACCGGATGGAACTGGCACTGATATATGACTATGCCAGGGATACGATTTATGACTGTACAGAAGAAAATGCAAATTTCATTGAAGTACTGGAAATCGCCATGTGGGCATCAGAACCCGAGCCATTTGATAAAATGGAAGTGTCTCTGCACGAAATGTACGGCAAATATACCTTGTATGACGAAAGGGAAGATGCTGTAATGGTGGCCGAATACCCGCTCGACGGAAAACCTCCCATCATGACCCATGCATTCAGAGTGCCTTCACGAGGCATTATTGTGGCGGCAAAGGGTGGGGTGGAGACCATCCTGCACCAGTGCAGCCTGCCCTCAGACCATAACGAACTCATCATGTGCCAGGTTTTTTCACTGGCTTCACAGGGATACAGGGTTTTGGGAGTGGCTTCAGCACTTTGGCCTGAAGGAAGGAAGTTTCCGGACACGCAATCAGAATTTGTCTTTGAGTTTCAAGGGCTGGTAGCCTTTTATGATCCGCCCAAGACCAACATCAGGGAAACAGTCGGGGCATTTTATAATGCCGGTATACAGGTAAAGATGATCACCGGTGATTATGCACAGACAGCCTCAGCCATTGCTGCCATGTGCGGAATACAGGATCCTGAACGCCAAATTGAAGGAGTGGATATAATGAACAAAACCGATGAGGAACTCCGCCCTCTGGTAGGAAAGGTCAATATCTTTTCACGTATGTTTCCTGAGGCAAAGATGAGGGTCATAGAGCTGCTTAAAAGCAACGGTGAGGTAGTGGCCATGACCGGTGACGGTGTAAATGACGGGCCAGCCCTTAAGTCAGCTCACATAGGTATAGCCATGGGGGTGGCCGGCAGTGAGGTTGCACGCAACGCTGCTTCGCTTGTGATCATGGACGATGATCTGAAATGGATGGTTTACGCGATAGGATTGGGTCGCCGCATTTATGAAAATCTCAAGAAAGCCTTCAGGTATATTATTTCCATTCATATCCCGGTATTACTTATTGTGTCGGTACCGGTGGTCCTGACATGGAAATATATCAATCTGTTTACCCCTGTACATGTTATTTTTCTGGAACTGATCATGGGACCGACCTGTTCTATTGTCTTTGAAAATGAGCCGATAGAAAGAAATTCCATGATGCGACCACCCAGAAAATCAAATGAAGAACTTTTTTCCCTGCGGGAAATGACAGTCAGCATCATTCAGGGGCTGGTAATTACCCTGGCCTGTCTGGGAGCGGGTTATTATGTGATGACTTCCGGAGCCTCCCAAGCATATACCCGGACGGTGATTTATGTTACCCTGATATTTGCCAACATTTTCCTCACCCTTGTCAACCGTTCATTTGTGTTTTCTGCTCTGGAGACAATAAGATACAGGAATCCTCTCATGGCAGTTATTCTGGTTATTACCCTTGTCATACTTTTCGTCTCGGTATATTTTGAACCCTCAAGACGCATTTTTGGCTTTGAGGTCCTCAGTCAAGGTGTGATGGGATGCTGTGCACTGCTGGCATTTGTGTCGGTGGCCTGGCTTGAAATTTATAAATGGGTGGAAAGAAGGCAAAGAGGGGTCGAATAAAGAAAAAGAGCAGCCTTTTGGGCCGCTCTTTTATCGTCAAAAATCCATGAAAAGTCTTACAATGCTTTAGTCAGAAATTCAAAATATTCTGTTTTAAGTTCGTAGTAAATTTTTCTTTGTGTGTCCACTCTGTCTCTGAGATCAAGGTGGTGCTCATAGTAAGGATAGTCCACAGTTTCAACAGATTGTACAGCAAGACCTGCCAATAGTTTGTTGTGTTGCTTAACTTCGTTTTTAAGTTTGTCTATCACTTCTTCATGCAGGAAAAACTGGTTTTGGAAGTGTTCGATCTTTGCTCTGATCTCATTGTTGGTATATCTTTTGACCACTTCTTCAAGCCTTCGTCCGAAGATCTTCATTTCGTCTTCCCAAAACTTAAGCTCACTTTCCCATTGGTTCAATTCAAAATGAATATCTGACAGATATACCTTAGCTGCTGTCTTCATGATCTACTGTTTTTTAAAAAATTAACAACTGTAAATAAGTATCAGTGCAAAAGTAACCACCTCATCGTGCGAAGGACATGACAGAAGTCTTTTATTGGGATGAGAAAAATCAGCAGGCAAGATTGGATAACACGAGGAGCTTTAAAATTAGCTTCTTTGGCCTATTATCCGTACCTTTGTGGTCCAACCAAAATGAATTTTATGCTTAGTGTCAATTCTGAAATAGGCTCACTAAAAAAGGTGATCATCCACAGACCGGATGAGGGCATAGCCCGTATTTCACCTAAAAAAGCTGAAGAATTGCTGTTTGACGATATTGTACACTTGCCTCAGATGAAGGAAGAGCACGATATTTTTCGCAGGGTACTGCAACACCTGATCGGCAAAGAAAACGTCCTGGCGACAGAAAAGCTCATCGAGGAAGGATTTACGGCAAGTCCTGACATAAAGGAAGAACTGATCGACAAGATAGTGGATTATGAGGAGTTGCCGCCCTCAGACAAAAGTTTTCTTATGGGGCTGGAGCCCAATGCACTGACCAAGCTGCTGATCACAGGCTACTACCAGGACGAGGATCATATATATTTTGACCCGATACCTAATTTTATTTTTACACGGGACATTGCGGTAGCGGTTAAGGACCATGTCATTATCACCAAAGCGGCCAAAATGGCACGATTCCGTGAAAACCTGCTCACCAGATTTATATTTTATTCACATCCGTTTTTTAAGGACCTGAACCCTGATGGTAAGATCATCAATCTCAACCACCTTGATAAATTTCCGCCATCAAAAAAGGGGGAAGTGGTCTCCCTGGAAGGCGGTGATGTCATGATGCTCAATGACGATTTTTTATTGATAGGCTGCTCCGAACGCACCACTGACTATGCTATCAGGAGCCTCAAAGATGTCCTCTTCAGCAAGGGTCTGGTAAGCAATATTGCACAGATAAACATTCCGGCCGAAAGGAGTTTTATGCATATTGACACTCTTTTTACGATGATCGACCACAATGATATCGTCTGCTACAAGCCGACAGTATATGATGGTATCAGTTCCAACGTAAAGGTGTACCTCAAAAACGGGGCTTGTGTCACGTATGATTCTGTCAAAAATTTCTTTACGCACGAGATCAACCCCAATATCAATTTTATATTTTCCGGAAACGGAGTTTCACCCTACCAGGAAAGGGAACAGTGGACTGATGGTTGCAATCTGGTGACCATAAGGCCCGGTGTAGCACTTACGTATGACCGAAACCCCAAAACTGAGTTAGCCCTCCGCGAAGCCGGATACAATATCATCCACGCCAGAGATTTTATAGCTGGGGTAAATGACAAATCAATTAAACCCGAAAAAGTGACCAGGACGGTAATCACCCTGCCTTCCAATGAGCTTTCCAGGGCCAGGGGAGGTTCTCACTGCATGACCTGCCCTATTGTGCGGGATACAATCTGATCTGGTCAGAATGCTCACCTTTGACTACAGGAAAAGGGTACGGTACGGCGAGACCGACATGATGGGTTACCTCTATTACGGCAACTATGCCCAGTTGTATGAAATAGGCAGGGTAGAGATGATGAGATCAATCGGCCTTTCATACAGGAAAATGGAGGAAAAATACCGCGTCATGATGCCGGTTGTGGAAGTTCAGGCCCGCTATATCAAACCAGCCAGGTATGACGAGGAACTAACCATAAGAACAACCTTACAATCACTACCTGGAAGGATCATCACTTTTTTCAATGATATTCTTTCGGAAGACGGCCATGTGATTCACAGGGCTACAGTCCGGCTGGTCTTTATAAATATGGACACAGGCAAAGCAGTCGCTTGTCCGCCTTATCTGATGGATGGATTAAAAAGCTACTTTTGATACGCAGGAACACAAATATCCAGCAGATTCTTCTTGATATCCCTTTCGTGCGGAGGATATTGTCCTGGTCCAGAAGGTATAGTCCGCCTGGTTTTTCAGGTATTTCGCTGTACGATGCAGTGAATTTCCTGATTCAGGAGATTGCCAAAGACAATCTGACCATGAGGGCAAACTCCATAGCCTTCAGCTTGTTCCTTTCTATTTTTCCGGCCACAATTTTTATTTTCACCCTCTTGCCATTGTTCCCCATTGTCAAGGACTACACACTGCTCATGAGCGACCAGCTTAAAGGTGTGATACCCCGAAACGCCCATGATTATATATTTACCATCATCCATGACATTACTTCCATACACAGGGACGGCCTTTTGTCCCTTGGTGCTTTGCTGGCACTTTATTTTTCAAGTAATGGTATGGAAACCCTGATGTCAGGATTTGACAAGGCATATCACCATACTTTTAAACCCCGCCCTTGGTACCGGAAAAGGCTGGTAGCCATCATGCTAACGGTGGTGCTGACATTACTTCTGATCGTATCCCTTATTATGGTGGTGCTCGAAGGCAAGGCTGTTGACTATTTCAGGCATCTGTATCAGCTTCCTGAAGTGGCTTTGTTTATTATCACTGTCCTCAATGGTTTGTTTGCAGTCATTTTTGTGTATACCGGCATCAGTCTGATTTATACCTTCGGGCCTTCCATGCATAGAAGGATCCCGTTTATTAATGTGGGATCTGTCATCGCAACACTTCTTTCCCTCCTTTCTTCTCTCGGATTCAGTTACTTTATCAATAATTTTGGACGATACAATGAGATCTACGGGTCCATTGGTGCCCTGATGGTTATATTGGTTTGGATTCAGCTCAATTCATTTATTATCCTTGTAGGATTTGAACTGAACGCCAGCATTTCCGTACATAAATCCATCAGATTTAGTTTGCGAAAAAAGGCTGCCGAAAAAGAAGATGCCAATTAAGGTCACAAATCGACCACACCTGAGAAAACATGGACCGCAGGCCCACAGAGCCATATTTGTCTGAACCTTGTGTCGGCATACCTGTCAAAACTGACAGACAGTTGGCCTCCTTTTGTATGTATCCCGACTGTTTGTTGTCCATGAAGTCCGTTAACGATGCTGTATGCAAGGGCCGAGGCTGTGACTCCGGTGCCACAGGATAGGGTTTCGTCTTCCACGCCTCTTTCATACGTGCAAACTTCAAGTGAATGACCTGATTTCAATGTCTTTGCAAAATTCACATTGATACCTTCAGCAGCGTAAGGTTTTAAATACCTGATCTCACTGCCGCTGTCCTTGATGCTAAGTGGCATGGTTTCGACAAAAGTTATATAGTGGGGTGATCCCGTATTCATTTCAAGGATATTTCCGGCCGACTGAGTCACATCGTCTACATCTGACATATGGAGCCGGATTACCCCGCCTCCTTCTGTAATCTCCGCTTCATGCAGACCATCTATGGCTTCAAAAACAGTATGTTGGGCACACAAACCTTTAGACCATGCAAAATGGACAATGCATCTGCCACCGTTGCCGCACATAGTGCTTTGGCGGCCGTCAGAATTGAAGTATACCATCCTGAAATCGGAAACAGGAGATTTCTCAAGCAAAATCAAACCGTCTGCTCCGATACCAAATCTTCTGTCACATAGTCTCTCTATCAACTTTTGGTTTTCATGCTTCAGAGATTGTATTTCCCGCTGATCTATGATGATAAAATCATTTCCGGTGCCCTGATATTTTTCAAATTTTAATTGCACTTTTTTGACGGCTTGAACGTTTGATGGTAATATGAACTCAAAAGTAAAATATTTTGGGCAGCCAATGTTAAAATGACCTATATTTGCAAATATTTAAATAAATTATAATACGTAAGTTGAAGCTAATAACACATAATACAGTCGTACTGATCGTTGTGTCAGCTCTTACATCGGTTTTAAGTATTTTGGTTTATCATAATTTGGTCACTGGACCGGCTGTCACCCAGGATGACAAGCAAAGGGCTATGGCTGTAGCCGAAAGGGAATTTCTCCTTTCAGACAGGATCAGGGCTGCTTTCAGTTCATCAGTGCCCACAGATTTTATTTCTGCGGCAGAATCAGGCAAAAAGGCTGTCGTATTTATCAGGGCAGGAGTCGGTACAGTGCAGCAAAAATCCGGAGCAACACAGAGTAGCGGTTCAGGTGTTTTGATAAGCCATGATGGGTATATTATTACAAATCAACATGTTGTGTCTAATGTTTCAAATGTAGAAGTAATACTCAATGACAACCGGGTTTATAATGCCAGGGTCATAGGCAGTGACTCGGGCACAGATCTGGCATTGCTTAAGATAGAGGCCAGCGGTCTTGACTTTCTGATCTTTGGAGATTCAGATTCGCTCAGGGTCGGCGAATGGGTTATGGCTGTAGGCAACCCTTTTCGGCTGCAATCTACTGTGACGGCAGGTATAGTGAGTGCCAGGGCACGTAATCTCGATCTTTTTGGCAACCAGGGTATCGAATCTTTCATACAGACAGATGCCGCTGTAAACCCTGGCAATAGCGGCGGAGCACTGATCAATACAAGAGGAGATCTGGTTGGTATTTGCACGGCCATATTGAGCGAATCCGGCAGCTATGAAGGTTTTTCCTTTGCCATTCCGGCCAATCTGGCCAAAAAGGTGGCCTATGATCTCATGGAATTTGGAGTCGTACAACGTGGCTGGCTGGGTGTGGAAATAGAAAAAGTGACTGCTCAGATTTCAGAAAATGCAGGAATGGCTGATGTGTATGGTGTCTATATTACTTCGGTAAGTAAGGGAGGAGGAGCCTGGGATGCCGGAGTCAAAGCTGAGGATATCATCATTGCTGTGGATGAAAAAAAGGTTGGTTCGCCGGCAGAGTTTATGGAAATTACAGGACGCAAAAGGCCTGGTGACAAGGTGTCTATCACACTGATGAGAGGCGGGAGGAAACAGACTTTGGTGGCTACACTAAGAAATCATCTAAACAGCACTGACCCGGTGGGTATCATGGATTCACCTGTATTCAGGGAGATTGGCCTGGAGATCAGGAACCTGGACCGTTATGAAAAGTCCCTCATCTCTGATGTCGGGGTGATGGTAGTAAGTGTCCGTCTGGGCAGCCTCACGGCAAATACAAAAATGGAACCCGGTTACATCATTACCAGGATTAATAACCGGGAAGTTTCATCGGCCGGGATGTTGAAAGCCACCCTGGAGCAAAACAGAGGTAAAACCATAGTGATGGAAGGATTTTATCCAAAATATCCGGGTGAATATCCATACACTTTTGTTATGCCATAAAGTCCCGGGTTTTAGGAATGAAAGCGGGATCAGGTTTTGGACCGGATTTTCAATTTGTTTTGGAACAATGGATTCTTTACTTTTGTTGCTGACTCCATTGGCCGGAAGGCCGTCACTCTAAAATGAATCATGGACAGTAAGACTTTAGAATTCAACAGGAACTCAGACCATATGTCAATCCTAATGGCTGAGGTCAATAAAAAACTTGAAAAAATAATCCTGGGGGGAGGTAAGGAACGTATTGCAAAACTCCACGAAGAAAATAAGCTGACGGCCCGGGAGCGAATTAACCTTTTACTGGATAAGGATTCGCCATTTTTTGAGATAGGTGCCTTTGCCGCATATGATATGTATCAGGATCACGGAGGCTGTCCTGCGGCAGGGGTTGTGGCCGGTTTAGGCAGGGTAGAAGGCAGGATGGTCATGGTGGTCGCCAATGATGCAACCGTAAAGGCCGGAGCGTGGTTTCCTATGACCGGCAAAAAAAACCTGCGTGCCCAGGAAATTGCTATGGAAAACCGCATTCCTATTATATACCTGGTGGATAGTGCGGGTGTTTATCTACCCATGCAGGACGAGATATTTCCGGATAAGGAGCATTTTGGACGTATTTTCAGAAACAATGCCCGCATGTCATCGATGGGTATTCCACAGATATCAGCCATTATGGGGAGTTGTGTGGCCGGAGGTGCCTATCTGCCAATCATGTCTGACGAGGCACTGATCGTGGACGGCACGGGCTCGATCTTTTTAGCAGGGCCATACCTGGTCAAGGCAGCCATCGGCGAGGAGGTGGACCAGGAGACACTGGGAGGAGCCAGGACACATTGTGAGATATCAGGAGTGACGGACTACAGGATGCCGGATGATACCACCTGTCTTCAGACCATACGTAAGCTGGTTTCCAAAATGGGAAAACCGGAAAAGGCCGGATTTGACAGGGTCGCAAGCAGGAAACCCAGGCTTGACCCTATTGAAATTTCGGGCATAATGCCGGAAAACCCTGCCAAGCCATATGATATGCTTGAGTTGCTCAAAAGGCTGGTCGACGACTCAGATATCACCCAGTACAAGGCGGATTACGGCAAATCCATAATATGTGCGTATGCACGCATTGACGGCTGGGCAGTCGGTATTGTGGCAAATCAGAGGCTTGTGGTAAAAAACGCAGCCGGCGAAATGCAGTTTGGAGGGGTCATTTATTCCGATTCTGCCGACAAAGCCACCCGATTTATTATGAACTGCAACCAAAAAAAAATACCCCTTGTCTTTCTACATGATGTGACAGGATTTATGGTGGGAAAGAGGTCAGAACACGGTGGCATCATCAAGGACGGAGCCAAGATGGTCAATGCAGTGGCTAACAGCACGGTTCCAAAATTTTCGGTGGTTATAGGCAATTCCTTTGGGGCCGGTAATTATGCCATGTGTGGCAAAGCTTATGACCCGCGGCTGATTGTTGCCTGGCCTACGGCAAAAATTGCTGTAATGGGAGGTACTCAGGCTGCGAGGGTGCTGACTCAGATTCAGGTAAGTTCATTGAAAAAACAAGGAAAGGCCCCGGACCCGGAAGGCGAACAGGCCCTTTTTGAGCAAATAAAGGAAAAATACGACAGCCAGACAACGCCATACTATGCAGCAGCACGGTTGTGGGTGGATGCCATCATAGATCCGAGAGCTACCAGGGAGTTTATTTCCTTAGGCATTGAGATGGCGGACCATGGTATAGTGGAAAAATTTAACCCCGGGGTGCTGCAGACCTGACAAGCCATCAGATCAGATTACCCCCAGTCGTTTTCCTACTTTGGTAAAGGCCTCAACGGCTCTGTAAATGTGTTCTGTTTCATGTCCGGCACTGATCTGTACCCGTATTCTGGCTTTACCTTTGGGTACCACCGGGAAAAAGAAGCCAATGACATAAATGCCTTCTTCCAGCAAGGCTGAGGCAAATTTTTGGGCAAGGGGTGCATCATAAAGCATGACTGGAGTGATAGGGTGGGTGCCTGCTATGATGTCAAATCCCGCTTTTGTCATTTCATTTCTGAATAAGGCGGTATTCGTTTCCAGTTTATCTCTAAGCTCGGTACTTTTTCCCAGTATCTCAAGCACACGGATTGACGCCCCAACTATGGCCGGGGCCAGGGTATTTGAAAAAAGATAAGGACGTGATCTCTGCCTCAGCAGCTCCACAATTTCTCTGGGGGCTGCGGTAAATCCTCCTGACGCTCCTCCCAATGCCTTGCCAAAAGTACCGGTTATGATGTCGACCCTTCCGAAGGCACCGTTATGTTCTGCAGAACCGCGACCGCTTTTTCCTACAAAACCTGTAGCATGGCAGTCATCCACCATGACCAAGGCTCCGTATTTGTCAGCAAGGTCACAGACCTTGTCTACCTGAGCTATGATACCATCCATTGAGAATACACCGTCTGTGGCTATTAGGATCCTTCTGGCATTTTCAGCTTTGGCCTGGATGAGCTTTGACTCGAGGTCTGCCATGTCATTGTTTTCATATCTGTATCTTTTGGCCTTGCACAACCTTATTCCATCAATGATGGAGGCGTGATTAAGCATATCTGATACAATGGCATCTTCTTCGTTGAGGAGGGGCTCGAACAAGCCTCCGTTTGCATCAAAGGCTGCCGCATATAGGATAGCATCTTCCTGTCCTACAAAGGCCGCTATTTTTTGTTCCAGCTCCTTGTGTATGTCCTGTGTTCCGCATATAAATCTGACTGATGACATACCAAAACCATGAGTGTCAATAGCTTCCTTGGCGGCAGCAATGATGTCAGGATGAGATGAAAGCCCCAGGTAATTATTGGCACAAAAATTAAGCACCTCCTTACCTGCAGTGGTTTTGATCAGGGCAGACTGAGGGGTGGTTATGATCCTTTCGTTTTTAAACAATCCTGCGTCTTTCAATTCCTGAAGCTCCGCACCTATCTGGGTAAGAATGGTTTTTTTATCCATAATTGTTTTATTTTTGAAGCATTGGCTTAAGATGATGCAGCATATCCACGGTCATGGCCGGAAGGTCAAATTGGGGTGACCACCCCCAGTCATTTCTTGCATTGCTGTCGTCGATGGACTCCGTCCAGCTGGCTGCGATTTCCTGCCTGAAATCCGGTTTGTAGCTTATTTTGAATTCAGCTATGTGGCGGCGTATCTCTGCCGCTATCTCTGCAGGGGTAAAACTCATGGCCGCAAGGTTATATCCGTACCTGATCCTAATTTTTTCTTTATCAGCGTGCATCAGATCGATCGTAGCCTTGATGGCATCACTCATGTACATCATGGGCAATCTGGTGTTTTCATCCAGGAAGCACTCATAATGACCTTCCGTAAGGGCCGCGTGATAAATTTCAACAGCATAATCTGTGGTGCCGCCTGCCGGGAGAGATTGCCATCCTACGATACCGGGGTATCTCAGTGACCTGACGTCGACACCATACTTGTTAAAATAATAATTGCACCATAACTCGCCGGTGGCTTTACTCATTCCGTAGACAGTGGATGGGAGCAGAGGCACGTCCTGAGCGGTATTTATACGGGGAGTAGTGGTGCCAAAAACAGCAATGGTGCTGGGAAAAAAAACTTTGTCGAGTTCTTTATCCCTGGCAAGATCCAATATTGCCAGAAGGCCGTTGAGGTTAATATTCCATGTTTTGGCCGGATTCCACTCTCCATTGGCAGAAAGAATGGCTGCCAGATGGTATATTTCTGTTATATGGTGATCTTCGACTATTTCCTTGAGGCGTTGCTTGTTGAGGATGTCCAGAAACTCAAAGGGATCGTTAGTGGCGTCGAGTTTGGTGATATCTGTGGCAAGCACAGCATTTTGACCATACATTTTTCTCAGCTCTTCAGTAAGGACTCTGCCTATCTGACCGTTGGCTCCGGTTATCAGGATTTTTGGTGATGACATAAAACAATTTGGTTAGGATCTCAAATTTAAGGCGATTTTAAAAAATCAGAGGCTAAAAGAATTCAATTTTTTGTGAAACCATATTTTTGCAGCCCTTTTTAATAAATAGCATTCATGCCAGGACCTTCCTATAAAGCAGCAAACAGGTATTCGGTTGTCTTTAATTTCGTTGCCGTGACGGGCACAGATATTTATTTGCCCCATCCTGTTATCTGTGAAAACGGTCAAAACGGCTTGCCAGCCTATCAAAAAGCTGCAGCTTACCCTGAGAATTTTACCAGTTATTTCCCTGACCCTGATCCGATTGTTATGCAGTTGGTCCAGCTTTCCTGGGCATTATCCGTACCCGAGCTTGAAAAAAGCCTGAACAAAGGAAAAAAGAAACCCCTTTCTCTGCATGCCTGGCTGGAAAATAAGGATACTAATAAAACTGTCTTAAGCATCCTCAACAAGAGGTCTGCCTTGTTTTATGATCTTGTATTGCAAACCAAGGCTCCCCTGTGTATTGACCTGGAGCGAAAAACCAAAGCTCATGAGGTGATTGTCAGCTATGCTCGTGATTTTCTCGTCCCAAAGTTGAGGTTTACCCGTACCCAGACGGGTATCAAATATGAAATGGCACTAATGTCAGAGGAGGGTGAAATCTCGATTTTCGGCCGGGATGTTATTGTTTTGCAGGATGACCCCGGTATTCTGGTGATTGATAACACTCTGTACAGGCTATCCGATATCAATGCAGGTAAGTTGAAGCCATTTATAAAAAATGAATATGTCTTTATTCCGGACAAACTTGTCAGGGATTATTTCAACAAATTCATTGCTGACATTGTCGGCAAAGCTGAGACAGAAGCCATCGGATTTAACCTTGAACGCCATGATACTCCCGAACAGATCCGGCTTTCTTTTGTGTATGATATTTTTGAAAACAGATGGGTAGGCATCATCGAGTATTTGTATTCAGATGTTTGTTTGAAATCCATTGACAAAAGCAAAAGAAAGGTAAGGATCAGTTTTTCTGAAAATAACGTCCCTTTTGTAAATGAATTTTCACTGAACGACCAGGTCGAATCAACGGCAATCTCCAAGTTGTTATCTTTCGGTTTTGAATATGCGAATGGCCGGACTTTATATGGCAGCGGCGAATTTGAAATGTTGTACAAAGTAACAGATTGTATAACGGGTCTGCAAAAATATTTCGAAATAGAGCCACCTGAAATTGGGGGTAAACAGGTCCAATTCACCAAGATCCTGGCCGAACCGGACTTTAATCGTACCAATGACTGGTTTGATCTTTCCGGCAAGGTAAGGATAGGGGAGAACGAGTATCCCATTTCAAAGCTTTTTGCAAACATCCGCAATGATGACCCATACTTTATCACTTCAGAAGGCAGGTGTGTGCTTATTCCTTTGGAGATTATGTCCAAGTACAGCAGTATTTGCCGGTTTGCCAAGGATGACGGCCCGACCTGGAGGTTACCTAAAATGCACTTTATTCTGATAAATGAGGAACATGATAAAGCAAGGCCTGAATTAACGGCTCATACAGAACCAAAGACTGACTATTTACCATCACCTGGCCTGAAGACCACACTTCGGCCGTACCAATGGGATGGTGTCAGGTGGTTGCTTAGGCACAGGGACAGTGGCCTGGGGGCATGCCTCGCGGACGATATGGGGTTGGGTAAGACCCTTCAAACCTTAGCCGTTTTGCTTGACACCAAAGACAGGATCCCGGATGATGAAGCCTCAATGCCGGCCTCGGGAACCCAATTGGACCTGTTTGGTGCAATTAATGGTTTCAGAAGGAAAGCCTTAAAGGCCCTGATTGTACTTCCGGCATCACTGATATTTAACTGGCAGCTGGAGCTGAAAAGATTTGCACCTTCCCTGCAGGTCATTTCATATACTGGACCAATGCGGGACAGGCTGCACAGAACACTCTCAAGCTTTGATGTAATACTGACCACATATCAGACAGCTGTGTCGGATCATGCCATCCTGGATGGTATTCAATTCAGTTACATCATTCTGGACGAAAGCCAGCAGATCAGAAACCGGGACACAAAAGTATTCAAAACTCTGCACCAGCTTAAAGCCGACAACAGGCTAACACTGAGCGGTACTCCGATGGAAAACTCGCTTTCAGACCTATGGTCACAAATGGAGTTTATTAATCCCTCTATCCTTGGAACCTATGCTTTTTTCAGAGATACCTATCAGATTCCTGTCGAAAAAAATAAGGATCAGGATGCCATCAGGGAGCTTCGTACTCTTGTGTCACCATACATTCTTCGGCGAACCAAAGAAGAGGTCGCCCGTGATTTGCCGGAGTTGACCCAGGATATCCACTTTAGCGAAATGAGTGAGGCTCAGGCCAAAGCATATGAGACAGAGCGGTCTTCAGCCCGCAATGCATTGCTGGGCCTGGACAGGTCCTCATCAGGGTTCAGGTTTCATGTGCTGGCATCAATACTGAGACTCAGACAGATAGCAAACCATCCTGTGCTCTCAAATTCTGATTATTCGTCGGATTCCGGAAAATTTGATGACATCACCAGCCAGATCAGCACAATAGTTAAGTCAGGTCACAAGCTGCTCATATTCTCTTCGTTTTTAAAACACCTGAATATAATTTCTTCGTGGTTAGAAAAAAATGAGGTGTCTTATGTATCATTGACGGGTCAGATGTCTTCAGACGAAAGGCAAAAGTCAGTTACTTCTTTTCAACAAGATGGCGGAGTACAGGTATTTCTGTTGTCCATTAAGGCAGGTGGTACAGGACTCAATCTTACACAGGCAGATTATATTTTTATTCTCGAGCCGTGGTGGAACCCATTTGTCGAGAAACAAGCTGTGGCACGTGCCCATCGAATAGGTCGCAAGAAGCCCGTCATTGTCAAAAGGTTTATCACCAAAGACAGCATCGAAGAAAAGATCCTTAATCTACAAAAGTCTAAGGTGGAAATCTCCGGTCAGATCATTGAGTCCGATGATCCGGTGTTTTTGGACAATACAGATCTTGAACAATTGCTGGAGTAATAATCTGGTAAAAGTGTAAGTAGTATTAATAAAACTTTAAAAGGGAAGCAATTCTGCAACAATCTTCAATTTAATGCTATTTTTACGCCATAAATCAATTTAAAAGCAACCATGACTTTAAAGCATACTTTGTATTTCACCATTCTGGCCATCGGAATGTTTGTTGTTTCCTGTAAGGAAAATGGAAACCAAACTACCGCAAAGCCTGCACCCGAAACGACCGCAAAATCTTCTGACAAGATAGTGTTCATTGATATTGATACGCTTTTGGCAAAATACCAGTTGTACATAGATAAAAAAACCGAACTGGAGGGCCAGTCAAAAACAGCTGAAAAGGCATTGGCCGGAAAAATAGAAGCCTTTCAAAAAAGGCTGGCCAGATTTCAGCAGGAAGTGGGGGAGATCCAGCAGAAAGCCAATACCATCGCTCCTGTCGAGCTGAAAAAAATGGAAGAAAAATACGCCCAACAACAGCAAAACCTGGCAAGGGAAGAGGAAGCCCTCATGAAGCAGCGGGACAATGCAGCCCTTGACCTCGAAAAACAACTTCAGGTGACTCAAAAAGATCTTCAGGACAAAATAGACGAGTTTCTGGCCAAGATCGCTGATGAAAAGGGTTTTGACTTTGTCATGATGAAAGGGTCGACGGGTAGTGTTATGTACGGAAGGCCTTCTCTTGATATTACCAATGAGACTGTCAACAGACTCAACGAGGAATATCAGAAATCAAAATCACCGGAAAAAAATTAAATTCGGCCATTTCAGCCGTCTCGCATTTCAATCTCTACGCCCGGAATCGTTTCCACTGCGGAGGCTTGTTCTACTGAAACCTGCAGGATGCCAGCCTTGAGATTCAGCAGGATTTCACGGCTTCGGGACTTTCTTATACTCAGGTGTACAGTGCACCCGGCATCAAAGTTTTTGTGGATGATGAAGGCTTCCGGGACTTCCTTTATTACGGACATAACATGCCCCATTTGGTCGTAACCGAACCGCATCACCAGCTCATCACTTATATATTTTATCGTGGTTTCGGCTCCGGCAAGTGCCTCCCGTGCTGCTTCCTTGTAGGCATTTGCCAGGCCACTTGCTCCGAGTTTTGTACCGCCAAAATACCTGACTACCACGATGATGACATTTGTGAGCTCAAAACTCAGAATCTGTGAAAGTATGGGTTTGCCAGCAGTGCCGGAAGGCTCTCCGTCATCGTTTGCCCTGAATCTCGTACCGTCAACTCCTATCCTGTAAGCATAACAAAAATGCCGGGCTTTAATGTGAGTTGACCTGAGAGGCCCTAAAATTTCCTGAAGCGAATCTTCCTGATCAAAAGGATAGGCAAAGGCCAGAAACTTGCTTGACTTCTCCTTGTATTCCCCTGTAGACATAGAGGTGATAGTGGTGTAAAAGTCAGCCAAGGGTGTCATGAGGCAAAGGAAAGCAACAGGATGGCCAGAATCGAACAAAGATAGCCGACAACCTTTGCTGCTGAAATTTTCTCACCAAAAAGAAACAAGCCAAAAGCTCCTGCCAGCAGGAGTACGCCCAGGTTATTCAGTGGAAACACGATCGAACCGTCCATACCTTTCTGAAGAGCTACCACAATAAAGTATATGGAAAAAAAATTGGGTACACCCAAGATTAAACCTCCAAGTATATCCTTCGGCCTGATTTTCCTGGACCGTATAGTTATTAAAAGAAAAGCCAAACCAAATAAACCTGCAAAGAAGAAGATAGACGATACAAATCCTACATCATTTTGACTGATCAGGTTTTTATGTTCTACAACAAATATCAAACTGTCTGCCACACAAGAACCAACAAATGTAAGTAAGGGCAACAAAAACATCTTTTGATGGCCATTATTGTTGACTTCGTTTTCCGTCTTTTTGTTATGGTTTACCAGCAGGATTGCGATTAAAGACAGAAGTATGCCGGACCATTTGACCGTAGTATTGGCTTCACCAAAAATAAATATACCTATAATTACCGGGGCAATGAGAGACATTTTTTGAAAAATGCTGGTCACCATTATTCCTATTGCCTGTACAGATTTTGCAAAGATCATAAATGAAATAATGAACACAAGCCCAATAAACACTGCATACCAGGTCCAAGGCTGGCTTATCATAGCTAGAATGGAAAACGTCCCTTTATTTGCAAAGAAAAATCCGGTCCCTACACAAACAAAATAATTTACCACCACAGCTGTAAATGTGTCGATCCCATATTTGTCAAAATATTTAAAGATCACACCTAACAGTGAACTCAGTATGATGCTACCTGCCAGTGCCAGCATAGATTACGGCATTAAAACCAGCAGTGAGGCCGGTCGTATTTTAAAATGTATGTTGCCTTCCACTACCAGGCCCTCTCCATCCTTATGAAAAAAACTTTGTCCCTTGTGCCTGACTGTCAATTCAGATGCCTTAAAATAATCGATAATTTTGCTTTTGTGTATGGACCTGGTGAGCATGCGTGGTACTGTCAGGAAGTAACTCAGCAATGAAGCTTTCTTAAGCAATATAACGTCAAAAAGCCCGTCTGAGATATTCGCTTCCGGAGCAATACTGAAATTATAACCGTATATCGAGGCGTTGGCGATAACTGCGGCAGTATACTCTGCCCGCCATGTTTTTCCGTTGCTGGTAATTTCCAGATCAAGGGCTTTAAACCGAATACTTTCCCTGACGGCATTGATAAAATAGGGGAGGAAGCCCCTTTTTTTGTTTTTTCTAGTATTGTAGGCGACGGTAGCATCCAGCCCCAGACCGGCTACATTCAAAAAAAAATGTTCGTTGGCAGTTACAGTATCTATAAGTACAGGGTTGCAGAGGTTGATGACCTCCAGGGCTTTCTTTTTACTTCTTCTGATGCCAAGATGATATGAAAAACCGTTACCGGAACCCAAAGGGATAATGCCCAGGGCGGTTTTGGTTCCCACAAGGCTGGAAGCCACTTCATTGATGGTCCCGTCTCCACCGGCCGCGATCACGGCATAAAAGCCCAAAGCTGCGGCCTGGGAAGAAAGTTCTGTTGCATGACCGGAGTATTGGGTTATACAGATCTCATGATCAAATTTAGATTTATCCAGATATAGGTCAATCACAGCCTCGATTTTTTCACCGCCCTTGCTGCCTGAAAACGGGTTGGCAATGATTCTGATCTTTCTCTTAGCTGTCATTTTATGTTTATATGTGTTACAGCCATTTGTGCTCTCTGTACCACTCTATTGTTTCCGGAATGCCTTTGGTAAGGTCGTATTCTGCTTTAAATCCCAGGTCTTTCTCCAGGTTGCTGACATCACAATTCCAGCTTTTTGCTTTTAGTTCGTTTACTTTGTTGACATTAAAAATAGGGTAGGAATCCCACATCCCTGACACTTTTTCTGTAAGGAATGCAAGTCCTTTCACAAGGAGGAGGGGTATCCTGACCTTTATCGCCTTTTTCCGCAGATACTCGCTCACGAAGCCTGGAAATGCGTCACCGGTATATACATGACCGTCAGTGGCGAAATATGCCTTGTGGCTGACCGAGCTTTCGACGGCAAGCATGATGAGGCGTACCAGATCTTTTACATAAATAAAAGTCAATTTCTGGCCCAGGATTCCAGGTTGTAGGTTGAGTCTTTTGTTGACAAGTTGAAATACATTAAGCATATCCTTTTCACGGGGACCATATACTGCGGTGGGACGAATGATGACATAAGGAATGTCTGTCTGAGCACGCAGGTATGTCTCGGCAGCAAGTTTACTTACTCCGTAGTGAGTGACCGGATTGGGCTGGGATGAATCTTTGACGATACCGTCTGGTTGCTTGTCAGCAGGTCCATACGCAGCAAGGCTGCTTACAAAAACAAGTTTCTTCAGTTGGATGCCCGATGATCTGACCGCTTCGGTAAGATTAACGAGCAATTCCTTGTTTACCCTGATCAACTCTTCAGGGCTTGGAGATTTGGTGAGCCCGGCATTGTGGATGATGTAATTTATATTGTGGTGTCGCAATACCTCCGCAAGATTGGCTGCAGAATGGTAGTCAACTTCTACGATATTAGCCCCGCTTTTGGCGAGAAATCCCTGACTGCTGTTTTTTCTAACCGCGGCAAAAACCCTAAAACCACGTCTTGTGGCTTCTTCTACCAGAAAACTTCCAATGAAACCGTTGGCACCGGTGATGAGGATATTCTTGTTCATTTCGGGTGGGTGGATAAACCACTATTTTATCGGCCCGATGAGGGGCATGTGGACATTGTGACTTCCGGCAAACCTCAGTTATGGGGTTCCATAACTTGCGGTTGGTCAAACACGCCGATCTCCCTTGCAATGCCTGACAGTACTTCCACTGATCTGTCTATCTGTTCTTTTGTGTGGGTAGCCATTAGCGAATACCTGATCAGTGAGGAAGTGCTGGGCACCGCCGGCGAAACCACAGGATTGACAAATACACCTCTGTCAAGGGCCATTTTGGTGAGACTGAAGGTCTTGTAGTCGTCACGAATCAGGATAGGTATGATTGGGGTCACTGAGTGGCCGGTGTCAAATCCGACAGCTTTCAAGGCTGACATGGCATAGTGGGTATTGTCCCAAAGGTTTTGTATCCTTTCGGGCTCGGATTGCATCAGGTCCACCGCTGCGATGACGCTGGCCGCATTGGCCGGGGCTATACTGGCACTGAAAATCAGTGACCTGGCATTATGCTTGAGGAAGTTAATGGTGTCCAGGTCAGCAGCAATAAAACCTCCGATGCTGGCGAGTGATTTGCTGAATGTTCCCATGATCAGGTCCACTTTGTCTGTGAGTCCAAAATGGTTGGCAGTACCGGATCCGTTGGCTCCAAGTACACCCAGCCCGTGGGCATCATCTACCATCACATTGGCATTGTATTTTTCTGCCAGCCTTACGATCTCGGGCAGATTGGCTATGTCACCTTCCATGCTGAAGACGCCGTCGACTACGATTAGTTTTATCTTGTCAGCCTCACACCTTGACAGGCACTTTTCAAGGGCTTCCATGTCATTGTGGGTGTATTTCATGACTTTGGCAAAGGACAGCCTCGCCCCGTCAATGATACAGGCATGGTCCAGGTCATCCAGAATCAGATAATCATGCCTTCCGGGAATGGATGAAATCACTCCCAGGTTTACCTGATAACCGGTGCTGAAAACCAGTGCCCCCTCTTTTCCGACCAGTTTTGCAAGTTTTTCTTCCAGCTCAAGGTGGATATCAAGCGTACCATTAAGAAATCTTGATCCTGCACATCCGGAACCGTATTTGTTGATCGCAGCTATGGATGCCTCCTTAAGTTTAGGATGATTGGTCAGGCCGAGATAACTATTGGAGCCAAACATAAGTACGTCTTTCCCGCCTATTTTTACTACTGTGTCCTGCTCTGATTCAATGGTTCTGAAAAAAGGATAAAGTCCCATCTTTTGTACCTGCTGAGGCAGATTGTAGGACATCATTTTTTGTTTCAAGGGTGTGACCATGTTGCCTGGTGTTTTCGTTGGGTAAGTATAAAATTGATTTTGCCTCTGATTCAGGGTACAAATATCTGAAAATTTCTCAGTAGCGGAGACATTATTAAAATAAATTCTCGGATCCCTGTGGAAGGAACGAACTTACTGACCGTTCTGTCCTCCTATTTGAACGGATTTTGAAGGTCAGGATTTTTATAGACAAGTGTATCGGTGAAGGTGTCGATAAATGCCTTCAGGGCCTTTATATAAAAAGGGTCGAGTTTCAGAGGGTGGAGGAGGGGATCTGCATTGGGTGAATCTTTGCCACCGCTATTGTAGTGGGCAATTACTTCGTCCAGTGTCTTAAAGCGACCATCATGCATATAGGGTGCTGTGTACTTTATATTGCGGAGGGTCGGGGCCCTGAACTTCCCGTTATCTGCTTTTGAACCTGAAACTTTGCCCCTTCCTATGTCAGGAAAATCATCCAATGTAGCAGCTGATGTCAGCCCATTGTTAAAAAAAGCATCTGAGGTGGCCAATGGTATGTTGTGACAGTGACCGCATTCGGACTGAGGAAGGTCGGGGTCATTGTCAAAGTACATGCCGTAACCAATAAGCTCCAGGTCGGTAAACAATGCCTTTCCCTGCTGCACCAAATCAAATTTCGAGTCCTTGGAAATGATTGTTCTTTCAAACTGAGCCAGAGCCTTTGCAGCCAGTTCCTTGGTGATTTCATTTTTGTTTTTGATACCAAAGGCCTGCCTGAACATGACCGGATATTCGGGGTGATCTTTCAGTTGGCCAATAAGTTCCGGCCATTTATGGTGCATTTCTATGGGATCCTCCACCGGCAGTAAGGCCTGTTCCTCCAGCGTCTTAACTCTGCCGTCCCAGAATAATCCGGATTTTACAAACCCTATATTGATAAGGCTCATACTGCTTCTGGTTCCGTTTATACCGTCTATACCCTTGCTGAAAGCATTTCCGTCAGTAAACGATAACTCAGGCAAATGACAACTTGCACACGACATGGTACTGTCACCTGACAGAATAGGGTCATAAAAAAGGTGCCTTCCCAAATTAATGCCTTCTTTTGTCATAGGGTTGTCAGCAGGGATGTTCATAACCGGAAAATGGGACGGAACATCAAGAGTATACGTTGCTGGCGAATAGGCAATATGGGTCAAATCTCCCGTGTCAGCCGGGTCTGGCTTGCAGGAAAACAACAAGAATATGGAAATAATAGTCACAAAGTATTTTACAGAATTCATATCACCTGATGCTAATATTATCTAACACCAATAGCAGACCTTAGGTTCTTTCCGGCCGTAGTTTTAATGTTTTCCGGTGATTTGTCAAGATCTGCATCAATCAATATTTTCAGATAGTCTGTCTTGAGCCTGTAAATGATATGGCTGCCTTTTTGGGTGACAAGGGTGCTGTCAACCCTGATATCAAACCGATCGGATGATGCTCCAAAGCTAAGGTTGATTGTGTCTCTTTTATCAGGTTTTAAGTGGACATATTTTAATGTAGCAAAAACGATATTGCCTGCCTCATCATTCAGTCTGTTGTTTTTGAGGAGTACATGGTCTGATGGCAGACTTGTAAACTCATTGGAAAGTACCTTGTCACTGAGTCCCAGATCAAAACTCAGGGTGTCAAACCTTCCAAAAGACCTGACTGTGCCTACGTTGATGACTTTGTCCGCAATCCGGCATATATGCATGTCATTGTATTCGATCACCGAACCCGTATTGTTTTGTATTACCTCTCTGATTCTGACATTTGGCTGGCCGGCTGGACTGAGCACAAAGCCAGATAGATAATATCGTATATCCAGGATCTGGTATTTTTGGTTCAGTTGATTGGTGTATATCGCTTTTGTGTTCAGCAAAGTGTCTCCTGCATTGTGAGTCACTTCAAGGCTAAGGGACGGAAATATACAGCATTGTCCGCAGGGATCATCGGCTGTGACATCAAAGTTGGCTGCCAGTGTATCGAGACAACCTTCCTTTCTGGTATAGCATGAAACCGCAAGGATAGTCAATACCACACAGAGTGAAAAGTTTAGCCTGAAAAGACCCGGTCTCATGGCTTTTTCATTTCTGCAAAGATCTTCTTTACAATTTGTTTAACCTGTGCTGAAAAATCCTTCTCTATGATCCAATGATAATAACTGGGCTCGAGCCTGAAAACCTCTGATACAACCTGTCCGGCATATTTACCAAAATTAAAAACCACCTCCCCTTTGGCATTGTATTTAAGCCTCTGGGTTACATCCAGGATGGAGTCATCCCTGATAAATTCGGCTATGGCGTTGATATCGTTTTTTACCGGGGCGGGATGAGTAAAACCATCGCCGTCAGTATAATCTACATTTTCGTATCTCAGAATTTGACCCTTAAACACTTCAACTGTGGCCCGTGCATCAGCAAGTGCATCGTGGGCGTCAGCCAGGTCTTTGTTGCAGTATAGCTTATAGGCCGCTTTGAGTGTCCTCGGCTCCATCTTGTAAAAAATCTTTTGCACATCGATCAGCCTTCTTTTGGAGATGTCAAATTCAAGACCGATTCTGTTGAATTCCTCCATGAGCATTGGTACGTCAAACCTGTCAGAGTTGTAGCCTGCGATGTCTGCATTGCCGATAAAGTCAAAAATGGTCTTGCCCAATTGTTCAAAGGTAGGCTTGTTTCGCACCATTTCATTGCTTATTCCGTGCACAGCAAAGGCCTCCTCGCTGATGGGTATGCCCGGATTGATGAGGTAAAAGAGTTCTTCAGGATCATCGGCTGATGTTTTAAATTTTATCAGCCCTATCTGCAATATCCGGTCTTTTAGCACATTGAGGCCAGTGGACTCAATATCAAAGAATACCAGGTCTTTTTGCAGATTTAACTTTAACTCCATAGTCCGGATTATTTTTGTTCGTTGTGAAGATAATACCTGCCAAAGCCCGCTGATTCCTTGAATTCAAAAACGCCGTCTCCCTCCTTGTCGAAGATAAAAAAGGCATCTATTCCGCTTAACTTTTCGGAAAGCTCCAGGGCCTTTTCAAGTCCCAGAACCATAAAGGCCGTGGCCAACCCGTCTGCTGTTATGCAGTCATCAGCAATCACGGTAGCACTCAGTATGTCAGAAGGCTGACTCATGCCAGTAAATGGGTTGATAATATGGGCAAATGTTTTACCTCCAGACTTATAAAAATTGCGGTAATTTCCACTTGTGGCAAGTGATTTTCCGGAAAGTTTCAGTGGAAGTTCCACATCCGTTTCCGATGCTTTTTCCGATGGTTTGTTGATTCCTATGACCCATTCGGTCTTCCTTTCGTTAACACCACGGGTTCTTATCTCACCTCCCACTTCAATCATATAATTCATTATGCCGTGTTGCTCCAGAAATCTCGAAATGACATCTACCGCATAGCCAGGGGAGAGTGAATTAAAATCAAGATTCACTTCTTTTTTGGGTTTGCGTATGCAAATATTGCCTGTGCTGCTTTTATCAAGCTTCAATGAATCAAACATCAGAAAGGACATCAACTTTTGTACCTCAGCAGTGTCAGGCTGTATGTTGGTTTTCTTTTGCTTTGACAAAAAGCCGTAATACCGTGCAAGCGGAGCTATACATGGATTTAATGCTCCCCCTGTTTGTTGATACAACTCTTTTGATTTCAGGAAAACTGGCTCAAAGTATGGGTCCCTGGCAGAATCGTAGCAAAAGACACTGTCGGCCGTATTAAAATGTGTAAGGGTACTGCTGTCAATGTATGCAGACATAGACAGATTAAAATCAGCCAGAATAGAATCAATGGACTTCTGGACAATTTCAGGATTTGAAGCCTCTACGGTTATGTGGTATTTTGTGCCCATTGCAGGGCCGGAAACCGTGTAATACGCCTGTTTGCCCACCTCCCTGCAACCAGTGATGACAACAAAAGCCATCATTGCAGCATATAAGCTGGCAATTTTGAAATTATTCATGGCTGCCTTCTTTTAACAAACCTCTGTCTTTGGCCTCTTCGGTATATGAGTGGAGTTCTACGGGTTTGGCTTTTTTACGCATACGAATATTGAGAAACTCAACCAGCAATGAAAATGCTATGGCAAAATACAGGTATCCCTTCGGTACTGCTCCTATTTCGGTGCCGATGATACTCAGGTGAGCTAGATGGCCTCCCTCGATGATAAGCATAAACCCTATCAGGATGAGAAATGCAAGCCCGAGAATCTGTATGGTAGGGTGATCATTTACAAATTTGCTGACAGGAACGGTAAACAGCATCATAATAATGACTGAGAGGACCACGGCTATGATCATGATAAGCAAGGCTCCGTGCACGCCGTTGGTCATTCCTACAGCAGTGAGGATAGAATCAAAGGAGAAAACTATGTTTATCATAGTAATCTGGAGGATTGCTGAACTAAAGGAGATGCCTGCTTTACCCCCGCCTGTCTTGGCATCATGTTCCTCCCCTTCGAGTTTGTGGTGTATCTCAGACACGCTCTTGTAAAGCAGAAAGAGCCCTCCGGCAATCAGTATAAGGCTTTGTCCGGAAAATCCTGCATCAAGCCATGTACTGTGTATTTCAACCCAGGGATCCTGCATGGCTATAAGCACAGAAATCCCAAGAAGCAGGAATATCCTCAATACCATGGCAAGAAGTAACCCGATGTTTGTGGCTTTTTTCTTGTCTTCTCCCTTTAATTTACTGGATGTGATACTGATAAATATTATGTTGTCCACCCCTAAAACGATTTCCAGGAAGGTAAGAGTAAGTAAGCTCAACCACACGGCAGAATTGCCAAAGTCAGGCATTACAAGCAAAGGAAAACTCATATAAAATTTTTAAGCTGCAAAGGTAAAAGATTTTGACAATTGCATGCCATCACAGTCGGAGTACATTATTTTAGGAAATGAGCAGAGCAATATAATGGCCGGTGCCTCCGAGTATCACAAATATATGCCAGATGGCGTGATGCCAGGCAAGCTTTGTCCTAACATAAAAGTATACACCCACCGTATAAGCAAGACCGCCGGCAATCAGCCAGTAAAATACCTTAGTGGGCATATTAACTGACAAATCATCAATAAGCCATACTACCATCCAGCCGAGGAAGAGATAAAGAGCCAATGATACAATTTCATATTTGGTCTTGAAAACCAGTTTAAAAAGAATTCCTGACAGTATAATGATCCAGTGTACCTTCAGAAATTGAATGCCTTCGGGTGTGTTGAGATAAACCAAGATAAAAGCGGTGTAAGAACACCCAATCAGGATAAATATCGATATATGATCAAGAATCCGCCACCTGTTTTTACGAATCTCTCTATTGGCAAGGTGATAAAACGTTGAACAAAAAAACATGGTAATCAGACCCGATCCGAAAATCGTCAACCCCCAGAACTTTATGCTTACAGGCAGCAATATGGCGAGTAAAGCCGTCACAATAACAGAAATCACCAATCCTGCTCCATGAGTTAATACATTGGCTTTTTCGTCAACAGGCAGGTTTCTGTATAAATTTAAAACTACCATACACTAAAATCCCAGTTGTGATTTAAATAGGGGGTCGGCCTGATTGTAGCCTGCATTGAGGGCATTCTGAAGGTCAGCTTTTGCTTCAGACATCATTTTGAGCTCGAAGTAAGTTCTTGCCCGTTCGTAAAAGTACAGTCCGTTGTTTTTGCTTTGGTACTTCAGGGATTCAGTGTAGGCTGGAATAGCTTCCTGGGGTCTTCCCAGTAGTCTGAGTACCCTGCCTTTTTCGTACCATAGATCAGGATTGTACGGACTCAGTTTGAGATAGGAATCGATATCAGCCAGGGCCAGGTCATATTTTTGCAAAGCCTGGTACATAATGGACCTGTTCATATAACCTACAGCATGGTCAGGCTTAAGCTTGAGCCCCTCATTGAAATCTTCAATGGCTTTTTCCAGATTTCCCAGCCTTGCGAAAGTGGCTCCTCGGTTTACCCGAAATTCTCCGTCTTTGGGGTCATACTGTATGGCTTTATTGTAATCATTGAGAGCCAGCATCAGGCTGTCACGTCCCACAGCGGCGTCAAAATACAGCCTTGCCCGGCTGTTGTAGGCCTGGGGTTGGTTGTCTTTGAGGGCGATGGTGGCATTATAGTCTGCTATGGCTTCCTTGTACATTTTTTTGTCACGGTAATAATTGGCCCTGTTACCGTAAGGAAGGGTGGTCTCTTTGTAATACTTAAGTACATGGGTCCATAGAGTAGCACTGTTTTGCCAGATCTTGTTTTGCTGAAAGGTTACCATTCCATATGCCACTATTAAAATACCTGCAATGCCTAAAACGGCATTTTTGGAATTTGGATTGTCTTCAATGTATGTATTAAGATAATAACCGGCCGCAATAAAAAATCCGGTGTAAGCAATATAAGTAAATCTGTCAGCAAGATAACCTTGCCCGGCACCCAGTATCTGCAGCAGGAAGACAATATTAACTATAAAAAATGTAAGTGAAAAAAACACCATTTTTTTGCCTGTCAGATGACTTTTGTAAAGGGCATAGATCACCAAAGGAGCAATCAGCATGGTAGGGTAAAAATAGGCAGGAAAATGATTGGGGTAGGGGTATAAAGGGGACATCCTGAAAGGTACCAGGAGTTTTATAAGGTAGATCACAAAACTGAATGATCCGACAAACAACCGCTGAAAGAGATTAAATTGAGTTGTATCTTCAACCGTTGAAAGCGATCCGAATTCCTTCAGGGTTACAATTCCGATTATACCAAAAATCAACGAAAGTGCCAGAAACGGTATTTTGTTCAGCAATGACTTCCACTCCCATTTGCGGTCCATCAGGTAGTCTGTTGCCATCATGGCGAGCGGAAGGGATACAGCCTGAATCTTTGAAAAAAGAGATAACACAAACAAAAGGGTCATCCAGACCCACCGAATGCTTTTTTGATCCAGTTTGTACTTTATATATTGCAGCAAAGCTGCCAGGAAAAACATGCCGTAAAGCACATCTTTTCTTTCAGTTACCCAGGCAACAGATTCTGTTCGCATAGGATGGATGCCAAAAAGCAGAGAAGCAAATAACGCACCCATCCAGCCGACACCGAGCATAAGGGCAATCCTGAAAACCAGAAAAACGCAGATAAGGTGTAGCAGGACATTGGTCAGGTGCCAATAGTGCGGTTTCTCAAAATCAAAAGCCTGCTTTTCAATGGCAAAGGTCCATATGGTGAGAGGATTGTAGTTTCCAATCACCCCGCTTGTAAAGATTTTTTTTGTGTTGTCCCAGAAATTTTTCTTGTTCAGGTCCTTGATGTGAGGATTTTCCAGAAAGTTGCGGTCATCATCCCAGTTTACAAATTCATTTTTGATAGCTGTAGTAAAGCAAAGGAATGTAACGGCCAGGGCCAATATCGGTGCCCAAAAAGGACTTTTCGCGGTATAAATACCAGTTTCATTTTTAGGGGCGGAGGCAGAAGGGGTTGGTACGGGTCTGCCAGACGGCTTAATTGGCTTGTTTGTTTTTTTTGACATATTTGTGAATATGTATTTACTTGTGGCAAAGTTATTTATTATTGTTAAAAATAATAATATGTAGCCAGTAATTATTGTTCGCCAACAGAAAATATGGTCAGGAAACAGATGCCGTCAAAAGGGAACGGATGTTTTTCCAATAAAAGGGAAGCAGAATGACTGAAAAAAATAAGACAAGCATCAGCTCTAAAACAAGGATGTACTGCGGCCAGGGTCCCAGGAGGTCATAGAATGTTTTTCCGGGAGGTTTTGCATTCAGATACATATAATTTGATCCCAGGGCAAGATTTATGGGATATATAACCGCAGCTAATAAATTTAAGCCGATTCCGGAATATACTGCATCCCGCACCGTGGGTCTGTAACCGTAAACATACCATCCGTAGAGGGCGCCCAGGATGATGACAGCATGTACCGACCAGTACCTTATTGCTTCGTAATGAGGCAATGATTCTGTAAGGGTAGGGGTAAAGATGGATTGTGCACATCCTGCCATGATCCAAAAGAATGTAATGCCCCATAAAAATCTCCACCTGTACCACATAATTATAGGCATGACGAGGGTCATTATGTTGCACAGATGCAGCGGCACATCATTGGTCTGGTCAAAAACACCGGCATATTGTCGGTAAAACACTTTGAACAATTGCGTCAATGCTCCTATAGTACAGACAAACGTTATAAATACAACCTGCTTTTTTGAGGTGAGGTATTTTCTCCCGGCATACAAAAACACTCCGATAAAGACCAGGCATGCCGTAAAACACAAAAGGTGTTCCAGTCCGTATATGATAAAGCCGCCGTTGTCTTTCAGAAATGGGTCGAGCATCTGAATCTAAAATTTATACAAAAATAATAAAATTCGGAAATATGCAATATTCCTGCTTTTTATTACCTGTTTAAATCTTTTGACCTTTAAGTGCCTCGTTTATGTTGATATCCAGCATCTTATGGGCTATTGGTGAAGAGTAGTCATTAAGCTCCTTCATGGCTGACTCTATGGCATCCCTTGAATCTTCTGTTGAAGCCTTGGCGAGTTGTACTTTTAGTTCCTGCAGCCGTTCCATTTCATCAGCGGACAGGTGTACGCTGTTTTGCTGGATAAACCTCTCTGTCGAAAGTATCACATTGTTTGCTTCGTTTTTGGATTCCAGTAAAGCCCTCATCCTGAGGTCTTCTTCTGCGTGTCGGATAGAATCCAGCAGCATGAGTGCCATTTCTTCTTCAGAAATACCGTAAGCAGATCTGATCTCAACCGATGTTACCGTTCCTGACCTGAGTTCAGAAGCTTTGACCGTAAGAATGCCATCGGCATCCAGTACAAAGTGCACTTCAATTTTTGGGAGGCCCGCGGGCATGGGGGGTATATTTTTCAGCGTAAATTCACCAAGCTTGCGGTTGTCGGCCACCAGGTCCCTCTCTCCCTGAAAGACTGAGACCCGCAGGTTTTTTTGCCCGTCGACCGAGGTGGTGTAACTTCTGCCGGCCCTGTGAGGCACCTTGGTGTTTCTGGGTATGATCACATCCATCAATCCGCCTACAGTCTCGATTCCAAGTGAAAGAGGAGTCACATCCAGCAGGAGTATGTCTTTCCGGTTGCCTGCCAGGATATCTGCCTGAACAGCTGCTCCCAGGGCCACGACTTCGTCAGGATCCATGGAATCATCCGGCTCAAGGCCAAAAAGTGACTTCAATACTTCCTTGATATACGGTATCCTTGTGGAGCCACCGACCAGGATTACCTTGCCGATTTCAGAGATTTTCAGACCTGAGTCCTTTATAGCCAGTTGGCAACTTTCGACCGTTCTTTGTACTAGTGGCCATATTAACTCTTCAAATTCACTTCGGGTGATTGCCACGGGATGGCCGTTTATCCTTCCTTCATAGGCCGCATGATAACTCAGATGCTTTTTTGCACTTTCCGCCATCAGCCTTAGTTCCTGAGCCATTCCCGGGGTTGTGCTGACGTTTCCCATTTTGTCGTTTAACTGACCCAGCCAGTGGTTCATGATGCACCTGTCAAAATCGTCTCCTCCCAGTGTCGTGTCACCATGAGTAGACAAAACATCAAATATTCCATCTTCCAGCCTCAGGATGGAAATGTCAAATGTGCCGCCCCCCAGGTCATAAACGGCTATGTTCATATGTTGGTCACGGTCCAGGCCGATGCCATAGGCAAGGCTTGCAGCTGTGGGTTCATTGACGATCCTGAGTACATCAAGGCCTGCCAGTCTGCCCGCATCCCGGGTAGCCTGCCTTTGTGCGTCATTAAAATAAGCTGGGACGGTAATTACCGCCTTTTCCACAGGGCAATCCAGGAATTCTTCAGCTTCTCTTTTCAGGGCTTTAAGTATCTCGGCAGACAGTTCGACAGGAGTAAAAAAACGGTTGGCCACCCTGATTTTAACCATCGGTGAGGTCTTGTCATCTATGATGTCGTAACCCAACATTTGACTTAAATGGCTTACATCCTCATAGGATCGGCCCATTAATCGCTTGACAGAAAAAATGGTCCTGTCGGAATCTGTCAGCAGCCTGGATTTGGCTACTTCACCTACCTCGACGCCACCTGTCTCGTTAAAATATATTACCGAGGGGACGATGGCGTTTTTGCCCTGACCTGATTTTATTGTGACCGGGTTTCCCTCATTCATATAAGCTATAAGGCTATTGGTGGTACCCAGATCGATACCTACAATTACTTCTTTTTTGGATTCAACGCTTACCTCTCCTGTTTTCAGGTCAATAGGTATCTTCACTTTCCTAAATTAATGATACAGCAAATTAACCCAATCAAGTCCGTATTGTTCATGCCAACAAGACAATCATGTGATCATCGGATTTGTATGGAATTAGCAAACATTAAAAAATAATATATATATTTACACCGCAAAAAAAATTAATGTATGGATAATGTTCTTGGTATCGGATCCAGGGTCAGGCATCCGGCTTTTGGAGACGGGGTAGTGATTTCTGCTGATGTGGCGGCATACAGGGTCTGCTTTATTACCTACGGAATAAAACTGGTGGGTAAGGAATACAGTGCTTGGGAGATTATTGAAAGAATCCCGGCAGACGAAAAAGTTTCATTTTCAGAAGCCGAAAGATCCCTGATAAAAATATTAAAAACCTGGAGCGACATCACAGAAGTAGTGCCACTGGGAGACAAATGGCGGAACGGTGTCATGATACTCAAACCCGATGATGCGGGGCTCAAGCCAAAGGAAATTCCTATAGAAACCTTTTTTCATAAGATCATTATGGTCAGGGATCGACTCAGGGTAATGGAACAGAGGGTAAATGCCTCTGATCTGCACGACGAAGACAAGATCAATCTTCAGCAGTATATTACCCGTATTTACGGTAGCCTCACTACCTTCAACGTTCTGTTTAAAAACAAGGAGGACCAGTTTATCGGCGAAAAATCAGATTAAACCATTAATTAAATGCAGTTAACACGGTTTTTGCTTTTTGCAATTGTCCTTGGCAACCTTTTGCAGGGATGTGTCGAACCTATCAGTAAATTTAATGCCCTGCCTCCGGGAATCTGGCGTGGTACTCTTTTGCTCGACAGGAAGCCGGTCATAAAATACGGTGATGACCGGGATATTGTCAAAAAATTTGATACTGATTCTGAACTTCCATTCAATTTTGAGGTAAATTACGAAAATGACACCTCGTTTTATATCGTGATCCATAATGCGGGTGAACGTATCGAGGTCAGAGATATCTCATTTGGCAAGGACCGGGCTACTGCCAAAGACACGGTTGTCATAGAGTTTCCGGTGTATGACACGCAGATAAAGGCCATCTATGAGGATGGGGTAATGGAAGGTGACTGGATTGTCAATTACCGCGAAAATTACAGAATTCCGTTCAAGGCTGTTCATGGCCAGAATTTAAGATTTGAAGGGGTAGGGGGGGCAAATCCCACTGATTTTTCCGGCACCTGGCAGTGTGTATTTGAGCCTGACACCGAAGACCGGTATGACGCAGTCGGCTTGTTTAAACAGGTAAAGGATTCTGTTGTCGGTACTTTTACCACGGAAACCGGTGATTACAGATTTTTGGAAGGTAAATCCATTGGCGATAAGCTATACCTGTCCGCCTTTGATGGTGCCCATGCATTTATGTTCGTGGCCAAAATGATGCCTGACAGCACACTCACAGGCACATTCAGATCAGGCAGCCATTATAAAACCCAATGGGAAGCCAGAAAAAATAAGGATGCTCGTCTAAAAGATGCCTATTCCCTGACAGGAGTAAAGGACAATTCTCCCCTCAGTTTCAGTTTTGAAAACGAGGCCGGTAAGGTCGTATCAATCAATGACCCGCAGTACAAAGGCAAAATCAAACTTATACAGATTATGGGTACGTGGTGCCCAAACTGTATGGACGAAACCGTCTTCCTCAGGGATTTTGTAAAGGATTACAGCCCGGAGGATCTGGCAGTAGTCAGTGTGTGTTTTGAAAGATACAAGGACGAAACTCGTTCAAAAGAGATGATAAGAAAATTTAAAGAGAGGATGCAGATACCTCATGAGGTACTTTACGGAGGGCATTACGATAAGAAGACCGCAGTAGAAAAAATACCCCAGTTGGACAAACTTATGTCTTACCCTACATTGCTCATAGCTGACAAGTCAAACAGAATAGTAAAGATCCACACCGGGTTTTATGGCCCTGCCACACCTGAATATACAAAATTTAAGGACGAGCTGGGCGTGATTGTGTCCTCCCTTATTAAGAACACCCATTAAAAAAGATATAATCACATGGACAAATCGTATCCAAAGATCGTATTGTTGACCGGAGCCACTTCCGGCATCGGGGCTGCTACGGCAAAGGTGTTTGCTAAAAACGGATACAGGCTGATACTTACCGGAAGGCGTATGGAAAGACTCGAGGAATTGAAGCAGAAGCTGGAATTTAAGTATGGGACCAAAATTCTGATTTTAGGCTTTGATGTGAGAAACCAACAGGAAGTCAGGGATGTGGTATCCTCTTTACCGGATGATTGGTCAGCCATTGATATCTTAATAAATAATGCAGGCCTTGCCAAGGGCCTTTCGCCTATCCATGAAGGATCATATGAACATTGGGAAACTATGATTGATACCAATGTGAAGGGCCTTCTGTATGTAACACGTGAGATCAGTCCTGGAATGGTGAGCAGGGGTAGGGGGCATATTATTAACCTGTGCTCAACGGCTGGCCATGAGGTTTATCCAAACGGAAATGTATATGCTGCCACAAAATTTGCTGTGGATGCCTTGACAAAATCCATGCGGCTTGACCTGTTTAAGCATGGGATACGTGTCAGCCAGGTATCCCCGGGACATGTCGAAGAAACTGAGTTTGCTGTCGTCAGGTTTGATGGTGATGCAAACCGGGCAAAAATATATGAGGACTTTAACCCACTTAAGTCAAAGGATGTAGCCGACATCATTTATTTTGTGGCAAGTCGTCCTGTACATGTCAACATTCAGGATGTGCTGGTGATGGGTACACAGCAAGCCGGCAACAATCACATCGACAGGTCAGGAAGAAAATATGATCAGAAAAACCATTAAAACTTCAGGGTAATTTTTGAAACTATTTGAAGGATTCTTGCATTTTAATCATGTCATGCAGAATTTGGGCATAGTTTGTCAGTTCTGCAGCATTATTTAATCATAAAAAAAGAATTTAAAATGAAATTATTTTCTAAGATATTTGTTATAATGTCTTTATTTTTAATTAGTTATGCATCATCGGCTCAGAAGTCACTTGATAAAGGGAGTATTAAGATGGAAGTAACCGATATCAAGTCAGATGATCCCAATGTTTCCATGGGACTTGAAATGATGAAGGGTTCGCAGACAAATATCGTTTTTGACGGCACCAGATACGCCGTAAATATGGATATGATGGGCGGAATGGTAACAATAAAAATGCTGGTTGAAAAGGACAGCAACCAGATGGACATGATTTTTGAAATGATGGGCAACAAAATGTGGGTTCAGTCTGATCTGGATAAATCACAGACTGAAAAAGAAAAAGCCATAGCTGCGGCAACCAAAATCGAGGTCGATAAAAACGATACCAAAGAGATTCTCGGTTACAAATGCTATAAAATGATACTTACCAATCCTGAAATGGACAATTTTAAGGTAGAGTCTTACATTACTGAAGATATCAAAATTAAGGCAAGTTTTATACAAGGACTGCAGTCCCTTGAGTTTCCCGGATTTACACTTGAATACAGTGTCAAGAATCCGATGATGACAATGACCATCGCTGCTAAGGAAGTTACAGATAAAGTGGATGACAAACAGTTTATCCTTGACACGAAAGGTTGTAAAAAAATGACCATGGAAGAATTTCAGAAAACCATGGGTGCTATGGGCGGAGGCTTCTAGATATTCGTAGACAAAAATAAAAAAGGCCATTTTGGCCTTTTTTTACCAATCCATTTAGCCTATAATTAATATTATGTTAAATAGGAATATTCGATTTTCTCTCCTCACTCATAGGTTTTGCTTTCTCTTCACAACGATAGCGGATTTTACTTGCGTTCCTCAGAGTATGTCGCTGCTTTTTCCCTCAGTTATAAGTTCTAATTGTACTCAGTGTAGCCGTTAACCGTTTTTTTATTTATTTTTGCCGCAAATTAAGAATCACTTGATAAAGTATATACCGACATCACTGACGGCAGGAAATCTGCTTTGCGGTTTTCTCTCCATAATGATAGCCGATTTTTACTGGGGTCCGATATTGCTGCTGGGCTGTTTTCTTTTTGACAGCTTTGACGGAGTTCTTGCAAGGAAGTTAAATGCCCAAAGTGATTTTGGAAAGCAGATGGACTCGCTTGCTGACGTTATCAGCTTTGGGGCTGCTCCGGCTTACTACTACTCTCTCATCTCTCCCGATCCTGGTGACAGACTTGTGACGATGCTGGCATGTGGCATGATAGTTTTAGCTGGCACCATACGCCTTGCCAAATTTAATATATCTCCATCAAAACCCTATTTTATGGGATTGCCCATACCTGCCAATGCAGTTTTTTATATAGGCATCATGATAGCATTCTACAATAAAAATGAGATGATCACAAATTTTTTCAGCTCAAAAGTAAATTATGTGGGTACTTCCCTATTCCTGAGTGCTATGATGCTCAGCTTTGGGTTGCGAATGTTTTCCACCAAGGGAATGACTAAAAACTGGAGAGATAATATCTATCAGTATATAATGTTTGCCTTGACATTTGTCATTGTGATCAGATATGGGTTTGCATCCGTATCCCTGCTTGTCCTGGCTTACATCTTTTTATCCATTATCAATACATTAACATCCAGAGCAAAGGAAAAGGTATTGAATTAATGTTATAACTTATGATTTATCATTTGATTAAAAAGAGACAAATTTATGGCGATAAAAATAACCGATGAATGTATCAATTGCGGAGCGTGCGAGCCCGAGTGTCCCAATAACGCTATATACGAAGGTGGTATAGAATGGTCTATCAAGGACGGCACCAATCTTACCGGCCAGTATACCCTTGCAGACGGTACCACGATTGACGCAGCTTCAAAACAAAAGCCAGTGAGTGATGAGTATTATTTTATCGTTATGGACAAGTGTACCGAGTGCGTAGGCTTCCATGACGAACCCCAATGTGCGGCTGTATGTCCGGTTGACTGTTGTGTACCTGATGAAAATCATGTAGAGTCAAAAGAAAGCCTGCTTTCAAAAAAGGAAAAACTCCACCTGTAATATTCAGCTACGAAAGGTAACCCCTACCCTCGCTGATAATTTTGATATAAATGGCTGTAAAAAAAAATGTTAGAAAGCAAACCAAGACTATTGCCTTCTAACATCCGATTTGGGTGTAGTTTCCTGTGGGGGGCATATCAATAATTGACATTAACAGGAATTACACACCGATAAACAGGTCTTGTTCCTCTTCCTGAGGAAAAATGACCACTTTCTTTGTTTTGGTAAATAACCTCCCAAAGAAAGATTTGGCTTTCATCCAAAATTTGTTCATGGGTCAAATAATTATATAATTAATACGCAAAATATGACTTTTTGTTACCCGGGTAACTCACAATAAATTGTTAAAAGCTGTTTTGGATGGTCTAAAATGTAAAAATCGGGCCGAAAACGACGATTAAAGGTATTTTTCCAGGTCTTCTGCCTCGTCATCAATAATTTCTTCCCAAAATTTATTTGACTTAAGATTTACCTTGGGTTCGTTTGGCAGCATTTTTTTCTTTGGCTTCTGGGATTCCTTTTCATCATTTTGATGCTGCTTAGGTGTATTCTTTTTGGGCTTATTATTTCTCATGATTTAACAAAAGAAAGAAGTTTGCGGTGTAAAATTGTTCTATTTGTTTTGAATCTTTGACAAATATCAAATTAAAAGCTAATATGTCAAAACTTTTGTATCAAATTTTTACATTAAACTTTTCAAAAAGTTTGATGGAGGACAGTTGTGGTGATTGAATCCTGCTATTTTGCAGGAGATTTTCAGGCTCTGAGTAAGTTGGCAATATACCTTACCGCATGCTTCTTAATCATCTTCTCTATATCTCTGTTGACTTCGGTTAGCTTGCACTGAAACTTTAGTGAAAGGTATTCGTGATGCAGGTCTACTGTCTTGATATTGTACGAATTGGGTTCTATAAACTTAGAGTATTCTTTAAGTGCGTTTTCCAGGTTTATTTCGAGTTCCTCAATTGAAATGCTATTTGGCAAAGGTAACTCAAAGTCTATTGAAATTTTCCTTATTTCTTTTTTGGTATAATTAATGACCTCGGATGTATAAACTTTGTCATTGGGTATATAGATGATATCGTCATCATCATTCATGAGTGTAATCTTTGACAGGTTGATGTCAAGTATCTTTCCCTTATGATTGCCGACCATGACATAATCCTCAATGTTGATTTCCTTTGAGAAGCTGATGATGATACCGCTGATGATATTGGTGGCAAAATCTTTTGATATAATGGCTATTGCAGCCGCCACAATACTCAGAGATGTGATCAGACTCTTGAGGTCGATTCCCCAGAAACCTGGAATCATAAGCAGGAATCCGAAGGTGACTATCAGGTAATAGAGGTTGTTGATGCCGTTTATGACGTTGTCGGTATACTTGTAAGGTATATTTTTCCTTAGCCGATAGACCATTATGAGTGCGGCCGCCACCAGATTTACGATGGTAAAGAGGATGGAAAAGGATGTGAGACTGTGCAGGATGTCATACAATCCGTGCAGGCTTTCCTTGTTTTTTTCCAGCACATTGCGGAGTACCAGCAAAACTGCTAAAACTGTAAGTCTTATGATGTACCTGAATATCACTGTTCCCATGGTTTGCTGCTATTGCTGCAGGCGGAGAGGCTGAAAGCCCCGTCTGTTTTGATGTTATGCAAGGTAAATGGTGATGAATTCTTCTGCAAAAGTAGCCATTTTTCGGTGATTCTCCTTGATAAATTTCGATCCAGTACTACTATCTCAGGGTTAAGGCAGGTCAGTAATGGCTCCGGCTTGTTGTATCCAAATCCCGAAACCACGAGAAGCCTGACATTTTCAGTACAGGCAAGTGTATCGAAATCAGCCTTGTTGCCTGCCACATAGACCATTTGACCATCAAAACAAAATGCACCACCTCCCTCCAGTGTAAAAATTGGATCACAGGCTGACCAGATTCTTCGGTTGGTGGCGGCAAATTTGGTATTTGCCTCATCAGGTGCCCCTACCCTGAATGTCCTGTAAAATCCATTTTCGAAAGCGTCGACAATAGCTCCCCCTCCCACATCGTACACGACCAGATCATTTTGCCGGCTAACATAGGCTGACCTGAGAACGGATTCGGCGATTATCAGGAAAATTATCGACAATAATCCATAAAAAACCCGCAGGCTCCTGATCTCCAGCCAGAGAATAAGAAACAAAATGGCCAGGGTCATCAATACCAGTCCTCCCTGGGAAATCCATATGTCTTCAAGTTTGGCATGGGGTAAGTCACCTATAGCAGTAATAAGTGTATTGAGAAGCTCTATCAAAAACCTGAAAACCGGAGCTAAAGCTATATTAAAAACCGGCAAGAAAAATTCCGCTACCACGAGCAGTGTCCCAGCATAAATGATTACAGTGACGAGCGGGACTGCCACAATGCCGCTCAGGGCAAAGTATAACGGAAACTGGTGGAAATAATAGGAAGTGTATGGAAAGATCATGATCTGTGCCGCAAAAGAAACATTGATCAGGTCCCAGAAAAAATTGATAACCTTATTTTTGGATGTATACAACCTCTTGATACGGGGCTGAAAATACAGTATGCTCAGCAACGAGATATACGAAAACTGAAATGATACCTGGAAAAGGTACATAGGCTCGTAAAGGAGCATCAATACCGCCGAAAGAGCCAGGATATTGTAATTGGAAGTATTTTTTGACAAGGTCTTCCCGATAAGAAAGAGGCTTACCATAATCCCGGAGCGTGTTACGGACGGCCCAAGCCCTGTTAAAATGACATAAAACCACGTGATGGTTATAAGTGCAAAAAGCTTGGCCAGTTTGATGGACCAGTTGTGGTCAGGAATTTTTGAAAATATCCATATAAATATACTAATAAAGATGGCCACATGCAATCCGGATACAGATAAAACATGGATGGCTCCCGTGTCAGAATAGGCCTGGTAAAGTTTTTCAGTAAGGAGAAATCTGTCGCCCAACATCAGGGATTCTGCAGTCCCTTTTTGCTCATTATTGTCAAGGTACCTGGCATACACACCCTGGGCAAACTTCGAAACACTGAGAGCTGCCTTTAGATGGTCAGAAGCCTGTGTAATAGTATCCGGTCTATGTTGGCCGGTGGGAACAAAAGCCTGAAGGGTTATACCTTTGGTCCTGAGGTAATAGGAATAATCAAAAGCCAGAGGGTTACTGTTTGTTCTCACCCTTCTGGTAGCGGACTTAAGGTAAAGGAAATCTCCTCGCTGATACTTGCCGGACAATGAGTCTTCCTGATCAAAAACCACAATGAGTTCCGTATTACAAGGAATGATGGTTTTGCCATCTCTGGACAGGTAATCTACACCCAGGCTATACTTCTGGCGGTTACCGGATTTCAGGCGTTCGTTTACCCTACCATGGATGATCACGGGGTCAGCTGACTCCAGGATTGCCCTTTGGTTGTCAAGGGCTTCGTTCCTTTGGATCAACCGTGTACCCCCGAGGAGAAAAAAAAGAAGCAACAACAGGCATCCTGCTATCAGAGATTTGCGGTCTGGGTTGAATTTGAAACTGTTTTCGGATATAACCAATAGAATCACGACTCCGCAGAGACAGAATATAACTGCGGGTCCGCGTAAAGCAAAGTACTCAAAAAAGAAAATGCCAGCTGACAATGCCAGGGCAATTCTTAAATATGGAAATGAAGACCAATTCATAAGCCGGTAGTGCCAGACATAACTGTCAGACAAAAATACCGGTTTTTATAATAAATTGGTCTTCAAATTGTAAACTGTTTTTATCTCAGAACCGTGATGTCACCAGAATAATTTAAAAAACTATCCTGAATTTAAACCAAAATCAAGCTTAATATTAGTAAGATGTAATGAAAATTGATAATTGCTTCCGCAATAAGCGATAAACAGGGGAGATTTTATGGTTTATGATTTTACGAAACCCTCCATTTCATATTTGACCTCCCATGCCCTGGCGGCCACGGCTTGAGCATGTGTTCCGGGTCCGCTCCTGTAAATGATATCCCTTGAAGAGTTTACCAACAGCCCTAAGTCATTGTTTCTGCCATGTGTGACCGCATCATAGAGATTACCTCCCTGTGCTCCGATACCCGGTACCAGCAGGAAGTGTTCCGGTACAAGCTTCCGGATTATTGCCAGTTCTTCCGGATGTGTAGCTCCTGCCACAAACATGGTGTTTTCAGCGGTACCCCACCCTGCTGTCTTTAAGATTACCTCTTCATACAGGAAACGACCCTCCGCTGATCTGAAATACTGAAAATCAGCACTTCCGGGGTTGCTGGTTAGTCCAAGTACTATGACCCATTTGCCGGTATGTTCTAAAAAAGGCAATACCGAATCTCTGCCCATATAAGGGGCCACGGTGACAGCATCAAAATGAAGGTATTCAAAAAATGTTTTTGCATACTTTGAGGCAGTATTGCCGATATCTCCCCTTTTTGCATCTGCAATGGTAAAGTGTGATTCAGGAATGTATTCCAGCGTTTTTTCGAGGGTGACCCATCCGGCAGGACCCAGACATTCATAAAAGGCAATATTCAGTTTGTACGACACACAATGCTCCTGAGTGGCATCTATTACGGCCTTGTTAAATTCAAAAACCGGATCATTAAATGAATGATATTGGGAGGGGATCAATTGAGGGTCTGAATCCAGGCCAACACATAGAAATGACCTTTTTTCAAAAATGTTTTCAACCAGTTGTTGCCTTGTCATGAAAGAAAGTAACCGTTTAAAGCTACTACGCCTTTAATTTCCGGTATTCTGGATCGTATCGCCTGCTCTACCCCGGCTTTCATGGTCATGGCTGACATGGAACAATGCTCACAGTTGCCTGTCCACTTGATTTTTACTGTCATGTCTTCAGTAATCCCGACAAGCTCGATGTTTCCTCCGTCAACCTCCAGATGAGGGCGTATCTCATTAAGGGCCTGTTCAACTTTGTCAAATAGTTCCTGCTTAATATCTGCTGATGTCATGGCTCAAAGTTAGTATTTTAGCTGTAAAATCTCACAGGAAAATAAATTTTAGTGTTCCACGCGGACAATCCTGGTGGGCCCCATGGTTTTGTTCCTGCGTTCCACTTGCTCCGCGAGGTTTTTTACAACTGACATGAATACAGCTGCGACGGGATCATTATCCCTGATTACAGCCGGTGTACCGGTATCTCCCCCTTCCCTTACGGACTGTACAATAGGTATTTGCCCCAGCAATGCGACTTCGGCCATTTCAGCAAGTTTTGTACCTCCTCCCTTGCCAAAAATGTAGTATTTATTTTCGGGTAGCTCTTCCGGGGTAAACCAGCTCATGTTTTCCACAATACCCAAAATGGGAACATTGACATTTGGCAATAAAAACATGTTCATGGCCTTGACCGCATCAATGACCGATACCTCCTGTGGAGTGGTCACAATGACAGCTCCCGTGACAGGGACGGTTTGCACAAGTGTCAGCTGTACATCCCCGGTGCCCGGAGGCAGGTCGATGATCAGAAAGTCGAGTTCCGGCCACAAAGTATCTGTGATCAGTTGTTTCAGGAGGCCTCCCAATCGTGGGCCCCGGAGTACCACGGCCTGTTCAGGATCAATAATAAGTCCTACCGAAATCACTTGCACCCCGTATGCCTCCAGAGGGATCATCTTGTGTTTGCCATAAAGCAGTTCTATTTTAGGTCTTTTACCCTGGAGACCAAGCATAGTGGGTATGGATGGTCCGTACAGGTCTGCATCGATCAATCCCACTTTATAACCTGACCTTGCCAGTGCCACAGCTGTGTTTACGGAAACCGTTGACTTGCCAACACCTCCTTTTCCTGAGGCCACGGCTAAGATATTCTTAACCTGAGGCAAGGCTGAAGAGTTGCTTTCCTGTTCTGATGACCTTATTTTGAGGTGAATATGAAGTGCTGCATGTGGATAATTCCGGCTAATGGCTTCCTGACAGGCAAAGTTCAGAGCAGACTTTAGTTCCTGATCATTTGTATTGAGGACAATGGAAAATGAAATATTGTCACCTTCAACCCTGAAATCCTCAACCATTCTTGCGGTTATCAGGTCTATTCCTGTCTTGGGGTCTTTGACGCTCCTTAACGCTTCAACTACGGCATTATGGTCTATCATACTGTTGCAGATCTGATGGTTGACTTATTAAATTAAAAATACCGGAGATTGTTTATTCAAAGTATAAAATAGGGTAAAAATTAACTTAGCCTGTTAAAATGAGTCTTTCCAGAGGCAATTTTTGTGGTTAAAGCCATTTACTTCATTTCAGATCGCTATTTTCCTTATTATTGAGTTACCTTTACATTTTAAAAGATTATATTCACGATTAAATTTAAATATCTGATGTCTTACCAACAAGATTTTATACATGTCAGTGGCCCCGAACCACACAGGCCACGTACCAGGGCCATTATTGCTTCTCATCCGGAAGTCAAGTCTCTTATTGGTAAAAATCCTTACACAGCATTAATTATTCTGGCATGTGTGGGAGTACAGTTTATTCTTGCTTACTTTTTGCGGGATCAAAGCTGGTGGCTTATTATCGCTATGGCGTGGCTGGTAGGTGCATTTCCTACCCATACCCTTTTTGTGTGTATACATGAGGCTGCCCATAACCTGATATTCAAACGACCCAGATGGAATATTTATGCAGGAATTTTTGCCAATCTGCCTTCTCTAATCCCTTCCGCCATTGCATTTAAAAGTTCTCATATCAAACACCATTCTTTCCAGGGAGTACATGAACTCGATGCAGACCTTCCATCATACTGGGAAGCCCGGCTTATCAATAATTATAGTATAGGAAAGGCCATTTGGTTGTTACTGTTTCCGTTTTTTCAGTCATTCCGGATGTGGAGATGCCGCCAGGCGTTTGTTGTGGACAGGTGGGTGGTCTTAAATTTTATTGTACAGTTTGGCTTTGATATCCTGGTGGTGTACCTATTTGGATGGAAATTTTTAGCATATATGGCCCTGAGTTTTACATTTTCCATAGGACTACACCCTCTCGGTGCCAGGTGGATTCAGGAGCATTATCTGGTGCTCGACCAAAAGCAGGAAACATACAGCTATTATGGGGCATTAAACGGGCTTAACATGAATGTGGGATTTCATAATGAGCACCATGATATGCCATCTATTCCCTGGAACAATCTCCCTAAATTAAAGGAAATGGCACCAGAATATTATAACAACCTGCTGTATCACAGATCTTATGTAAAGTTGTTTTTTCAGTTTCTCTTTTCGCAGGAAATTGGCCTTTTTTCAAGAATTGTTAGGAAAGACCGCGGAAATGTACAGATTTCTGACGATTCTACACCTGACCTAAAGTTGCTGACAGAACCAGGGTTACCGGTTAATATAGCCAGAGGTTTGCACCTGGCTAAAATGAAAAACGGAATCTAAAAATTATCAGTTTTCCTAAAGTAACCAATAATAGAGCGAAACTTCATACTTTTGTGCAGGTTATAACAAATGCGGTTATTCGTAGGGGATGAATATTTTCAGGGATATAAGGAGTTTACCAAAGTTTGACAATTCAGTCATAACCATAGGTTCCTTTGACGGTGTGCACACAGGCCACATGAAGATCCTTACGAGGGTAAAAAATCTTGCAGTGGAGATCGGAGGGGACAGCATTATTATTACCTTCCACCCCCACCCCCGTCAGATTGTTGATTCCAATGAAAACAGCATCAGTCTGCTCAATACTCTGGAGGAAAAGTTGATGCTTTTTGAGAAAGCAGGCATTAAAAATGTTGTAATTGTACCTTTTTCCTTTGAGTTTTCACAGTTGTCACCCCGCGAATACATTGAAAGTTTTATAATCAAGCTTTTTAAGCCACGTTATGTCGTAATAGGCTACGACCACAAATTCGGGTTGAACCGATCAGGTGACATGACCTTGTTTGGTGAGTATGAAAAACAGGGGCATTTTAAGGTAGTGGAAATTCCGAAACATGAAATAGAGGACATCGCCGTAAGCAGCACCAAGATACGAAAAGCCCTGGCAGCGGGAAATATCGAAGAAGCAAATATGTTTCTAAATTATCCATATTTTCTGTCAGGTAAGGTCGTACACGGAGACAAAATGGGTACCAAACTCGGTTATCCCACAGCAAACCTGCAGATAGCAGAAAAAGAGAAGCTGATACCACAGGAAGGAGTATATGCCGTAAGGATACTGCTGGAAGATTCGGTATTTGAAGGCATGATGTACATAGGTCGGCGGCCCACTTTGGTAAATCAGGAACACACCAATATTGAGATCAATATTTTTGATTTTAATCAGGATATCTACGATAAATCCCTCAATATTCAGATTCTGAAATTTCTCAGGAAGGATATTAAGTTTGACAGCCTCGACGAACTCAAGGAACAACTTAAGATCGACGAAAAAAATGCCCTGGTAGCTCTTGATGAAGTCCAGGTGGCAGAAGCTTCAAAGCCGCGAGTGACCCTTGCCATTCTGAATTTCAACGGTGCAGAAATGCTGGAAGCATATTTGCCGCGGATGATGTATTCCTCTGAGAAATACAGCTTTGAGATCGTCGTCATCGATAATAATTCCGAAGACCTGTCAGTGGAGTTTCTGGGCGAGTGGCATCCCGAAGTCAAAATATGCCAGCTTACAAAAAATTACGGTTATGCTGACGGATACAATAAGGGATTGACTCATATAGATACTGAATATATAGCCATTCTCAACTCAGATGTACTTGTGACAGAAAATTGGCTGGATCCCATCATTGAGGCGATGGATGCTGACAAAGGAATCGGAGTAGTACAGCCTCTGATACTTTCGATGGAAAACAGAGCTTTTTTTGAATATGCGGGAGCTGCAGGAGGATACCTGGATTATCTTGGGTACCCTTTTTGCCGGGGAAGGTTATTTCAGACCATCGAAAAAAATGAAGGACAGTACAATGCAGATGCGGATATTTTTTGGGCAAGCGGTGCTACCATGGTCACACGCACCAAGCTTTTCAAGGGTTTGGGAGGCTTTGACGCTGGGTTTTTTGCACACCAGGAAGAAATTGATTATTGCTGGAGGGTAAAAAATGCGGGTTATACCGTAAAGTGTATCGCAGCAAGCAAAATCTATCATTTGGGAGGAGGTACCCTTGATTACAACAATCCGCAGAAGGACTTCCTCAATTTCAGGAATAATCTGTATCTGCTCACAAAAAATGAAAACATCACGAAGTTACTCTGGTTAATTCCTGCCAAGCTTGTTCTGGATGGAATAGCAGGACTTAAATTCCTTCTGGAGGGCAAACCCAGATCTACCCTCTCCGTCATAAGAGCTCATATTTCTTATTATATCCATTTGCCCCTTGTCTTTGAAAGGAAAAATCAGGAATACCTGATGATTGTAAGAAACAGGATCAACCGCCCTGACAGCAAAGGAAGGTATTTCGGTTCTGTGGTGTGGAAATATTTTATTGAGGGTGTGAAAAAGTTTTCAGACCTGAAAATATAGATATGTGAAGACTTTTAAGCCCGAGATAATTTTTGAAGATGCTTTTATCCTTGCCGTAAATAAACCGGCAGGCATGTTGTCAATACCTGACAGATTTAATCCTGACTTGCCCAATCTGATTTCGTACTTCAAGCCTAAGTTTCCTGAACTGATACCCGTGCACAGACTGGATAAATTTACAAGTGGTGTGATTTTATTGGCCAAGGATGCTGAAACCCACAAAAAACTGTCTGAGTTGTTTTTGTCGCGGGATGTTGAAAAATACTATATCGCCATAGTGGACGGAACTCCTGAGCCTGAAAGCGGCCATATCGATGTCCCGCTCGCTGAGTCGACAGTGACCCGGGGAAAAATGCTGGTCCACAAGAGAGGAAAACCTTCTGTCACAGATTATAAGGTCCTCAGAAAATTCGGGAAGTATTCGCTTATTTATCTGCGGCTTCATACCGGCCGGATGCATCAGATCAGGGTCCATATGCAGTACCTCGGCAACCCACTCATCGTTGATGAGCTGTATGGGCACAGGAGCAAGTTTTACCTTTCGGAAATAAAACACCGTAATTTTAAACAGTCAAAATTTGAAGATGAACAGCCGTTGCTTTCCAGGCAGCCGCTGCATGCCGAAAAAGTAGTGTTTGATCACCCCATTACCGGAATCAGGACAGAAATAACAGCTACCATGCCAAAAGATATGGAAGCCGTCCTCAGACAGATGGAAAAGTGGCTGGACTGATCTGAATTCTCTTACCCGGTTGTTTGATAAAAATCTGCCCTATAAAATTTCAGGACACCTAAGCCAATAAATCCTATATTTGAGCAAAAAAAAACCAATGGCAAGGTATATTTTCCTGATTGTTTTACTTTTTGGCTGTTCCGGGAGCCGTATGCAAAATAATAAGGAATGGAGATCCTCCATTATCAGTGTTCTCATGTCGCAGCAACAGGCATGGAATGAGGGAAGTATTGAAAGGTTTATGGAAGGCTACTGGCAGTCCGACAGCCTGTCTTTTACTGGCAGTAGCGGGCGTACGAGAGGATGGCAGCAGACTCTTGAACGCTACAAACGAAGCTACCCTGACAAGGCGGTTATGGGACAACTTTCATTTGAGATCCTGAACCTCGAAAGGCTGGGGCCTGATGCAGCAGTTATGTTGGGTAGGTATACGCTCATCCGCCAAAAAGACCGCCCTTCAGGGCTCTTTTCGTTGGTTTGGAAATATATCAACGGCCGGTGGGTCATTGTTTCCGACCACACCTGCTGAAGTTATCCCTTACGCTAAAAAATTTAAAATTCATGACAAAAAATGAAAATCAGCTCCTGAAACTGCTGGGTGTGGGTTTTGGGGTTGCGGTCACCGTTGGCGGTACTATTGGCACCGGGATTCTTCGCAAGCCGGGAATAATTTCAGGCCTGATTGGAGACCCTTTAACCATCATGATGCTTTGGCTGGCAGTGGGAATATATGCTGTACTTGGTACCTTATGTGCCATTGAGCTTGCCGTGTCTATCCCGCAGGCAGGAGCATGGTATGTCTATGCACGGCGTGCCTTTGGCAACTATTTTGGATTTGTGACAGGGATAACAAGCTGGCTAGGTACGGTTTCCGCTCTGGGGTTTGGTGCCTATACATTAAGCGAGTACATAACCCTTCTAATGCCCGCTACAGCACAATACACAGGCCTCATGGCAGTATGTTTATTACTCCTATTGACTGGATTTCACTGGCTGGGTACTCGTTCTGCAGGAAGGTCTCAGGAGGTGCTTGCAGTTCTTAAGGCCGTCGGATTGCTTTTATTTGTTGTGGTTTGCTTTTTGTTTGGTGGAAATCCCACCGGGACAGATTTGACAGACACCATACAAAAACAGTCCACTACGTTGACATTTATAGCAGTGATAAGTGCCTTGCAGGCCATATTTTATACATATGATGGATGGCATACGGCTACTTATTTCTCAGAAGAGAACACAAATCCTGCCAAAACCCTTCCAAAATCAATGCTTTACGGTGTTGTTATGGTTATTATCATATATATGCTCGTAAACGGGGCCATACTGTATGCCCTGCCTCATGACACTCTGTCTCAGTCTAAACTTGCAGCTGCAGATACCATAAGCTATATTTTCGGAGACCAATATGCCAGGGTCATCACCATCTTGCTGATGGTCTCCATTTTAGGTATTGTCAATGCACAGATAATGTTTGCCCCCAGGGTGATTTATTCCATGAGCAGGGATGGCCTGTTTTTAAAAGCAGGTACACAGGTAAATAAAGCAGGTACCCCTTCCGTAGCAATGCCTCTGACCAGTTTATTTTCAATAATGCTGATACTTAGTGGTAAGGATACCTGTAGCAGGTTATCAGACATTGCCACATTCTTTTTTGTCTTGAGTTATGCTGCCGGCTTTGGAGCATTAATCAGGCTCAGGTACTCTGAACCCGAACTGCCAAGGCCTTTTAAGGCCCCTTTGTTTCCCTTGCTGCCTTCTTTGCTGATAGTTCTGTCCCTGATGTTTCTGGCAGGAGCCGTGTATAGTGATATCAAGTCGAGTTTATACGCACTGATCTTTCTTGTTTTAAGCTATCCTCTTTTTATTTTGGTGGTCAGGCTTAATAAAGACTGAATCTGGCCCATGCATTAAAGATTTTAACCTTCGCCCAGCAACCACCACGGTTTTCTCTCCACCTTGTAATTGGTGTGTATGAAATGTCTTATGTGGTTGATGGCTTCATCCGTATCGTCAGTAAAAATGACCAGCTCATGGTCAATCGGCGAAATGGTTTTGTTGTCAATCATCAGGTGGATCATTTCATGAATGTCGGCATAGTAACTTTTCCCCATAATAACCACCGGAAAATTATGGATAATGCCTGTTTGTATCAGGGTAAGGGTTTCAAATAATTCATCAAGGGTGCCGAATCCCCCTGGCATGACCACAAATGCATAAGAGTATTTTGTAAGCAGGACTTTCCTTACGAAAAAAAAATCAAAATCAACTACACGATTCATATAGGGATTTGACACCTGTTCTTTGGGTAGTTTTATCGTACAGCCTATTGACTTTCCATTTACATCAAAAGCACCGCGGTTAGCCGCTTCCATAATGCCGGGTCCTCCACCGGTCATGACGGCAAAACCCATTTCTGCAAGCTTCCGCCCTACTTCTCTGGCCTGAAGGTAGTATTTATTGTTTTCGTCAAATCTTGCGGACCCGAAGACCGTCACGCAGGGACCAATAAAATGCAATTTCCTGAAGCCTCTAAGAAACTGATAGAAGGCTTTAATCATAAACATCAGTTCCTTACCACGGCTGTTTGGGCCCGACAGAAACTGGGTTTCCGTATTGAGAATCCTTTTATTATTCATAAATCACATAAACACCTAATACCTGCACTCCAATATTATGCCATTTCTTCATGGGTTAAGTCAGAAAGTATCAGTAAAGGTGCACGTGAATTAAGTGCCGCAAACTCTGTAACACTTTTATGGAAGATTGACTGGAAAATATTCCTGTGCTTGGTGGCCATTACGACAATCTTGTTGTCACCTTCCTGCACCAGTGTCTTTATATTGTCAAATAAATCCGATGTGTCTATAACCTCAATGTGATATTTTAATTCAGGAAAGTAATTTTCCATAATCTTGATCGTGTCAGAGACATCATATTCATCATCAGGCCTGATCCTGTAATGAATAAGTCTGAACTCTGTTCCGAGTTTGCTGCAAAGCCTGCCTGCAAAAAGCAGGTGGTTGGTGTCATTTTTGAGGTCCTCAGACAGGAAGACCATTTCTTCCATTTTGGAATAAACTGCTCCCGGCGGTACCAGGAACAACGGACAGTAGCAATCGTCAATCATATCCAGTGACAACGAACCAAATACCTTCTTAAAAGTATCACCTGAACCTGTAGTGCCCATGACCATCATAGTATTGGGTGTTTTAGACATCTCAGTCAGCTCCATTTTGGGAAAACCTACCCTGAAGACACCTTCTACCATAGGCTCAGACACAAAACTTCCTATCCAGTCTTTGTTAAGTGATTTGACCAGATCTTCCAGTTTTTCTTTGTGTATTTTTTCTGCCTCTTCGTTCATGACCACAAATTGGTTGACGTCTGTAGATGTAGGATAATAGACATGAGTCATCATTATCACTCCATTGACGTGCTTGGCCAGCGAATCAGCAAAATTGTACGCATTATAGGAAGGATCGGAAAAATCAGTGGGCACCATAATCCTGACCATTTTACCGTAATCTTCCACTTTCATGATATTTTGAATAGCATCTCTCAATGATTGATTATAGGATCCGTTGGGTTTAATCTCAAAAAGGTGTTCATCATTGACCCTAATGGCAGGTACAGATTCGACTTTATCATGCATGATATCTGCCACTTGAGTGACCTCTGCCAGACTGTATTCGATGCCTGCTGCTGATAAACGTTCTTCCATTTTGGCTTTGGCCAACTGGTAAGTCGGGGTGCCTGTCCCATAAATTTTAATGTTTATCATCTCAATAATATTTAAAAATAAGTAAAAAACCCGAATCCTAAACAGTCAAAATCCTACTTGATATTCTCATAATTGGCAGAAGCTCCCGCATCTATCGCCAGTTTTTCGATTATGTCAAAAGTAGTGACGATGCCAACAATCCTGTCGTCTGAAACCACAGGGATAGCATGAAATAAATTCTCCCTGAATACCTCAAGTGCTACGTTAATCTTGTCATCAGGGTCCATTTTGGCCAGCTTTTTGGTCATTATATCCTTGGCAGTGTAATTATTAAGCCTCACCTCATCCTCGGCTTTATTGTCCTCATGCGAAAAGCCGTGCCTGAAGAATAAATAATCAGATTTGCTAACCATACCGACAAGTTTACCCTCTGCAATAACTGGAAGATGGTGTATCTTGTGGTCTCTGAATAGTTTTTCGGCAACCGCAAGAGATTCATTTGCTCCTATACAAATAGGGTTTTTTGTCATGATGCTGCTTATTGGGTTGAAAAGATTCATATAAAAAATGTTTAAATTTGTGCCAAAGATCAAAATAAAAACATTGCCGTATGATGATTTAAATCATCGGATTTTATGATTTGAATGGTTGTAATCCGCAATATATATGTAAATATTTTGATTTGTAAATGTTAATCATGCAATCAGATATGAATTATGGGCCGAACAACTGAATCCATTATGAGGCTTCAGGCCATCTTTGAAGCTGCAATTGATGGAATCATAATAATCAATGAATCTGGTATAATTGAAGAGGTAAACAGTGCCACGTGTAATCTCTTTAAATATACGAGGGACGAACTGATTGGGTCAAAAATCCAATTACTTATGCGGTGGCATGACGCCAGATACCACGACCAATATCTGGATTCATACAAAAAAACACGTAATGCAAAAATTATTGGCACCGGCCGGGAAGTAAAAGGTGTAAGGAAAGACGGCATTGAGTTTCCATTCTGGCTTTCAGTGGTCGAGATTGGGATTGAAAAAAAAACGTTTTTTACCGGATTTATCCACGACCTCAGCGAACTTAAGACAGCCGAAAACAAACTAAAGTATCTCAATGAGATCCTGGAAAGAAAAGTTGTTGAAAGGACATACGAACTGGAAAATGCAGTAAATCAACTTTTGGCACTTAACCGAAAACTTGAAACAGAGATCAGTGAAAAGATAAGTGCCCAGAACGAACTGCACTTACGTGAAATGGAACTTGAAAAAAGTCTGGCAAAGGAAAGAGAACTGGGTGAGCTCAAATCACGTTTTGTTTCCATGGCATCTCATGAGTTCAGGACACCCCTATCCACGATTCTTTCGTCTGTATCGCTTATTAACAGATATGTGGATGCAGATGGACAGGCTAACAGAGAAAAACATATTAACAAGATTAAGAGCTCGGTGACCCACCTTACCGGAATCCTCAACGATTTTCTATCTCTCAATAAACTTGAGGAGGGCAAGATTTCCTCACATATTGAGAAGGTCGAAATCCGCAAACTCTTCGGGGAGATTATCGAAGAAATGAACACCATCCTTAAGGCCGGTCAAAAGATAAAAAGCCATTTTAATATTCATGATGGTGAAGTTTTTACTGACCCTAAGATTCTCAAGAATATCCTCATCAACCTGCTTTCAAATGCCATTAAATATTCCGATGAGGGAGACCCGATTGACTTCACTTTAAAAACAAATGAAGCTGTACTGGAGTTTTCTATTCGTGATTATGGTATTGGCATTCCGGAAGAAGATCAGAAGCACCTTTTTGACCGGTTTTTCAGGGCAAGTAATGTGATAAATATTGAAGGTACAGGCTTGGGATTAAATATTGTCAGGAAGTATGTGGAGATGCTAGGTGGTGATATTACTTATAACAGCACCCTCAATGAAGGTTCGGAGTTTAATATCGTTTTGCCAAATTGTCCTGAAACAAAAGAAGAAATAAAATTTTAAAAGACCAATCAAAACATTTAGATACATGAATTCAAAGATACTTATTATTGAGGATAATAAGGATGTCCGGGAGAATCTTGAGGAATTGCTGGCACTTTCGGGATATCAGGTACAAACTGCTGAAAATGGAAAGGCCGGAGCTGCCAAAGCCATGGAGACAGTGCCTGACCTCATATTATGTGACATCATGATGCCTGAACTTGACGGATTTGGAGTATTGAGGATCCTTTCAAATAATCCTGTTACGATGGATATCCCCTTTATCTTTCTGACGGCAAAAACTGAAAAGGAAGATTTCAGAAAAGGTATGGGCCTGGGAGCGGATGACTACATTACTAAGCCATATGATGATGTACAACTTTTAGACACCATTGAAGTCAGATTAAAAAAGAGTGCAAGGATTAAAAACTCATTTGAACGCAGTGGTCAGGGCCTTCAACGGTTTATTGATGAGGCAAAAGCACAGAAGGAGTTTGACAAACTCTCAGAAAACCGCGAAACCAGAAAATATCGGAAAAAGGATATGGTCTACGAAGCCGGCCAATACCCCAAATGGCTGTACTTTGTCGTATCCGGCAGTCTTAAGTCATACCAGATCAATGATTTTGGCAAAGAATTTACAACCAACATATATTCGAAGGGTGACTTTTTCGGGTACCTTACCCTGCTTAAGGGTGATAAATATTATGATAATGTCTCCGTAATCGATGACTGTGAACTCAGTCTTATCCCAATCGAAGACTTTTCCCTGCTACTATTTAATAACCGGGAGTTTGCGGCCAAATTCATTAAAATGCTCGCCAATCAGTCTGAAGAAATGGAACATTTGCTGATTGAGATGGCATACAGCTCAGTCAGAAAACGGGTGGCTAACGCCCTCCTTAAATTCAGTGAGTCAAAAAACTCTACCACAATGGCAATCCTACGGGATGACATTGCCAGTCTGGCAGGGACAGCCAAGGAAACCACTATCAGAACCCTCTCTGACTTTAAAAGCGAAGGGTTAATATCAATAGACGAAAACAAGATTGAGCTCCTCAGGATAGAGAAGTTGCGTAATATGCCGCAGTAATGACATTAATCATTTGCTGTTTTGACCACAGTCAGTACATGGCTAATTTCATCTGCTTAATTTTGCATTGTTAATACTTAGAAACTCAACCCAACCAAATAAGCAGAATAAGTTTTCGAAGTATAGATTGTTGATCTAATTGTTTTGATTTTAAAGAGGTGTCACAAAGCGTGATGCCTCTTTTTGTTTTTATTTCCGAACAAGTAAATTTACAAGCCCTGGAGCAATCGGGTCAATTCGTCAATCAGGTTTTTACCCTCTGTTGAAAAACGGTCATACCCACCCCCATTAAATGACTGGACAGCTAGCATGAAATTGTCTGCCATGATCTCATCGGGGTGGATGATGTATTGTGTATTGTCTCGGATCTGCCTGAAATAGTCATTTGTAAATCTTGCAGGCAGCGTAGTGCCGCCATTGGATGTGCAATTAACTACCAGACGGTTTGTTGTGTCCTTTACTTCGAAGATATCAAACTGGAGGTAATCAAAATATGACGGAATTCCATCCCTGTACCGGCCATATTTGCTGGTTAGCAGGGGAAGGCATAATCTGGTTTCTTTGCCATCACGCAGCCGGATGATGTGATCCATGCTGAGCCCGTCCGGGTTGGAAAGCAGTACCTGCCTGATGTGCTCCGGTAATAATACTGGTTTTTCTGCTCTTTCAAAACCTATCATCCTGTATGCCGCATCACGAAATCGGCTGTTTTGTCTCGAAATTATATGGAAAATCTCATGCAGCATTACCGGAATCTGCTTTTGCGGTTCGGTCAAAGGAAAAATATTTTCCGGTATCATGATGTCGTTGCCCCGGGTGTAATAGGCGTCATTGCCATAGGCAAAAGTTTTGATTTTGACCAATCTGATGCCACCAGGAAAGATCCTTGGGTTTATGCTGTCACACATTTTTTTGACGCGGTACATGATTTCAGACATCTCAAGTTTCTCCTCTGTCGTCCAGGATGAAACCTGCCTGGCTGTAAACTGGGTAAACGCCTTTTGGGCTTCTTCCCTTGATTTAAAGGGCTCACTCCTTTTCATCTGAATCATGACCTCAGTCTCGCTTACATTTTGGAAGAAGTTTTCTGAATCATCCTTAATAATCGCAACAGAAGCCTCAGTGCTGTCGACAAACGTGACCAGCCCAGGCTTGAGGTCGAACTTAATTTGTTTGTCCTTTTGCATCCTGCATCCTCCTGCCAGCAGCAAAGTACAGCATACCCAGACCAGGATTCTTGTTTTATCAGCCATTAATTTCAGTCTGTTTTCCTTTTTGAAAAGTAGTAAACTACACCGAATCCAAGAAGAACCGACAGTATAATAATGACCGGGAAGGCCCATTTATAAGACTTGAACGGCAAAAAGTCGAGGTTCATGCCGTAAAAACCTGCTATCATCGAAGGGACAAGGAGGATGATCGTCACTATGGTGAGCCTGTGGATTATAACGTTGAGATTGTTTGAGATGATCGATGCATAGGCTTCCATGGTTCCGCTGAGGATATTGGTATAGACATTGGACATTTCCAGGGCCTGAGAATTGTCAATAATGATATCCTCAAAAAGGTCTGAGTAATTTTCGTCCGCACTTATTTTGAGCAGGTCAGTCCTTTTTATCTTCATTTTCAAAAGCTCATTTGCACTGAGTGAGCTAACAAAATATACCAGTGATTTTTCGATCCTGAGGAGTTGCTGCAGTTCTGCACTGCGGCTTGAGTTATACAGTTCCTGTTCGATGAGATTTCTCTTCAGATTGAGTTTTTTAAGACACTCCAGAAATCTGAATACATTTTGCTCAAAGATCTGAAGGGTAAATAGATTTTTGTCCGCGGGATCAAAACCTTTGACCCTGGACTCCAGAAATTTTTCAAGGACAGGGTTTTCGGCAGAGCAAACTGTAAGTATATAAGAAGGGGTAAGAATGATGCCAATCGGGACGGTTATGTAAATGGCTTCGCTGGCCTTGCCCTCTTCATTAAGGATGGGGCTGTTGATCAGTATGAGCGTGGTGCCGTCTTCTTTTTCGTATCTGGATCGCTCATCAACGTCGAGCGAGTCAGTAATGAAATCCAGGGGTATTTCCAATTGCCTGGCAAGGTTGTCAAGTTCTCCGTGACCAAATGGCGGAAAAACATTGATCCATACCGCACTTTCCGGACCTTCGAGCTGGACAAGGTTCCCATTCTGTTTTCCTATGTAATTGATCATCCCCGGGGTCTTCCATTTTCTAAGGTGTTTATTGAATGTGTCCGCTCAAGTGTTAACTAAGGGGATGCAAATATAAAAATTATCTCCCAACAAGAAAAACTTATCCTGGTAAAGTTGAACCTGTCAGCAGACAATGGTGGTTATTTGCCCTTGCCCTGGACCAGCACGAGTAAGGTATAAAATAGTATCTTGATGTCAAGGCTCAGAGACATGTTTTCGATATACAGGATATCAAATTTCAGCCTTTGGATCATTTGCTGCACATTTGATGCATAGCCGTATTTAACCTGGCCCCATGAGGTGATTCCCGGCCTGACCTTTAGTAAATGCTTGTAGTGTGGGGCTTCTTTTGATATAAGGTCGATATAGTATTTTCTTTCGGGGCGTGGTCCGACAATAGCCATGTCGCCTTTCAGTACATTAAAGAACTGTGGTATCTCGTCGATCCTCCACTTACGCATGATCCTGCCCCAAGGGGTGACTCTGCTGTCATGGTCATTGGATAGCTGTGGGCCTTCTTTTTCAGAATCAAGGTACATGGACCGGAATTTGATAATATCAAACGGCTTGCCGTTCATGCCTATTCTTTCCTGTTTGTAGAAAACCGGTCCCTTTGAGCCCAACTTGACTTTGATAACACTTAGCAGTATGACTGGAGAAAGTATTAAAAGGGCAATGATGCTTATTATATAGTCCATGAGCCTTTTGATCACTTTTTGCCAATTGGGCATGAGTTCCTGGTCGATCTCAATGAGGACAGCACCATAGATGTGGTTCATTTTGACTGTTCCAAGCATTATGTCATAGGTATCCGGAATAACCTTAATCAGGACTCTGTCCGAAAAATCAAACAGGTCATCCAATATAGATTTGAGTTTATTGTGTTCTGAGGTTTCAACGGCTATGATGACTTCCTCGATTTCAGACCTTTCCATTACAGTATGAAGGTCCTTCAGTTTTCCAAGTTTTGGCAGGAAGGATTCAAGGTGATTTTTGCTTTTTCCGTTGCTGTCTATAAATCCCACAAAATTATGCCCCAGACTGTAGGGCCGTGCCATTACTTCTTCGTAAAGGTCCACTGCGTTTTTGTCACCCCCGATGATCAGTGTATTGTAGCTGACTTTACCTGTTTTCAGCCTGCGGGAAGCTATAGTTAAAATAGTCATTCTTACCAGGGAAGTTATGACAAACTGCAGAAGGAAAAGGATCGCAAAAAGAGAAAAATATGAAGTGAATTGAAGAGCCTGATCATCTTTCAGCACAGTAAAGAAAATAAGCAGCGAGCCGAAGAATACAGTAAACAGGGTACTTCTCAGGGTGTCAAGCCTCGAAAACCGGTAAATGTCCCTGTGCTTGTCAAAAACGGTATAAAGAATGAGCCAGAAAACAGGAATAATAATTAGGCCCTGCCACAACCTTGCTTCAAAAAGCACCTCCGGAAATGCCGCGTTTTTGCCCTCTACTCCCTGACGGTACAGATAAAACAGGAACCATGCAAGGCAGGCAGCCAGTAAGTCGCCTGTCCTGTAAATGATCAGTTCCAATTGTCTGTGGCCTTTCATCTTATCCTAAAAATGCAGATGCCTTACATTATCAATATACAGTTTTGACTGCTCACTGAATCCCGTCTTGCGGAATGCGAGTATTACCCGGTATTCATCATAGTCTGTACCCGAAAGTACCTTGGTGACGTCCACATAGATCTTGTTCCAGGTTTCCTTACCCGGCACAAAGAGGACGTACTCGCCTGTGATTATACCGCTGCGTACCTTGGCAATTCCTACTGAGATTTCCCCTTCTCCCTTGTAATCCAGTTCAATATAGCTCTGGCCTCTGGCGTTTTCGTTGTTTATTACCCTGCTTGCGGAAGCAACTTCAATAAAGGTTGAACCTGACTCCAGTATAGCCAATCCGGACTTTGATCCTGAGGCATACGTATCTTGTGTTGTGATGATTTTGGTCTCAGGCTTATTGTCAAAATCAATGGAAAAAACATTTCCGGTTTCAAAACCTTCATTAAGCGGCATTTTAAAATCCCTGGCATACTGAAAGTCCAGTGGGATCTGGATGGTCTTTCCTTCCTGTGGAGTAACTTTTGTCAATATCGATTTGTAAAACGGGTAAAATACAGGACTGTCGATCATGCCGTTGTTCCTTATGCCGGCCAGCAAAGTTATCTCCTGTTCTTTTCCGGTAACCTCCAGAGGTACTTTGGCAGGCAATGGAAACACTCCGACTATCTGCCCGTCAGCAAACACCCACACATCTGTGATCTTGTGGGTATCCAATCCGTTTCCATCTGGTTTTGTGACCTTTGGTTCCTTTAATTCAAGAAAGCCGGGTATTGGTTTTTCGTTGTCTGTCAGCCCACAGGAGCTGAACAACGACACACCTGCCAAAACCAGAATTAAATGCCATGTTTTCATTTGCTTTCCTTCATTTTCTGTTCTATGAGGTGGGCCAGTTTTAGTGCTTTTAAGCCATCCTGGATGGTCACAGTCACCGGGTGTGCACCTGTCACGGACTGATAAAAATCGTTCAACTCATCTTCTATGGCATTGTTTAGCATAATCTCAGGCGTCTCAATAGTAATACGTTTTAAACCTTCATTTGTATGTATGTTTATGCCTGAAAAACTGTCGTCACTGACATGATCCTCAATTTTTATCACCTGGGCCTGCTTATCCAGGAAATCAAGGCTGATGTAGGCATCATCCTGAAAAATGCGTATCTTTCTCATGTTTTTCATGCTGATACGGCTGGCAGTGAGGTTTGCTACTGCCCCGTTTGCAAACTCTATTCTGGCATTGCATATGTCAGGTGTGCTGCTCACTATGCAAACCCCATTGGCCCTTACATCTGTGATCTCTTCTCTGATAAGGTGCAGCACTATGTCTATATCATGGATCATCAGGTCAAGTACCACAGAAACGTCAGTGCCACGGGGATTAAAGGTGGCAAGGCGGTGGGCTTCAATAAACCTGGGAGAAAAAGAGATGTTCTGGAGCGATCGGATCGCAGGATTGTAGCGTTCGACATGCCCCACCTGGACCACGACGTTTTTTTCCTGTGCCAGTGATACCAGCTCCTCAGCCTGGCCAATGGTCTCAGTGAGAGGCTTTTCAATAAAAACATGCCGACCTTGTCGGATGGCTTGGGCCGCTGTTTGATAGTGACTTGGGGTCGGGCTTACAATATCAAGACAATCGACAGAATTAATAAGGTCCTCCAGAGTGCCAAACGCCTTCATGCCGAATTCAAGAGATACTTTTTCTGCTGTCTCTGGATTCGGGTCATAGAATCCGGTTAGCTCAAATTTTGTTTTTTTGAGGCATTTCAGGTGAATCTTACCCAAATGCCCTGTGCCTGCTACTCCTATCTTCAACTTAACCTGTTTACTTTAAAGTTTTAAGAATCACTGCCACTGTGATGATTGCCAGAAGCAGCATGCCACCATAAAACAATGATTTTCTGATTTTATCTGCAAATGCCACAATATCTGCTTTTTGACCGGGATATTTTGATATTACCTCCACATCCATCCTTTTTTTGTCAAAAATATGGGATAAACTGAATTCTACTCTGTTTTGATACAGTACTCTGTAGTGCTTCAGGATTTCCTTCTTGAAATAAAAATTTAAAATGAGAAGGGCAAGGAAAAATGCAACAAGAAGGTATGCCAGCATAGGTGACATCTGGTTTTTAAGGTTGCAAAGCTAACAAATATTGCCTAATTAAAACATAATTTTCCCCTGATTAAACGGCAGGCTACATTGAATAATCAAATTTTATCACAGGTTTGAGTTTGTGTAAACATTCTTTTGTAATTAAATAAGTCTGAATCCTTTTCAAAATGGATAAAAATGATAATTTTGACCTCAACAAGCATAGCTCGCCTTTTCCCCCGGCCATGCCACCAAACCAATTAGATCAAACAGATTTGGCTTTTTATCCAATTTTAGAGATTTAATTCTTTAAAATCCGTATTTTTTGAATAATAATTTTGCAAAATTGTATAAATAAATAAAGTTTCCGATATCGGCTTATTATCGTATCTTGGGCCTTTATTCCCGACCTGACCATATCGGTTTGACAGTAGAACATGAACGCTAATTTTAATCAGATTTTAAGTATAACAGTAGCCTGTATTCTGAATCTTATACAGTTGCCAGCTGCAGGACAGGACAATAATCTGCTGAGCGGTCCGATGCTGGGACCTCTGACACTTAGGGATGCCAGTATTTGGGTTCAGACAAAAAAAGATGCTAAATTACAGATTGTGTACCAGGCGGATGGACCAAACCAGCCGGAACTGAAATCAGACATTGTCAAAACCAACAAAAAGGACGGTTACTGTGCAACGGTTCACCTAAGCGAACTACAACCCGGCACTCTTTACCGGTATTCACTCTGGATCGATAAAAAGAAGGTCAATCTGCCCTACCCTCTCAGTTTCCGTACGCAGACCCACTGGCAGTGGCGTAGTGACCCGCCTGACTTTACTTTTGTGACTGGCTCTTGCTTTTATATCAATGAGCAGGACTATGACCGCCCAGGTAAACCCTATGGTGGAGATTATGAGATCCTGGACCAAATCTGTAGCAAAAAGCCGGATCTTATGGTTTGGCTGGGAGACAATACTTACCTCAGGGAGGGGGACTTTGAGAGCAGGTCGGGTATTTATCACCGCTATACCCACACAAGGTCTCTGGAAAAATTACAGCCTTTGCTGGCCCAGTCAGCTCACTATGCCATTTGGGATGACCATGACTACGGACCCAATGATTCAGACTGGACATACCCGCTGAAACAGCATACCCTCGATGCTTTCAGGGATTTCTGGCCGTCGGAAGGATACGGTGCAGGGCATACGGATGGGGTTACAAACAGTTTTATGTGGAATGACTGTCAGTTTTTTATGCTTGACAATCGCTGGTACAGGACGGTTGACAGGGAAAACGGCACCATCCTGGGAGAGCAGCAAAAATACTGGCTCAAGGAAGCCCTTTTGTATTCAAAGGCCACCTTTAAATTTATCTGCATCGGAGGTCAGTTTTTAAACGACGCCAGAGTTTTTGAAAATTATTCCAATTACGCAACAGAAAGGCAGGAAATTATAGATTTTATCAGTGAGCATAAGATCAAGGGTGTCATTTTCCTTACAGGAGACAGGCATCATTCTGAGATCAGCAAACTGGATACACCAAACGGGACGGTTATTTACGACATAACATCTTCTGCCATCACTTCAAGCACCACCGACCACAGCAGTGAGCCCAACACACTGAGAGTGTCCGGCAGCATGATTGGTGTTCGGAATTTTGCAGTGGTCAAGGTCGCAGGAAAGGGTATTGAAAGGAAAGTGCAAGTAGACTTTTTCGACAAGGATGGAAAAAAAATGTTCAATTATCAAATAGGATCCCTAAAATGATTGAAAATTCATATTTAAAAATGGGTATTAATACCTGGTGTGTTTGTAAAAATATATTGATTATAACATCCATTATAGGTTTCAACATTTTGTTGCCTATATCACTAAGGGCTCAGGTCTTTTATTCATACGATTTTGTAGCTGATCAGATGACATTGGTTATCAATGACTGCGGAAATGAAGAATTATCTCTTGGTTGTTTGGAATACATAGCAAATATTACTCCTGCTACAATGGAATTTGCAGACACAGAAGGCAATAATTGTGCT
>JAGVTV010000105.1 GCA_019136675.1 Bacteroidota bacterium
CCTTATCTTATTGTCGGATTTTGCCGGGTGTGATTCCAACATTCGGTATTAAACCTTCAAAAATATGTAAACATCATGAAAGGCGGTAAAGAATTTGTAAAAACACGGCTCTTTAGTAGCCAACGGACCATATTCAATTTTTCCTGAATGCCTTTTTAATCGCACTCCAAATACTCTTATTTAATCCTGTCAGTCGGCATACATCCTGGTGATCTCCCTGTCAAATTTCTGAAGAATGACCCTTCTCTTGAGTTTCATGGTCGGAGTCAGCTCTGACTCTGTGCCATCGCCTCTTACCGGCTCCCATGTAGTAGGTAGAAGCACAAATTTTTTGATCTTTTCGATGTGACTGAAATTCTCATTGACTTCGTCCACGATGTGCTGGTATTTTTCTATCACCTTTGGATTGGTTACCATTTTGTCCAGTGAAGTCCAGGTGATTTCATGCAGTTCGCACCACTTTTGGAGTGCTTCGGGTGACGGTAAGATAAGGGCCGAAACAAATTTCTGCTGGTCACCGACCACCATGGCCTGTTCGATCAGGAAATTTTCCTTGAGCAGACTTTCAATAGGAGCGGGTGCCACGTATTTGCCGCCGGATGTCTTGAGCAGTTCTTTTTTACGGTCAGTGATTCTGAGGTACATCTTATTGTTGGGGCCATCTACAAAAGTGCCGATGTCACCGGTGCGAAAATAGGTTTTGCCGTTTACTTCCTTAAAAACCTCGGCTGTCTGTTCAGGTTGCTTGTAATAACCCTGCATGATATTGGGCCCTGCAGCCAGGATTTCACCTTCGCCGGAATTATAATCTCCCTCGCTGCTGTCAATGATGATGTCACACATGTCCAGTTTGACTCCTACTGTTCCTATCTTGTTGCTACCTCCATAGTAATGATTGAGAGTCAGTACGGGAGAGGTCTCCGTGAGCCCGTATCCCTCCGTGATGGTTATGCCTGCGGCGGAGAATACCCTGGCTATTTTGGCGGGGCAGGCGGCAGCACCTGTGGCTATGGCCTTGACATTTCCGCCAAGGGCAGCCCTCCATTTGCTGAAGATAAGTTTATCGGCAATTCTCCTCTTGAAGGCATCCAATCCTGTATACTTTTTGCCGTGCTCAAAATCGTCGGTGAGTTTGAGGGCCCAGAAAAACAACTGCTTCTTCAGTCCCGTCAATGCGAGTCCTTTGTTGTATATTTTTTCGTAGACCTTTTCCAGCAACCTCGGCACGGTGGTAAAGTAATGTGGTTTTACCTGGGCCAGGTCACCTGTTTCGCCTCCCAGATTGTCAGTGCCTGTAAAGTAAACCTGGACACCTATGGCCGTATAGACATAAATCACTGCTCTTTCAAAAATGTGGCACAGAGGCAGAAAACTCAGCACTTTTTCGTTTCGGTTGACAGGCAATAGTGACATACAGCTTTCCACTACAGAGATGATGTTGTGGTGAGTAAGCATGACTCCTTTAGGGTTTCCTGTTGTACCGGAGGTATATATGATTGTGGCCAGGTCATCAGGCTGCACATTGTTGCTGAGTTCCTGTACCTTTTCCAGGTGTTTGTCATTCATGTGGTCAAGCCAGCAGGCTCTTCCCTTCTGCCTGTCAAAAGTTACTATGTGCTTGAGCGAAGGGACATTATTTTGAGCGGAAGCGACCTTGTCATATAGATCTCCGGGCCCGACGAAGCATACCCTGACCTCTGCTTCTTTCATGATGTACTCATATTCCCTGCTGCTGATGGTAGGGTACATGGGCACTCCGATGGCTCCCAGGTATTGGATGGCAAGGTCAGCAATGACCCACTCCGGACAATTCTTATATGTCACCAGGCCTACCTTGTCACCGGGTGATATACCCAGCTCCAGCAGTCCCGATGCAAGTTTCCTGGACATTTCGATAACCTGTGCCGTGCTATAAAACTTCCATTCTCCGTTTTCTTCCCGAGATCCCACAAACTGGTCCAGTTTACCGTCATCGTACTGTTTGCCTATGTAATCAAATAGCCTTGTTGCATTCATCATTAAATATTTAAAAATATCTTTGTTGAAAAATATCCTTTGGATTATACCTCTGGAATTAAAATGTAAAGATAAATAACTTTTTAGATGTATCAATGTTGGCATGTTTCGGTGGTTTTTATATTTTTATTGTTCAGTACATAACTGACTGCAACTCTCTGAAAAACTGATAAATGCCTTGATTACACATTATAAAAAATAATATTTATATCTTTGTGCCTATGAAGGGTAAAAAATTAGATAATACAAAGAGCCAGCAGCAGCCTGTGCCTCCTGTGCAGGGAGATAGCCATGGGTACGGCTGGCATTACTGGCTCGTGTTCCTGCTTGGCTGCGGCCTGTATCTCAACACTCTGTTCCATGAGTTTACGCAGGATGACGCCATAGTGATCTATGACAACATGTTTACGACACAGGGTATATCAGGGTGGAAGGGACTATTTACCAAGGATACTTTTTTTGGTTTCTTCAAGGAAGAAGGCAAGGCCAATCTGGTTTCTGGGGGCAGGTACAGGCCGTTTACCCCTGCAATGTTTGCCCTTGAGTATCAGTTTTTTGGTAAAAACCCGTTGCCGGGCCACCTGATCAACATCCTGCTTTACGGATTTTTATGCCTGGTGATTTATATTCTGATGCTACTCCTTGCCGGTGGGACGAGACCGCCCTCATCTGCCAGGTATTTTGCATTGGCCACAGCTATACTCTACGCTGCCCATCCGGTGCATACCGAGGCAGTCGCAAATATCAAGGGCAGGGACGAAATCATGAGTATGCTCGGCAGTATCCTTGCTTTGTACTTTACGGTAAAGGCTTATGATTTGGGGCAGAAGAAATACGTTTTATTTGCCGGCCTGAGCCTTTTTGTCGCTTTACTTTCAAAGGAAAATGCCATAACCTTCCTGGCCGTCATTCCTCTGGCTCTGTATGTGTTCAGAAATGTATCGTTTGGCGGAGCATTGGCCAAAAGCCTCATCTTGCTGGTACCGGCGGCACTGTTTATGCTGGTGCGGACCGCGGTGCTGGGTATCGACATGGGGGGGACACCCACAGAGCTGATGAACAACCCGTTCCTGAAAATTGCTGACAACAGCTATGTGCCTTTTTCTGCAGGCGAAAAGATGGCCACCATCATGTTTACGCTGGGCAAATATGTGCAGCTGCTTATTTTTCCGCATCCACTGACACATGACTACTATCCCAGACATATTGATATCATGCATTTTACTGATCCGGGCGTGCTGGTAAGCATCCTGGTATATGCCGGACTTGTTTTCGTGGCCGTTACCGGATTGATGAAGAGAAGTGTTTTGGGATTTGGGGCTGCCTACTTTCTTATTACACTTTCTATCGTTTCCAATGTGGTTTTTCCCATAGGCACCAATATGTCAGAGAGATTTTTATTTATGCCGTCACTTGGATTTGCCGTCATGGCTGCTTATATGCTTGAAAAATACCTGAACAGGGACAAGGCTCTGGGTTTACTGGCAGTGGTGGGTCTTATAGCTGCTGCATACGGGTTTAAGACCATCACCAGAAACAATGTATGGAAAAGCGACTTCCTGCTTTTTACGACGGATGTCAAAACATCAGTAAACAGTGCCAAGGTGCTCAATGCAGCCGGAGGAGCCCTCACCACAGAAGGTTCTAAAGAAAAGGACCCTGCCAGACAGAAGCAAATGATGACAGAGGCCCTGGGATACCTGCAGAAAGCAGTAGCCATTCACCCTAATTACAAAAATGCGTACCTGCTTATGGGCAATGCAAATTATTACCTTAAGGAATATGAAAATGCTATAAAAGCCTATGACAATGCCCTGCGAATCGACCCCAATTACAGGGATGCGAATACCAATCTTGCGGTGGCACTCAGAGATGCCGGTCGTCAGGCAGGAGAAGTACAAAATGATCTGATTAAGGCAGAGGTTTATCTCAATAGGTCCTACGGACTCTCCCCCAATGATCCGGAAACCACAAGGCTCCTCGGAGTACTTAACGGAATCAAGGGAAATCACGATGAAGCGGTCAAGTACTTTGAAAAAGTGGTAGAAGCGGACCCTAAAAATGCATCATCCCTGCTAAATCTAAGCAATGCCCTCAGGAATGCAGGAAACACTGTCCGGGCAGACGAATTATTGCAAAAAGCCCTGAGCATCGACCCTCAGGTATTGACAAAACAGGGTGGAGGATAAAATTTTAAGTAAAAATTATGGAGCGTTTTTAAGAAACCTCCGTCTTAAATAAACTTCTTTACAGATATAGTGAGTCAGATGATGCAGCAAAGGGTTTACATTATAGTATTTTTTCTGTTTCTGGGCATTTTGTGTTCAGAGGCACTAAAGGGCCAAAGTTACCTTGAAAGAGAGGACAAGTGGGTAAGGAGCACCATGGCCGGGATGAGTCTGGACCAGAAAATCGGCCAGTTGTTTATGGTCAGGGCCTATTCAAAGGGCAATCAGGCTGAGGAAAATGTCATTTCTGATTATATACGAAGATATCACATTGGGGGGCTTTGTTTTTTTCAGGGCTCACCGGTCAGTCAGATACAGCTGATAAACAGGTATCAGCGGGAGGCAAAAATCCCCTTGTTTATGGGCATAGACGGTGAATGGGGCCTGGGCATGAGGTTTCCCAATGATGCCATTTCCTTTCCGCGGCAGCTCATGCTTGGTGCCATAAAGGACAACAGGCTTATATACGAAATGGGCCGTGAAGTGGCAAAACAGTGCAAAAAGGTAGGCATCAACATGAATTTTGCACCTTCCATTGACATAAACAACAATCCCTCCAACCCAGTGATCTACGACAGGTCTTTTGGTGAGGTGCCCCAAAACGTCACTGCCAAGGGCTATATGTACATGAAGGCTATGGAGGACGAAGGCATACTTTCCTGTGTCAAACACTTCCCGGGTCATGGTGACACAGACGTGGATTCACATGAAAACCTGCCCGTCCTTAACCACAGTCTGACCAGGCTTGAGCAGACAGAGTTTTATCCGTTCAGGAGGCTGGCGAGCCAGGGCGTGAGTGCCATGATGATAGGTCACCTCAATGTTCCTGCCCTCGATGCCAGACCAAACCGTCCCACTACCTTGTCGCACAGGGTAATCAAAAACATACTCCGGGATGATATGGGTTTCAATGGGTTGCTGGTTACGGATGCAATGGACATGAAAGGCGTCACCAGGTATTTTCCCAATGGCATTGCTGAAGCAGAAGCATTTCTTGCCGGAAACGACATTATACTTTTACCGGAAAACCTGCCCAAAGCCATTAAGAGTATCAAAGACTATCTGGTGGATGGCAAGATCACGATAGACAGGATAGATGAAAGTGTAGAAAGGATACTCCGGGCCAAATACCGGGTCGGGCTTAACAGTATTCCCGGGCACGGCACCGAAAACATCAATACATACATTAACAGGGGCAAGGCAGAAGGTATAAAACAAAAACTCACAGAGGCGGCCATTACCCTGCTAAACGACAGGACAGGAATCGTACCGCTGAAGGATGCTGCGGCATCCAATATTGCCACCCTGAGTGTAAATACCATCAGGAACACCCCGTTTCAGGACAGGGTTACAGCCTACACTACAGCAAGGGACTACCAGCTTATGCCCCATCAATTGGCAGGTCAGGCCACCTCCCTGATGCAGGCACTCAGCCAGTTTGACTATGTGGTGGTAGGAATCCACACTTCCGGCAAACGAGGAGACTTTTCACGGGAGGTGCCCCAAAACCTGATTTCATTTCTGACTGAGTTACAAAAAAAAACCAAGGTAGTGGTCACGTTATTCGGCAGTCCGTACCTGGCCTCATCACTCGAATTTGCCGACCATCTGCTGCTTTGCTATGATAATGACCCCTTGACACAAGATGTCGCTGCCCAGCTAATATTTGGCGCCGGTGATATATCCGGGACCCTCCCAGTGTCCGTCAATGGCAAATGGAAGGCGGGCCATGGGCTCGAAAGAACCAGTCTCGGTCGCCTGGGCTATGGCAAACCCGAAATGGTGGGCATGTCCGGAGATACCCTGCGTAAGATTGACAGCATCATGTCAGAGATGATAAATCTGAGGGCGGCACCAGGCGGACAGATACTCATAGCAAAAGACGGAAAGATAGTGCTCCAGAAAGCTTATGGCAAACTCTCTCAGGATGGGTATTATGTCAACAACAATACCATTTACGACATAGCGTCGGTCACCAAGATCCTTGCCACAACTCTGGCCGTGATGAAACTTACCGACAGGAATCTTGTCAGTATAAACAACCCGATACGCAACTACATCTCCGGTATAGACACCACTGATAAAGCCGACATCCCCATCAGAGATATTATGGCACATCACGGACGGCTGATATCCTGGATACCGTTTTACGAATATACCCTGCCAAAGGGCAAGTCAAACTCACTGAATACAAATTACTACCGACCACTGTTAAATGAAAACTTTAATATACCTGTGGCGAGAAGTATGTTCATGCGTAATGATTACAGAGATACACTGTACAGGATGATCTGGCAAAGCACCTTACGCGAAAACAACAATTACAGGTACAGTGACCTGGGTTTTATGATCATGCAAAAAATAGTGGAAAACCAGTCGGGTCAGCCACTGGACAGATATGTCCACGAAAATTTTTACAGACAGCTAGGCCTGAAAAACACGGGTTTCAGGATTTCGCTTACCCATCCTGTGCAGTATGTGGCTCCGACAGAAGTCGACAATTATTTCCGGCATCAGACGCTCCAGGGCTATGTCCACGATATGGGGGCGGCTATGATGGGAGGTGTGGCGGGCCATGCGGGCCTATTTTCCAATGCCGGCGAAATGGCAGTCCTGATGCAAATGCTCCTCAACAAAGGCAGCTACGGAGGCGTGAAGTATCTTAAGCCAGAGACAATTTCGCTTTTTACTACCCGTCACGAAAGGTCATCAAGAAGAGGGCTGGGATTTGATATGAAAGAAATGGATGGCGGAAGAACAAAAAATGTGTCTGACTTTGCACCTAATTCGATTTTTGGCCACACAGGATTTACAGGCACAGCTGCCTGGGCCGACCCGGAAAACAAGATAATTTATATTTTTTGTGCCAACAGGACCTATCCCGGCAGACACAATCAGACCTTTAACAACAAGGAGTACAGAATCAAGGTGCAGAACCTTATATACAAGTCTTTGGAAGGATATAAAACATTTGATTACCTGTGATCAGCCGGCCTTTCGGGCCCTGGACTGAAAGTACTTGGGGTTAACTATAAGCAGCCCGAATGATTCTCCATCCTCCTTTTTTGTGCTGGCATGGTGGGCTCCGTGTGCCCTAAGGATGGCCCTGCTGTATTTACTGTCCAGTTGTCTGAACCACTTAAACCGCTGGTGAATGTATACATCATGGATGAGGAAATAGATAAGGCCATAAATGGAAATACCTATGCCAATAAACAATACCCAGCGGTAGTCCGCAAAAAGTGACCCTATTATATAACAAATCATACTTGGAATGGCAAAAACCAGGAAAAACAGATCATTTTTTTCAAAAAATCCTGTCTTTTCGTAATGAGGCTTGTGGTGATCCTCGTGCCATATCCACAACCATCCGTGCATCAGATATTTATGGGCAGCCCACGCTACAAACTCCATAGCAAGCACGGTAGCTATCATAATGGAAACATAAAGGACTACAGTCATGGTTTGTTATATTTTATTGGCATAACACCTTTTACAGTAAAAAGATCAGGTAAAATTAAGAATTTTATTTAGCCTGATAATGAAATGCAAGCATATCGAACCAAAATGTTTCCGGACAGTTTTATAGAAGGTTTTAGGGTGTTTATCGACTGAGGAGGCCTTTATATCCTTAAGTGGGAATCATTTGAAGGTCTGTTTGTTAATTGGATAAAATAAAAATCAAAATAGTATGAGAAACTTGTTCAATTTAATGATCCCTGTAATAGGGGTTTTAGTAATACTTCAGTCCTGCAATTATGCCAAATCCAATCAGCAGGTGGTTATTTCTTCGGACTGCGGCATGACCTGGAAAAAGATCAATGCAGGCGACGCCGTGCCTAAGGGTGTAGCCAACCCCTGTTACATGAAAGTCGTCATACCCAATTATCCGATGCAGGGAGACAGCCGATTTATCACCAATCTTAAGGACCGTGTGAGGGCATTTGTACACATAGATTATGACTATTCCATTACAGACCCTCTTGCGTTTATAAGGCAGGCTAAATTCCTCGGCAAAGCCAATGCACACGCAGACAGCGAAGGTGCTCTCGATCCTTCCGCCTTTGAAGGGGCCGAAAATATGGTCATTGATAAAAGAATACGGGATGTATCAAAGGCTATCTTCATAAACGAAGATATCGTGGAGCTCGATCAGGCAGAGATAGAAAACAAGCTGCTGGATGTATCCAATAAGGTGCTTGACACCCTCGGCGTTTCACTGAACTTTATCACACTTACCTTTGACCTGGATGAACAGACACGGCAGGCCATCGATGTATCCACAGCCATGAAGATCTATGAAAGTAAAAATCTGAGTGATCTGGGCAAGTCCGTTATCGTGCAGAAAGCTGGTGCAGCCAGAGTAGTGGTGGAGAATAAACAGCCGGAGATAAAGATGATACCTGAAGAATGACAAATTCGGGCCACTCGGAGTTAATGGCACATGACCGGATTTTTAAGAGCTTCAAAGAAATCGAGCTCGAGGGGAAGTTTGGACATAAGTCCCCGATACACCATATAAATACCCAACAACAAAGTGATCAAAGGGTATAAGTTTCTGAGCCATGCCCTCATCTTTTGCGGAAGGTTGCCGTGAATGAGGGCGGCTGCAGTCATGGCCGGCAAGGTACCGAGACCAAAAAAAAGCATGAACCCTGCCGATCCCCAGATGTTATTAAGGGAGAGTGCTCCGGCAATGCCTATATATACAAGGCCGCACGGCAGAAACCCATTTACAAAGCCCACAATCCAGGCGGGTACCTCGGAAGACTTCCTGAGATAACCTGAAAGTGTGGTGTTAATATGCCTGGTGAAATCTGCAATTAAAGGAACCTTGCCCATAAGGTTGTCAGGATTGACAGAAAAGATGCCAGCCAAAATCAGCATCACACCTATGGAAACCGAGACCCCTTTTTGAGCTCCTGCCATAGCTACGGCACTACCGAGTAGTCCCGCAATCAGTCCCAGGGTGATGTAACCAAGGATTCTGCCGGAATTGTACAATAAAGTGGAGATAACAAGGCTGCCACCACTCAACTTCCTGACACTGTGCGTGGCAATGATCAGCGGACCGCACATTCCGAGGCAGTGAAGGCTGCCAAAAAATCCCAGGGTTATTGCTATCCAGTACAAATCGGTGGCTACTTGATAAACTCTTCTTCCTGGTAATATTCCTTACCGGCCTGCTTCCAGTCAATCTTGATTTTCCATCTTCCCGAAGTGATATCCTGCATCGGAATATTGTACCTGCCTGCCGCATCGGTTTGGAAATCGTAGTCTTTGTCCGCCTTATTTGTGACAGGGTTATATAATTTGATTTTGCCTGATGCAATACCAGCAGTGCTGTCAACAGGGAAAAAAAGTACCATCTGCGGGTCTCCGCTACTGTAGCTCACTTTAACCTTTACGGGCAGTTCTGTGGTGTTGCGGACCTTATTGTAGTGCTCCTGGTATTTTATGTCCTCGTCGTAGTAATTGTCAATGACGAGGCTGTGGTCATGCTGACGGGATTTATACAGGACAAATCCCAGTGTGGCTATAAAAAGGATAAAAAAAATGACCAGACCGGTACCCCAATTGAATTTCATAAAATTTAATTATGTCTGTTTTGATACTAAAATCAGAGGTATAACCCCCATTGTTGATCGGATAATAAAAAAGCCTGCGACTGTGACTTATGGCATTTCAACAATTCGCAGGCTTGGTGGTTCATATTTACTTGATGGGCCCGAAAAAGGTGGTTTTGACTTTTGTGATCAACTTGCCTTCGGAATATACTCCCACGACTATTTTGTTTTTACCGCTCTGAAGTTTTTCCTTTGGTATTTTTATAAATACGGCCCCTTCTGATTTATTGTTTTTGTCTACTGCCGGGGCTTTTCCTATCACTTCGAAATTACCTGTTTCAGGTTCAAGCATCCGGAATTCCATTTGGTAAGAATGGTTGGTTTTATTGATCATTTGGTAATTATAGAGGTTGCTGACAGTACCGTCAGCATTTTCCTGTGAAAGCAAGCCACCGGTGCGAAGCAGCAATACCTCGACATCAGACCTCAGGCTAAACAAGACTACCTCCAGCAGTATGAGTCCCAGTAATACAGCCGAGTAGGCAATGCTTCTTGCGTTGACAAGCCTGTGCTCCTTTTTGGTGATGCCATCTATGCTGTCGAGGCGTATAAGTCCGGCCGGCCTGTTGATTTTTTTCATCACAGTGTCACATTCGTCCATGCAGGCTGTACAGTTGATACATTCGAGCTGGGTTCCGTTTCTGATGTCGATGCCGGTCGGACATACATGGATGCAAAGTTTGCAATCGATACAGTCACCCAGCTTATTTTGCATTTTTGCAAGATACTCGTCTTCACCTTCAGTCAGGGACATTGCAACAGTTTGGTCAGTTGCCTTTGACTTTTGTATCTTGCCTCTGGGCTCTCCGCGTACAAAATCGTATGCCACCACGAGGGATTTATTGTCTAGCATCACGCCCTGCAACCTTCCGTACGGACATATGGTAGTGCATACCTGCTCCCTCAGCCTGGCAAAAACAATGTAGAATGCAAACGAAAAAGCTATCATGGCAGTAAATCCGCCAAGGTGCATGGATATCGGCTCCCTAACGATCTTCAACACCTGATCAAGGCCAATGATATAGGCCAGAAAGGTATTGGCAATAAACACAGCAATAGCAAAGAATATGGTATGCTTAACAATACGCTTTATAATCTTCACACTTGTCCATGGGGCGGCATCCAGCTTTTTCTGGGCGTTGTAGTCCCCTTCGATGGCATATTCGATACGTCTGTACACCATCTCCATAAAAACAGTCTGCGGACATATCCATCCGCAAAACAGCCTTCCAAAAATGACTGTAAACAGGATAATAAATACCAGCAGGATGAGCATCGCTATGGCGAAAAGATAAAAATCCTGTGGACCGAAGTGGATCCCAAATAAGATAAAATTCCGCTCAAGGATGTTTAACAGAACAAATGGCTCACCATTGACCTTGATAAAAGGAAGGCCAAAAAGAATTATCAGAAACAAATAGGATAGCCATATCCTGTAGTTGGTGTATTTGCCGGAAGGTTTCTTGGGGTAGATCCACACTCTTTTCCCGCTGTTGTCGACGGTTGAGATCTTATCCCTGAACTGTTCATCAACCGGGTGAAAAGTATCTGAAGACATTAAAAATCAGTTTATCGGTTCAAAATTACTTATAAAACACAAACTACTGTGTAACAAATATAGCATTGAAAAAAACGGCAGGATGTAAGTATAGATACACACACCCTGCCATTTTAATTTTAATTGACTGGTTTCATTTATTGGCCGCCTTGACGTCGTTTACCGCCGTGGTGTCCTTTTTTGGGGAGTTTGCCTGTCCCACAGCCGTGCTGTCAGCCGGAGCTGTTGACTTTTCACCAGCTGCTGCCGGATCAAAGAGGTCTCCCTGAGGTGCTTTTGGATTTGGCGGATTGGTACCCTGCAGAGACAAGATGTAACTTGCCACCTTCTGGATGGCTGCCGGCCTCAGTTGTGACTGCCAGGAGATCATGCCTTTTTCAGGTACACCATATTTGATGGTCTTAAAAAGGTCATTTATCCTGCCACCATGAATCCAGTATTTGTCAGTAAAGTTTGGTCCCACAGTACCTTCACCATTTGCTCCGTGGCAAACCATACAGCTTGCAGTGTATATTTCCTTTCCTTCAGCCAGTGCTGCAGCATCAGTGAGCACGGTAACTGTCTTTTCATCTACAGAATTGGCCTGAGTAGCCAGGAATTTAGCTTTTTCAGCCTCGCCCATTTCCATGGCTGCCACATACTCTTGTTGCTGGTCAGGCCCCCTGTCTGAAACATGGTAATACCAGAGGTAGACAGCAGACCACAGGATGGTGCCGTAAAACAGCCATAGCCACCATGGGGGGAGCGAATTGTCAAGTTCACGGATACCATCGTACTCGTGTCCCAGGTCGATATCCTGTTCCTTGTCCTTTGGTACCAGTTTCCAGGCTTTTTCTGACAGTGTACTCCAAAGAGAACCACTTGCTGTCAAATTGGCTTTTTCCAATACTTCCGGCCCATATCTGTCCAGAAGTTTCATTCTCTGTGACTCGATGAGTGCCCATACCAGGTTAATGCCTGCCAATACCACCAGGATCAATACGAGGATGGTCAGCACGACCAGAATATTGTTGTAGGCCTGATTAAAGAAATTAGGAGCGGGAGGAGCTGCTTCTGCGACCACTTCCTGAGCATATGTTGTGACAGACCACATCAGTGCTGCCGTTATTATTGCTATTTTATTAAAAAACTTATTCTTCATTTATTTTGGTTTTGTGATTTGTAAATACAATTCAAAAATTGAAAGGTCAATCATCTTCCAGCGGCAGGTCAGCCATATGCTTTATAGTGCTGTTGTTTTTTCTCAGCACGAGGATGATGCTTATGATAAATATGGTCAGGAAGGTGATGAGGGCAAAAAGTGCCATCCAGTTTATGTTTCCTGCGTTCTGCAATATATACTTAGCCATGGTTTCCTTGTTTTAGCGTCATTTTGATGTTTTGTCACTGACCTTGATATCGGTTCCCAGTCTCTGCAGGTAAGCAATCAGTGCCACAATTTCTTTGTTCTCAAGGTTTTCCTGATTGATCTTGTCCTTGGCCAGGTTGTCTTTGACTTTTTTAGCCTGGATTTTGATGTCTTCTACTGCCTTTTCGGCAAAACCTTCAGGGTAGGGTGTCCCCAATGTCTGGAGAGTCTTGATCTTGGCGGGAGTATAGGTGGTGTTCAGGTCATTTTTAAACAGATGACCATAGGTTGGCATAATGGAACCAGGTGCCATTGAGGTTGGGTCCATCATATGGTTGTAGTGCCAGCTGTCCGGGTATTTGCCGCCTACCCTGTGTAGGTCTGGGCCTGTACGCTTGCTACCCCACTGGAACGGACGGTCATACACATATTCACCTGACTTGGAGTATTCGCCGTATCTTTCTGTCTCGGACCTGAATGGCCTCACCATCTGAGAGTGGCAGGTATAGCACCCTTCCCTGACGTAGATGTCACGTCCTTCCAGCTCAAGAGGAGTATAGGGTTTGACAGAAGCAATCTTTGGCACATTATCATCTATCATCATCATGGGAGCTATCTCAATAAGTGAACCTATAATCACCAGAACTGCACTTACCAGCAGCATCTGGATAGGTCTTCTTTCTATCCATTTGTGCCAGTATTCGTTGTTATGTGCTTCGTAGGCGATTCTTGGAGGAGCCTGAGCTTCCTGATTGGCTATCAAACTGCCAGACTTCACCGTTTTATACAGGTTATATATCAAAACGAAGATTCCCAGGAAAAACAGCGTACCACCGATGGCTCTCAGCATATACATGGGTAAGATCTGGGTGACTGTTTCCAGGAAGTTTCCGTACTGCAGAAATCCATCCGGAGTAAACTGCTTCCACATCAGGGACTGTGTCCATCCAGCCCAGTACATAGGTATGGCATATACTAGGATGCCCAGAGTGCCCATCCAGAAGTGGATATTAGCCAGCTTGACAGAGTAAAGTTTGGTGCCGTAAAGCCTTGGAACCAGCCAGTACATCATACCGAATGTCAGCATACCGTTCCATCCCAGTGCACCGATGTGTACATGGCCTATGGTCCAGTCTGTAAAGTGTGTAATGGCATTGAGTGATTTTACGGAGAGCAGCGGACCCTCCAGGGTAGCCATACCGTAAGCGGTCACAGCCACCACAAAAAACTTGAGAACAGGATCTGTCCTTACCTTATCCCAAACTCCCCTAAGTGTCAGGAGTCCGTTAAGCATACCACCCCATGACGGAGCGATAAGCATGATGGAAAATACTGTACCCAAAGACTGGGCCCAGTCCGGCAATGAAGTGTACAGAAGGTGGTGCGGCCCGGCCCATATATATATAAATATCAATGCCCAGAAGTGGATGATCGAAAGCTTGTAAGAATACACTGGTCTGTTTGCTGCCTTGGGCATAAAATAGTACATCAGTCCAAGATAAGGTGTGGTCAGGAAAAATGCCACCGCATTGTGTCCGTACCACCACTGAATAAGAGCGTCCTGCACACCGGCAAAAACCGAATAGCCGTGAGTAAGACTATAAGGAAGCTGAAGGCTGTTTACCACGTGTAGCACAGTAACCGTAATCCACGTGGCTATGTAAAACCAAATGGCCACATAGATGTGGTTTTCACGCCTTTTAAGGAGGGTACCGAAGAGGTTGATACCAAATACGATCCATACCACTGCTATGGCAAGGTCTATAGGCCATATCAATTCGGCATATTCCTTGCCGGATGTGAGTCCAAGGGGCAAGGTGACAGCTGCTGCAAGAATAATCAGTTGCCATCCCCAGAAATGGATATTGGAAAGTGTGTCACTAAACATCCTGGTCTTAAGAAGCCTCTGCAGGGAGTAGTACACTCCAGTAAAAATACCATTGCCAACAAATGCAAAAATCACGGCATTGGTATGCAGGGGCCTGATACGGCCAAACGACACCTCAGCAATGCCAAGGTTGAGAGACGGAAATACTAACTGGAAAGCAACGATAACACCCACCAACATACCTATGACCCCGAAAGCGATCGAAGCCCAGGCAAAGTTGCGTACAATCTTGTTGTCGTAACTAAACGTTTCTAAATTTGCCATAAGTCAGAATTTAATTATTATTAATTGGTTTTGTTTTCTTTGTCAATCATGTCGTCATCCAGCAGAATGCGTACACTCGGTGTATATTCATCATCATATTGACCGTCGCGGACAGCCCATAAAAAAGCTATCAGAAAACCCGCGGCCACTACCAAGCTGATGATTATAAGGTAAAAGATCACATTCATAATGGAAAATTTGCCACAAGTTAGATATCCTGCTTTTCAGGAAATATGACATTGGTCACCATAAGGAATGACATTAGCAGATATGTACATATTACGATTTATTAAATGTTTAAAAATCTGAATTAGATTAAACTTTTTAAATATTAGGGCATTATAAGATATCTGTAAAGATAATTTTTTTACGGTAAGAATGCAGTTAAACCACAGGATATACGGATCAGGGCAACCCATTGTGATCTTTCATGGCTTGTTTGGCATGCTTGACAACTGGCAGACCCTAGGCAAGATGCTTGCAGAAGCAGGGTATATGGCTGTACTTGCAGATCTTCGGGATCATGGGAGGTCACCCCGCACTGAGGCATTTGATTACCATCTTCTGGCGGATGATATCTATCATTTTCTGGATGAAAACTGGATTTATCAGTCTGTCATCATAGGTCACAGTATGGGAGGAAAGGCAGCCATACAGTTTGTTGCAGAACACGAAAATATGGTCTCGAAACTCATAGTCATTGATATAGCACCGAAAAAATACCCGCCAGGTCACCATGAGGTTATAGATGCTTTGCTTTCTGTAAATCTGGACACACTTACGGACCGTCATCAGGCTCAGTCTGTCCTGGAAGAAAAGCTTACAGAACCCGGAGTGGTGCAGTTTTTACTCAAAAACCTTACACGGACCAAAGACGGCCAGTATACCTGGAAAATGAACCTGCCCTTGCTTGTCCGCTCCTACCAAAATATTCTGGATGAAGTGACCTCCGGTCATGTGATTGATACACCTGCTCTTTTTATCCGCGGCGAAAATTCGGATTATGTCCAGGATGCAGATCTGCACATAATCGGGGAAATGTTTTCAGATTACAGACTGGAAACCATAAAAGGTGCAGGACATTGGGTTCATGCTGACAAGCCAAATGAACTTTTTGAAAAAATTATACATTTTATAAGACAGTAATCTCCCATAATAACGTTAGTAACCAAATTTAACTCAACAGAGAATTAAGATGTCTAAAAAACTCAGGTACGCCCTTTTGGGACTTATTTTTTTAGGCAGTACCGCTGCGGTAACTGTCCAGAACGATAAACTATTTGAAATCAGCAAGAATCTCGAGATATTCATCAGTGTATACAGGGAATTGAATACAAATTTTGTCGATGAGCTTGACCCTTCAACCATGATGAGAACGGCCATCGATGCCATGACACACCGGCTGGATCCTTATACCAACTATGTTTCGGAATCTGAGGCCGAAAGCTACTGGATCAATGACGACGAAAAATATCAGGGCATCGGTGCCAAGGTAGGTTTGGTGGCCGAAAAGCTGAGAATCCTCGAACCCTTTGAAGGAGGCCCGGCACATGCAGCAGGCATCCGAGCGGGAGACCAGATTGTGGCCATTAATGGGGTAAGGATCGAAGGCAAAAAAATGGAGGAGATCAATGCTATCATGAGGGGGTTACCAGGTACTGACGTAACACTTACTGTTATACCCAACGGCAAGGATGTCGTCGAAGATAAAAAAATGAAAAGGGGTGAGGTAAACATTCCCAATGTACCCTATTCCGGGTTTGTATCAGACGACGTAGGTTACATTTCTCTTACTGTTTTTACTCAAAATGCTTCGAACAATATTTCTAAAGCCCTCAGGGACCTGAAAGGCAAGAATCCTGATATGGCCGGTGTTATCCTGGACTTGCGTCAAAACGGAGGAGGGTTGCTTCACGAGGCAGTCAATATCTGTAATCTGTTTGTCCCTACCGGCGAAGCTGTAGTGTCCACAAAAGGCAAAATCAAGGAAAGAGACCAGATCTTTAAGACCCTCAATCCACCCACTGACCTGGAGATTCCGCTGGCGATACTCATTGACAAAAGGTCTGCGTCAGCCTCTGAGATCGTTTCAGGTGTCATCCAGGATCTTGACAGAGGGGTGCTGATAGGCCAGAGATCATTTGGCAAGGGACTTGTGCAAAATACCAAAGAATTACCGTACAACTCCAGGTTAAAACTCACTACCTCCAAATACTACATACCAAGCGGAAGATGTATCCAGGGTGTGGAGTATGAAAACGGCGAACCAAAAGATATACCAGACAGTCAGAGGTCTAAATTCAGGACAAGAAACGGAAGGACAGTACTTGACGGAGGTGGTGTTACCCCCGATGTAAAACTGCCTGCAAGGGAGATCTTGCCTGTAACACAGGCCCTTCTTGAGCAGCATGTCATTTTTGAGTATGCCAATAAGTTTTGTGCCGGTAAGGATAGTTTACATTCTGCGGACAAGTTTAAATTTTCGGATTACAATGACTTTATCGAGTTTGTAAAGAAATACGGGTTTAAATACGAAACCCAGGCAGAAAAGCACTTAAAGCTCTCCCAGGAGGAAATGGTTAAACAAAACAAAACTGAAATGGCCGAAGAAGTCAAAAAATTGCTGGCCAGGATAGAAAATTCAAAATCAAATGAACTAATGCTGGCCAAAAGCCAGATTACCGGAGAAATTGAAAAGGAGATAGTATCAAGATACCAGTTCCAGAAAGGCAGAGTACGGCATACGCTGGACAACGACAACGAAATAAAAGAAGCTGTCAACATATTGAAAGATACAAAAAGATATAAGGCATTGCTCTCTTTAAAATAATTTATGTCTTATATCCTACAGCTGGAGACCTCCACCGAGATTTGTTCCGTAGCTATTGCCAGGGACGGAATGACCATATGCGAAGAGACTTCATCCAGGCCAAACAGCCACACGGAGGAGTTAACCTTATTGATACAGCGATGCCTCGAAAAAGCGGGTATCATGTCATCGGGCCTGGCAGCGGTGGCCCTGAGTGACGGTCCTGGGTCCTACACTTCTCTAAGGGTAGGTGCTGCAACTGCTAAAGGACTGTGTTTTGCATGCAATATTCCACTCTTAACCATGAGCAGTCTTGATATACTGATGCATGGTATCAACAGGGACGGGTTTACTGCCACAGACTATATAGTTTGCATGATCGATGCACGAAGAGAAGAAGTTTACATGGGTATATACGATGCGGCAGGCCATAGGATCACGACACCTGGTCCTATTATATTGGACAGGGATAATATAGGCGATACGTTATCTGTCAACAACACATGGCATCTTTGCGGTAACGGATCCCGTAAGTTTATAAAATACGAGGATGGTAAACACTGCATTTACCACCATTCCGGTACTTCGGCTTCGTATATGAGCAGGCCCGTGTTTGAGGCTTTCGCCAATGAGAAGTTTACTCCGCACAAGACCTTTTCTCCGGATTATTTTAAAGCTCCTAACATTACAGCTTCGAAAAAGAAAATTTTATAACCGGTGAACTTTTAATCATCAAAAGCAGTTATTTACATATATAAAATTCACCAATATAAAAAAGAAAACCGGTTTATAGTTAGTTTATGAAATGTTTGGTACGGTTATTGAATTAACAAAACAGAATTCCGTGAACTAACAAATCATTTCGCATGAGAAATAAGAAGAACGAATCAGTTACTTTAAAGAAGGGAGGGGGTAAGGAAGTACAGTTAGATTATGCCGACCTGAGGAAGGCAGTATTGGTACTTAGGGCCGTAAACCACAAACTTCGACAGAGGATCATTGACCTCCTGGAAGACGGAGAGACAATGACAGTGACAGACATTTATATCAAGCTGAGACTTGAACAGTCTGTTGCCTCGCAACATTTGGCCATCCTTAGGCGGGCAGGAGTTGTCGCCACTGAGAGGCAGGGTAAGTTTATCTATTATTCATTGGATAAGGAAAGGCTTTCTCAGATTTCGACCCTTGTAGAGGATTTGACCAGTTAATAGTTTACTTTTAGTAAAGTATCATTATTTGGTGTACATCAACAATTTAAGCTTCCAAAATTTACCCTTGGCCTCGTTTTGAGTTCTTAATGTGGGTGATTTGACAGTTTTTTAAGTTAAATTAAATTTTTTTTTAATATTTTCTTTGTCAAAAGAAATTATCTCTTCATATTTGTGCCTAGGTCTTAAAATTAAAATAAGGAACACAAAATGAGAGGTACAAAGGTTACTTTCGACAATGATAAGTTACATTATTCGTCGGAGTTGATGAGAGCATTAGCTCACCCGTTAAGGTTAAAGATTTTAGAGTTTATTGATGAGCACAAGTCCATCAATGTCAACAAAATCTACAGCAATCTGGATCTGGAACAAAGCATCACATCACAGCATCTTAAAATTTTGAGAATGGCCGGTGTGTTGTCAGTCGAGGTAACCGGAAAATACCATGTTTATAATATAAATTATGATGTGGTGGAAAAAGCAAGTTACGCTGTTAAGAAATTTACCGGCAAACTAAACTAAAGAAACCAACAAGGTTTGTAAAGATTTAAACAGCTTCGGGACCTTCCCGGGCTGTTCTTTTATTTTAAAAAAAACACAAAGGCCGGACATATGCCCGGCCTTTGTGTTTTTACTATTTCAGAAGTATGACCTTCTCTGTAAACCGTCTTTCGCCGGTATCGATTTCCAGCAAATAAACACCTGATGTCAAATGAGGCGGAATAACCACAGAAATATTGCGGAGATTAACTACATCCAGTTGCGGATGATCTGAGAGGACTTTCTTACCGTCAGCACTATACAGGCGAACCTTCAGAATAGCCGGGTCAAGATCCATTTCTGAAGCAATGTTGATCCTTTCGGTAGCAGGATTCGGATACGTTGTGATAGGCCTGTTCATCATAATATGGATGGATACGCTTTCTACATCTACACATTCATTGCAGTCTGTTACCGTGAGCCTGTAAAAGGTGGAGGAAATCGGTGTTACAGTTATTGAGGCTGTTGTTTCACCATTGGACCACTTGTAACTGACATTGCTTCCGCCGGCACCATTGCAATTGCTTGCACCTGTGACGGTTGGGGTAAGTGTGATGCTCTCTCCCAGGTTTATCATCTTATCAGGTCCCAGGTCGGCTACCAGGCAGCCCACTTTTACATCAAATGTTCCTGTATGTGTACAGCCACAGCAATCTGTGACAGTTACAGTATAAGTGGTGTTTTGTGTTGGCCTGACCGTTATGGAAGTGCCGGTATCGCCATTTGACCATTGATAGCTAGAGATCTCATTGGTATTGCCCTGACAGCATCCACCGAGTACCCTGATTTCATCCACATCCCATACTGATTCGGCGGCACCATTATTTATCCTGCAGTAAGGTATTAGTTCAAACAGATAGGTTGCAGCAGCCAGTGTTTTAAAATTGTTGTTGGATGAAAAATCAAAACTCTGCAGACCCCAGGTTCTGTTGGTGGCGATGTTGTCCTCGTAGTAGATAAACTCACCGTTTTTACTGACTCTGACCAGGAACTTCGTGGCATAGTTGTTTGGTCCTGTCGGACCGGAAACGAACTGGAAGTTTTCAGGAGCTTGCTCATAAAATTCAAGCCCTGTAATCTGGCCGGTTTGAGCCGGATTCAGTGTAATCTGGAACCTCAATGCCTGGGAATAATCAAGCTTTGAAGCAGCACAATGATCTTGAGAAGGTATGCACATGCCTATGGATCCGTTTGGTCCTGGTGTACAGGAATGCTTATTGTTTGGCAATCTGTGTACTGTTCCTGCTGAAACTCCAAGGCAATTTCCATTTGCAACCACTGGTAAAAATTCAGAATAATTAACATGAGAACCATTGGACATGAAAGACTGACAGGCATTCAGATCCCAGTAAGACAACGTAGAGTTGTTGGTAACATTACAAACCCCCGGGCATGTATTTGGTGTGGATCCGGTTACGACAATAACGGCAGAATCGCCTTTGCATATATTTTCTATTCCTGAAAAATGCAGTGTTGGCTTCGGCTTGACCATCACCGTTGCAGCAGCAGATGCTGTACAAGAGTTGGCATTGGTTACTGTTACGGTGTATGTGGCAGAAGTTTGGGGTGCGACGGTTATTACCGATGTTGCAGCCCCGTTGGACCACAGATAAGTTCCGCCACCCGTAGCTGTCAGGATGGTTTGGCTGCCGTTACAGATCGAAGTATTACCTGTAATTACAGGTGTAGGCAGCGGATTGACGGTCACGGCCACGGAAGTGGCTGCAGAGCAACCGTTGGCGTCAGTTACAGTGACGGAGTAGGTTGTGGTGGCTGCCGGACTTACTGAAATGGAAGCCGTGTTTTGTCCGTTGCTCCATGAGTATGAAGTTCCGCCGGAAGCGGTCAGGGTCGTCGACTCACCATTGCAGATGACGTTGTCACCTGTGATAGAC
>JAGVTV010000101.1 GCA_019136675.1 Bacteroidota bacterium
CTGCTGTCATACAGGTCAGCCAGGGGCTATAATAAAACCCAGTCAGATGACACGGACAAAATCGATGATTTTCGGGTCCAGTCCTATCAGAGGTATCAGGGAGAGAAGTTCGTAAGACGGTTTAATGCTTTTTCCTACTGGACATTGTCCAAAGCCATGGACAGCCACAATGTCGGTAGAGGAAGGGGCGGCATTGAAGTCGCTCTCTCACGGGTCCGTGCCAGGACCACCGTACTCGGCATAGAAACCGATATCCTATTTCCTCTTGAAGAGCAACAACTTCTGCACCGCTTTATTCCAAATGCAAGGCTGGATGTAATTCACTCTGATCTGGGCCATGACGGTTTTTTGACCGAAGACACCAAGGTAACACAGGTCATCCGCAATGTGATGGCTGATATAAAATAATAAGATACGAAGGAGAGAGCCAGTTTTAGCCTCTCCTTCCTTTGACCGTGGTCCTTTTAGCCCTGACGTTACCGTTGCGACCTTTTACGGTTGTTGTCTTTTTAGTGACTGAATTGCCTCTTGGCCCGGTGACTTTGGTTTTGGTGCGGGTGACCTTGTAATTATTACGTGCTACAGTGGTCCTGGTACGCACAGTTGTTGACGATACTCTGGTCGGTTTGTATACCCGGTGGGCACGTACGACCCTGTGGCTGTGTACCACTCTGACAGTTGGACGGTAATGGGTGACTCTGAATGGATGCCATACGGCCCAGCCCAATGGTCTCCAGGGCCTCCACCATGTCGGATAATGCCTCCATCTCCATGGCGATATCCAGGGCCTGTAGCCCGGAGCATACACAAATCGTACACACGGCCAACCCCAGACATTGACCACAATGGCTGCTCTGTTTCCATAAGAAGGTGCAGGGCCTTTGTCTTCGCCTTCAATTTCTGCCTCTTCGCTGCCGTCGGAGGGTTCGACGATCATTTCCTCGCCAAAGATTTCCTCATCTCCGATTATCTGGAGGACGGCTTCGTCCTTTCCTGTTTTTTCCAGGCCAATGACCGCTATATCCTGATTCTCACTATCGGATACCGGTACCTGCAGTACAAATACCCTCACATCTTTATCATGGGTCTCTATTACACGGATGTAATCCGTCTCGCCGTCTTCGTTGAGGTCAATGTTATTGACATGCTGATCCTCACTGTTTAGCAGCTTTTCAAATTCTTCAGGATTTTGTGCCTGTCTAAACAATTCCAGGGCACCTTCGAGACTGAAATTATCTCCCGGCAAGCCGGTGGGCTCTGCTGCGGCTTCGTTTTGGGCGGATAGTACAGACCACTGTGCCAGTAATAGCAAAAGGAAGAAAAATGTGTTTTTCATGGGTGAAAATTAAAGGGTTATTAGGCAAAAATACAATATATTTACTAAAAGTACATTTAAAAATTCAAAACAAAAATCGCTATAAGACTAAACCGAGGCTCTTTCATTTGATGTGCACGCCTCAACATACAGCTCGGAATATCTTTTCCGCTAATCTGTTTTTTTTAGACAAAATAACTGGTGTAAGGTTTAAAACTGCCAGGAAGATTGAAGGAAAAATTATGGCGGGGTATAAAATGCGAAGAGCCCAGGTAACTAGATACGAGGGCTCTTTCGACTAAGGTCTCAAAATAAGAAAACTACTTCTTCCGGTTTAGAAACCAATATTTTTATTCCACAAGGTTTATAAAAAAAAACCATGGAACATCTGTCAATGAATGCCCAAAGAAAGGAAATAAAATAAAGTGGGGATTTTATTACTGTCTTTGGTAGGGCAAATATACAACTTTTGGGTATACTTACAACTCTCAGATAAACACACCGGATACAAATTTAGTTTCTAAATATATAAAATATTTTCATCTATTTTTTAAGTTTCACATTTTCACTGCCCAATACATGAAATAATATTATAATGTAAGGACCAAAAAATTTCAAAATTTTTGGCTGCAGCCAAAACCTATGAAAGGCTTTTATCCTTTTTTACTGTAATTGGGAGATTCTTTGGTGATAGTGATGTTGTGCGGATGGCTTTCCAGAATTCCCGAGCCTGACATCCGGACCATTTTTGCATGCTGCAGGTCTGTGATACTTGCGGCTCCGCAATAACCCATGCCGGCTCTTAGCCCGCCAATGTATTGCACCATGACCTCCGAGACCGTACCCTTGTAGGGGACACGACCTTCTATGCCTTCAGGGACCAGTTTTTTTATGTCGTCCTCCACATCCTGGAAATACCTGTCCTTGCTGCCCAGTTCCATAGCACCCAGTGAACCCATGCCTCGGTATACCTTAAACTTTCTGCCCTCAAGTAGTATGGTCTCTCCGGGAGCTTCTTCGGTGCCTGCAAAAAGCGATCCCGCCATGATAGTGGTGGCTCCTGCTGCCAGTGCTTTGGCTATGTCTCCTGTATATCTGATACCACCGTCACCTATGATAGGCACGCCTGTTCCTCTCAGGCCGCGGGCAGCGTTCATTATTGCATAGAGCTGAGGTACACCCACTCCAGCCACAATACGGGTAGTGCATATACTTCCGGGCCCCACACCTACTTTTACAGCGTTGACGCCTGCATCAGCCAGTGCTTTGGCACCTTCTGCTGTAGCTACATTTCCACCGACAATTTGCAGGTATTTATGCCTTGATCTTATGTCTGCAACCGCATCAAGCACCCCTTTTGAATGCCCGTGAGCAGTGTCCACGCAAATTACGTCGACTCCTACATGGACAAGGGCTTCCACCCTGTCGTGCATCTCACGGTTTACGCCTACAGCTGCACCTACCAATAGCCGGCCGTGGCCATCCTTGGCTGAATTAGGAAAGTTTTCCAGTTTCATGATGTCCTTATAAGTGATCAGCCCTATCAGGTGTCCGTGCTCATCCACCACCGGGAGTTTTTCGATCTTGTATTTCTGTAGGATTTCTTTGGCCTGGTGGAGAGTGGTACCATTGGGTGCTGTAATCAACCGTTCGCTGGTCATTATTTCAGTTACCGGCCTTTCGGCATTTGTCTCAAACCTCAGGTCGCGGTTGGTAAGGATACCCACTAGTTTTCCTGACTTGTTGATGACTGGTATGCCGCCTATTTTATTGGCATTCATGAGGTGAAATGCGTCCTTTACAAGGGCATCCTCAGTCAGCGTCACGGGGTCCATAATCATGCCGCTTTCGGACCTTTTGACTGTTCTGACCTGGTTTGCCTGGGCCTCAATAGTCATATTTTTATGTATCATTCCCAGTCCGCCTTCCCTGGCTATAGCTATGGCAAGCTTGTACTCGGTGACTGTGTCCATGGCAGCTGAGACTATGGGGGCATTGAGCTTCAGATCGGTAGTCAGGCGGGTGCTGATATCGACTTCACGGGGCAGTACTTCAGAATAGGAGGGAATAAGAAGCACATCGTCAAATGTCAGGGCCTCTTCAATGCTGGGGTGGGTATTCTTGTGTTCCATGTGCAAAATTAAGAATTAATTCCCGATCAGCAAAAAACAAGTCAGGATTTTGGGTAATCTTATACTTCAGTGCCATATTCTGCTTTTTAGCAGCCAATATGGTTTATAAATAGCAATAAATATTTATCCTTGCAGTCCAATAATAACGGACAGATGCTGACTGTACACTCTGATGAGTATTTTATGGACCAGGCCCTCAAAGAGGCCGCGAAGGCTGAAATGGCCGGAGAGGTGCCGATTGGTGCCGTGATCGTATGCAAAAAGCAGATCATTGCAAGGGCATATAATCAAACAGAAACGCTCAATGATGTGACGGCCCACGCTGAGATTCTGGCCATCACTTCTGCCTCGGCTTTTCTCGGAGGCAAATACCTTAAGGACTGCACGCTTTATGTCACTCTCGAGCCATGTATTATGTGTTCCGGAGCCTTGTTCTGGTCTCAGATCGACAGGGTGGTCTATGGAGCCGGTGACGAAAAAAGAGGCTTTATGAGATATGGAAAAGAACTCCTGCATCCCGCTACAAAACTCGAATACGGCATCAGACATGAAGAATGCTCGGAGCTGATCAGGAAATTCTTTAAAAATAAAAGGTAGGCCTCTTTCTTACTAAAAAGTTAATTGCGGTGTTAAAGTTTCTTAATCCGGTTAACCTTTGGGTATAAATTTGATTCTAAAGGTAAGGTCCCGGGAATAGGGCCGATTTCATTATTTACCCTAAAATCAAATAAAATGAGATTACCTGTTTTTATTTTTTTTACACTCTTGCTGGCATCGTGCTCCCCCTCCCTGAAGTATTACACAAGCGAACTTGACAGGAAGGCAGGTTGGTCCGAGTCTGAGCTCAGGAAAATCCAGTTTTACATTTCTGACGATATCGTTTTGTGGAGGGATATTTCAAAAGGG
>JAGVTV010000046.1 GCA_019136675.1 Bacteroidota bacterium
AGGTCATCAAATACCAACTCATCGATACCCACATCCTTGCCGGGAGAGCAGGAAAGGTAATCACCGCATTTTTTAAAAAGTATGATTTTGGGGCTACGGATGGTGCCACCATTGCCCAGGCCCTGCACCCTGATGAGTACCGCCTGTTGCTTGGGTACAAACGAAAACCACACACCATTGGCCCACTTGAGCGAAATACAGGTATTTGTTCCTTGGATAAACTCCGGATCTGCCGTGGCACCGACATTGGTAAACTGTGCGGGCTGCGAACAATACTCATCTGCTGAAGGGAGTGGCGTGGCAAACTGACAATTGTCATTGAGCGGCTGTGCCAAGGCATCATTCCACGAAAGTGTAAGAAAAATGGCCGATACAAAAGCAATCAAGCTGGCAGATCGGGAAAATATTTTCATTGTGCCGGAATTTATGACTATTAGTAACAAAACCTCCCGTGTAAGTGTTGAAGATAATTACATCCGTCAAGCCAAAAAATGCTTCCGGGGGCATCATTTTTACGGAAAAACCCAAAAATTGTCACTCGGGCGACTATGTATGATTACTTTTGTCTGTCAATCCCTGTCGTTTTTATGCTATATGTAGTACCTACGCCGGTCGGAAATCTGGAGGACATGACCCTGAGGGCCATCCGGGTACTCAGAGAGTGTGATGTCATCCTTTGTGAAGATACACGCACCAGCAGCAAGTTGCTCAACCACTTTGATATCAAAAAGCCTCTTTGGTCCTTTCACGCCTTCAATGAGCACAAAGCCCTGAAGGGTATCACGGATCAGCTGACAGAAGGCAAAAATATAGCCCTGATCTCGGATGCCGGCACACCTGGCATATCAGATCCTGGCTTCCTGCTGGTGCGGGAGTGCCAGATGTTGGGCCTGCCGGTGACCTGCCTGCCGGGCCCTACTGCCTTTGTGCCGGCTTTGGTGGCCTCCGGTCTTCCGGCAGACCGGTTTTATTTTGAGGGCTTCCTGCCGCATAAAAAGGGGAGGCAGACCAGGCTAGTATATCTGGCAGGACTGGATGCCACCGTCATCCTGTATGAGTCCCCACAGAGGGTACTCCGGTGTCTCGGAGAGATCAGCCGTTATTTCGGCGAAAGCCGTAAAGTGTGCGTGGCAAGAGAGATCAGCAAGCTGCACGAAGAGTTTCTCACCCTGCCCGTACAGGAGGCCGCGGAGCATTTTACAAAGCACCCTGCCCGGGGAGAGATCGTGATCGTGGTGGAGGGAGCCGGCAAAGACAAAAACAAACAAACCGAAGAAGAAACAGATTAACCACAAGCCGCAGATGATAGAATTTCATAGAATAGTTTTGAGCAACGGATTGAGGGTCATCGTACATGAAGACAGGTCCACGCCGATGATTGCCGTAAACATTGTGTATAAAGTGGGATCCAAGTACGAAGACCCTCAAAAAACCGGATTTGCCCACCTTTTTGAACACCTGATGTTTGGCGGGTCAGAGCATGTAGACGATTTTGATGAGCAGATACAGGAAGCCGGGGGCGACAACAATGCCTTTACCAATTCGGATCTCACCAATTTTTATAATGTCGTACCTGCACAGAATATAGAGACTGCTCTCTGGCTCGAGTCTGACCGTATGAATAGCCTATCGTTCAGCCAAAAAAGCCTGGACACCCAAAAAAGTGTAGTGGTGGAGGAATTTAAGGAAACCTGCCTTAACGAGCCATACGGAGATATGTGGCACCACCTCAGCCAGCTGGCTTATGAGCGTCATCCTTACAGATGGCCCACTATAGGCAGGGAGATGAGCCATATCTCAGACGCTACACTGGATGAAGTGAGGTCGTTTTTCTACCGGTATTACAGGCCTGACAATGCTGTCCTCTGTCTGGCTGGCAACCTGGGCCTAACCCAGGCAGAGTCACTTGTCCAAAAATGGTTTGATGACATCCCCGCCGGAGGACATGAGGCTGTACTCTTGCCTCAAGAGCCTGCCCAGAAGACTTTCCGCCAGAAGGTGCTGTACAGCGACGTGCCCCATGATGCACTCTACCGCGGATACCATATGGGCGACAGGCTTAGTGACGAATATTATGCTTGCGACCTGCTGTCAGACGTGCTGGCTCAGGGACGGTCATCGAGGTTTTATCAGCGGCTGTACAAGGAGCAGCAACTTTTCAGCACCATTGATGCATTTATATCAGGTACCATAGAGCCGGGCCTCTTTATCGTCGAAGGCAAAAACATGCCGGGCATCAGCATTGAAAAGGCCCGGTCGGCCATCCGCCGCGAACTGGAGATCCTGGCGACAGAGCCTATCCCGGAGCGAGAGCTCACCAAGCTGCAAAACAGTGTCGAGAGCAGTCTTACCTTCGGTGAGGTCAGCGTGCTCAACAAAGCAATCAGCCTGGCCTACTTTGAGGCACTGGGAGACGCATCACTTATCAATGACGAAACCGAGAGATATCGTGCCATTACACCCCAACTGCTGATGGAAACAGCCGCTCGGGTCTTCAGCGAGGACAATTGCAGCGAGGTAGTCTATATAGCCAAGGAAAGCCCTCTCGAAAACGAAAGCATTGTTGCAGAAGACCAGTATGATTGATTTTTGATCTTTTTTGGAAGTGCCCCTGACCGTGGGTCAGGGTCGGGCCATCCGCTGTATGCCCTAGGCATGCCGCTTCTGTCCCTCACTCATTTTTGATTGCGGACACATTTGTGATGGAAGGGGGAAATTAAAGGTAGCTCGGGGCATCAGCCCGGGGTGCAATAGTTTTGTCATGATTTTTGCACTTTTTTAGCAAAAATCCCGCCAAAACCACGGTTATTGTGTCACTTTACCACGGGTGAATACCCGTGGTTATTAAAGTATCACCCTTTCAGGGTTTTATTTCTTTACCTAACTTTAAGAGCTATCGAACCCACATTAAATTAAATCATAATTACCCGTACCGGCAGGATAGCTCATAAACCTCAACGAGGTTACATCCTATTAACCTGGGGCTATGGCTCCGGGGAAGAAATGACAATGAGAGAAAACCCCAGCGGGGTTTAACATTAATAACCCCGGTCTTCAGACCAGGGTATAAGGAAAACAGGTAATCGTTTTGGCGTGTATTTTTGCCGGAGTACCGCAAAAATCATGACAAAACAAGAACACCCCATCCCCTGACATGAAATGGAAAAAAGAGGAGAAAAAAAATTAATTGAACCAATGCAAAACTGCCCGTACTGGTAGGATAGCTCATAAACCTCAACGAGGTTACATCATAATAACCTGGGACTATAGCTCCGGGGCAGTAATGGCCATGAAAGAAAACCCCGTCGGGGTTTTATCCTGATAGCCCCGGTCTTCAGACCGGGGTGTATGGAAAACAGGTAATCGTTTTGGCGTGTATTTTTGCTGCAGGGCCGCAAAAATCATGACAAAACAAGAACACCCCCATCCTTCAATATTTCACATTGAGATGGAAATGGAGTTAAATCATCCCATAGTTTAGCTAGGGGTGTAAAGGAAAAACAATAATTATTATCGCTGACCCAATAGAAGATTGAGCATTGCTGACTGCTCACTGACCCGCCCGTGCTTGGCCTCAGCATTGATATAACGAATGCCTTTTTTAGCGGCAAAAACTGACAGCGATCCATCGTCAACAGGATTCTGATTTTGAAGCACAGCATTATAACGCAGCCTGTATAGCAGGTCAAAATCTGCCCTTTGGGTCACAATAAAGAATTCAGAATTATTGATGGACGGATTGATATAAATATCAGAGCATGACTTGCCTGAGTCTGAAGACTGGTCAAATTTCCTGACGTACGATGTAATCGAGTAGGACTCCGGTTCGATGTGCTTCCAGAACAACCATCTGGTTTTGTATTGTGCAGGCATATTTTTGTTGTTGTGCAAGGCAATGATGAGAGGATAACCTTCCAGTTCATTCCAGATGGCTTTGGCCAGCCTGTCTGCAATACCGGTAATTTGGCCATCCACTTTTCCCTTCCCTTTTACGAGAGAAATGCTGCCGGTCAGGACCGACATGTCTTTAGTAAATATCCTGTTGGGATCGAAAACATACTGATTTTTACCAAGCCTGAAAGTCACATTTCTGTTTTTTGTCCCGTCAAACGAATGGGCCAGCGTCACCAGCTTACCCCCGTACTTGGACAGTGCCTGCAATCCGGCCTGCAGAGAGGCTGTCTCATTTTCATGCACATGTATGAAGACATGGTCTCCGCCCTTTTGCTCATAAATGATCAGTTGCACTGTATCCTGTCCCAGGGTTATAGTCCTTACCGTACGGGATTGGGTAATGCCGGCAAAATGAAAGGAAAACAGGAGGAAAATTGGAAATATTTTTAGAAAAAGGTTCTTCATCCAAAGAAAATTTCTACAAAAATAACAAAATTGGACACAGGCTATCGGTCAGTAGATCATTGGCTTTGATTGAGGTAACTTAATATACTAAAAGGAAATAGATTTGACCGTCCATCTTGTTGTCAGAAAGCCAAATCTCATCGTTGGAAAGCCTCACCTGAGTACCCACTCCGTCTGTGTTTTCCGCCTTGATATTAGCCTTTTTGTCGGCACAATCTAAATGGTCAATCCATATTCCGTTAAGTATATCTGTTCTTTAGATTAATCATATCTGCAAATCCACGCCTTTTCATGTACCTTTGTACCACAACTTGATGAGATGGTCATTCTTACTGGTGTATCGGGATTTATTGGTTCGTGTCTGCTCACAGCACTTAACCAGCACGGATATGAGAGAGAGGTGGTTGTGGTTGACGATTTTTACAAGCTTTACAAGGATAAAAATACTGATGGGAAGGCTGTGAGGGAATGGATGCACCGGGACATATTTCTGGATTGGTTTGAAAAGACAACCCAGAAAGTGGATTTTGTGCTGCATATAGGTGCCAGGACCGATACAGCTCTGCTGGATACTGACATATTTAACCATCTCAATCTGCATTACAGCCAGAGAATATGGAAGGTATGTTCAAGGCGTGGCATTCCGCTGATTTATGCCTCCAGTGCTGCCACCTACGGGGATGGAAGCAAGGGATTCAGCGATGACCATCAGCTGTTACCGGATCTCAAACCCCTAAACCCATACGGTGAAAGCAAGCACCATTTTGATGTATGGGCTCTGGAGCAAGAGGAAAAACCTCCATTCTGGATAGGGTGCAAATTTTTTAATGTCTATGGTCCCAACGAGTACCACAAAGCCAGGATGGCTTCGGTAATTTTCCATACCTACCACCAGATAAAAAACAGTGGCGGAATGAAACTATTCAGGTCCCACAAGCCCGGCATAGCTGACGGGCACCAGAGCAGGGATTTCATCTATGTGATGGATGTACTGGACATAATTTTGTATTTTATGAGAAATACGGACAAGCCTTCAGGCATATATAACTTTGGTACAGGTCAGGCCAGAACCTTTCTCGACCTCGCCAAAAACACCTTTGCTGCGATGGGGATAAAGGAAAACATCTCCTATATAGACACGCCTGAAGACATCAGGGATACCTACCAGTATTTTACTCAGGCAGAAATGCAAAAACTCAGGTCAGCGGGCTATGACAAGGATTTTACCTCACTGGAAGATGGTGTCAACGAGTATGTAACCCGTTACCTCACCAAATCAAACTATTATTGACCTAAAATATCAGTTACCCCTGAGAGCGGCAATCATCCTTTGGGCCAGTTCCTCACCTATTTTGTTTTGGGCTTCCTCGGTTGAGGCTCCTATGTGAGGTGTGAGAGACACCTTGGGGTGAGACAGCAGATCCTTCCTGGGTGTGGGTTCGTTTTCGAATACATCAAGGCCTGCTCCGGCTACCTTACCAGAATTCAAGGCTTCGATCAGGGCATCCTCATCTATTGTGCCTCCACGGCTGCAATTGACGACAAAAACGCCGTCCTTCATCGAGCTGAACTCCTCCCTGCCAAGCACAGGTTTGTCCACAGACGGGATATGAAGCGATATAAAGTCGGACCCGGAGAGCAGCTCCTGCATGGGTACTGTGCGGATCGTATGTTTAAATCCCAGGGACACATGACCCACTGAAACCGTTGCCTCATCAACATAAGGATCGTAGGCAAGTATGGTCATACCCATGCCCAGGGCTGTCCTGGCAGTTTCCTGACCTATTCTGCCCAGACCTATGATACCGAGGGTCTTGCCTTCGAGTTCGTAACCTTTGGCGTAAGCCTTTTTGAGATCATTGAACTTTGTGTCTCCATTTGCCGGCATCTCCCTGTTGGACTGGTGTAAAAATCTAGCCAGTGTCAGCATATGAGCCATAGCCAATTCGCCTACGGATCTGGATGACGCGGCCGGCGTGTTGATTACGGCGATGCCTTTTGAACCGGCATGTTCCACATCAATGTTGTCAAGGCCCACACCCCCTCTGCCGATGGCTTTGAGATTGGGGCATACATCTATGAGGTCCTTCCGTACCTTGGTGGCACTTCTGACGCAGATGGCATCATATTCATTGAGCCGGGTCATCAGGTCTGACTGTTCGATCTTATTCATATCCACTTCAAAGCCCGCCTCCTCAAGGAGTTTTTTGCCTATGGGTTCAATACCGTCGTTTACCAGGATCTTCATATCTAAATTCTATTGGTTGTACGGGACAAATTTACAGCAAGCGAAACTAAAGAGGCCCTCGGAGGATGAGCATTAGATTATCATTAACGTGCTTTACAGCAGAGTCGTAGTCAGGGCCTGGGGATATTTGCAGACATGCGGGGCAAAGAAAATTAGCCGGATAATATGCTGCTGGTTGGTTGTACTTTTAAAAAATAATTAAACACAAGTGATTGATATTGTGGTACATATGATTTTTTGAAAAAAAATTTTAATTTTTTTACACAGTTCAGGCAGCGAATCGCAGACTTGAGGACTCTTACTATTGAGACACCAAGTCTCACTGATTGATATTCTTTTCAAATAATTGAGAAAAATCTTTAGCGAAGAAAAAGAGCTCTCTGAAAGCAGGGAGCTTTTTTTATTTAGGGCCTCTCCAAAACCATGATAATGTGTGGTATGCCGTCTTCCAAATATGGCTCTCCGATATCCACAAATCCAAATCCCTCATAAAAACGTTTCAGGTAAGCCTGAGCTCCGATTTTAACCGGTACGCCGGAATATAAGTCGTGGATTCTTGATATGGATTCCTGCATTAATATTTTGCCATGGCCCATTCCTCTGACTTGTTTGCTGTTGATTACCCTGCCTATGCTGCAATATCCTTCATAGGAAACACCCGGGGGCAATAACCTTGTATAGCAGTGCAGCAACCCGTCTTCACCGCGACCCAGAAGATGGTGTGCGTATTTGTCTTTGCCGTCGGCGTCCTGATACGGACAATTTTGCTCGACCACAAACACTTCTTGTCTGGCCCTGAGTATTTCGTACAGTTCGTCCAATGACAAATCGTAATAAGGCTTGCAGATGTAAGAAATGGTCATGGGGCCCGGGATAGTTACCTTAATTTTTCCTTTTTACTGACCTGGAAGGATGCCCGACAGCCTATGTGATTGCCTTCATTGTCTGAGATTTCGTCAAATGCATAACACTCAAGGTCAGACAGGTAAAAAATATGATCATATGGCATCTTAAGGGTGGCGGGCAATACACTTCTGCGGCTGTTGAGCAGGTTTGTCCTGTTTCTGAATCCAATAATGTCGTGCGACCAGTACACCTGATTAAACTCTCCCATTACAATCAGATTTTCCCGGTGGTTTTGTACTGATTTTTCAAGATCTGAAAACTGGGAGGCTGCCACAGACTTTGACATATTGTCCAGTGCAGGCACAAGGTAAACGGACATCATGGTAAAAGGGATGCCGTTTTTTACCATTTTTGCAATCAACACCGGTTTGGCCCCATTAGCCACTGTGTCAATTTTTTTTATGGGAAAACGGGAGAAGATCCCCTTGCCGTAAAAGTCAATGCGGACATCTGAGATATGATGCGGAAAGCCCTTGGCTGTGATGGAAGGTATTATGGCCGCCCAATCGGGAGTGTATTCCTGAAAGGAGATGGCATCAATGGTGGTGTCTCCTATCATTTTTATTACCTCTTCCAAGCCAGTCACCACACTCAGATTAACGTGAGCCACGGTTATATTTTCATTTTGGTTGATGACAGGGTCCTTCAATTCATTATTTGAGGCATTTTTAAGAAAAAGGGCCAGGGCCGCTGCACATCCAAAACTTGTGTACAGCACTATCTTATTGCTGATAATAAGTCCGACGAAACCTGAAAACATCAGGAAAACAAGGAAGTGCACCAAATAGTCCTGAAAACTGGAATTGAGGTTTAGCACCGGTAGGAAGACTGCAAAAACAGTCATCAGTATGATAATCCCGGCGACAATCCTGTTGCCAAATCTGAAATATCTTTTCACTGGCCGGATCAGAATTTTTGAGCCACCACTACAAGGTTTCTGAATTCTCTGACCTTACCGTCAGGGTGCAGCAATCTGGTCAGGATGATGTAAGGGCCTATTTTTGCATAATTGTTTTCGCCATCTACTCCGTCCCATCGCAGAGCTCCTTCTGTGCCCAACAGAAAATTATTTGCCAGATCAGTGACCGGGAATCCTTCGCTGTCAAAAATCCTGACTGTAGCCAGGTAACCGGCCTTATCCAGTTTGTATTGGAGCAGCACAAAATCGTCATTACCGTCACCATCGGGCGTGATGACCTTCCGGTCAGGTGTAAGTGTATTAAGGCCTGAAGTTACACCTGTTCCGTCAATATGGTTTGAATTTTTATATCCGGGAGTGGCAAATCTTACCTGAGTAGCAGCCGAATGCCAGTTGTTGGGGTCGTTTGAATCACCGCCGAACCTGATCCGTTCCAGGCTTACACCCTTGGTCTCATCTATCAGTATGAAATGCATATCCTCACGATAGTCAAAAGAGTCAATCGTGGTGCTGATGCTACCCTGTCTGGAGATAATACTTATGTTACCTTCATCAATATTAAGGGAGGGTATTGTAGCGGTAAGAAACCTGGCTGTGTCCGGAGTTTGGTAGGTGGACATCAGGAATGAAGGATTTTTTGACACCGCGACGTACTGTCCGGGAAAAAGAACCATGTCTGTTAGCAGCAACTTTTCTTCTGCCTTGTCGGCATTTCTCAGTATGAGGCTGTCCAGCTTGATAAACTTAAGCGAGTTGTTGTATAGTTCTACGAAGTCCTCTCCTCCGGTATACGGATCTGCCAGCAATTCATTGATGACAAGGTCGCCCCTTGAAGGACTGACCGGAAACACAAAATCCAGGGTTTGTGCACGGGTGTTGCCCGCTTTGTCGCGGATACCACTGACTGTAAGTCTGTAATATTTGCCGCTCTGAATGACTGACGGACCAAAATTGAGGATTGCCATAGTAGGCATGGAACTGCTGTATGATACGGAGACCGGACGTCCTGCTCCATTGTTGAGCTCATAATTGGCCACATTTGTTACAGACGATTCGGAAGGTACCTCAGTAAAAGTCAGTTTTATCCTGGAATCAGACTGGATCTCGGCTTTGGCCACCGCCGGTGGTACTGTATCCTTTTCGACGGTTTTAAAAACGATGTCGTCATAAAAAAACTTGTCGGTCCTTGAGGAAGTGTACTTGCAGTAGATGCCAAAGTACATGGAGTCAGGAAGGGTCATCTGAGGGTCCATAAACTCAAGGTCCTGCTCCAGGACGTTGCCTCCGGTATAATCGGTATCCATGAGCCAGAGACCGTTTCTGTATACCTTGATAGAAAGTCTGGCATCGGCGGGGTCTGCACTGATTCCGCCCATGCGACCTGAAGCCATCAGCGTGGGCACACCTGCTGAGAGTTTCCATACCTGGATGGCATCATTGCTGCCGTTTTCGCCCAGACGGAGATAATAGCCATTGGCAGCAGCCTCGGCTACATTATCCGTAAACAGGTAGATCTTGCCAAAATTATCATTGGAAGGAGCAAACTGGAGTTTGAAATACAGGTCTATCCTGATGCTGTCGGCGGGCACTTTAAATTTTGTATATACGGATGATTCTCCCGCGACAGGTGCATTCAGCTGTAGCTGACCTTCCGGGTTGATCCTGAAGTGGGAGATATTTCCCTCCCATTTTACGTCGTTGATGTTTCCCGAATTGAAGTTAAGGGTAAGCTGTCCTTGGGAATTAGCATAACAAAACATTAACCAAAAAAGGGCAAAATATCTTGCCAGAGATACGTTGCTCATACGGGGTGATGATATATCTTTGCGTTTCATTTTAAGTTTCAATTTATCTGTAGCCAGCCATAGCCGGCAGGTATAGTGACTTGAAGACTTGGTCCATGTCACTGATTTAGCAAAGATAAAAACATTCTTCAAATGAAAAATTTTAACTTACCAGTACATTTTAAATAATGAAGTTAGCAGTTGTAGGAGTAACAGGTCTGGTCGGGAGGGTCATGAACGAGGTCCTCGAAGAGATGGATTTTCCGGTTGACGAATATATTCCTGTTGCATCAGCCCGCTCAGCAGGCAAAAAAGTCAACTTCAAGTCTAAGGAGTATGAGGTGGTCACAATGGAAGAAGCCCTGAATGCAAGACCCGATATCGCCATATTTTCGGCAGGAGGCAGTACTTCCCTGGAATGGGCTCCAAAATTTGCGGAGGCAGGTACTGTAGTCATCGACAATTCAAGTGCCTGGAGAATGGACCCAACAAAAAAACTTGTGGTACCGGAGATCAATGCACAACTGCTGACAAAGGAAGACAAGATCATCGCCAATCCAAATTGTTCGACCATACAGATGGTGGTAGCCCTGGCTCCGCTGCACAGGAAGTACGGTATACGCAGGCTGGTGGTATCTACCTACCAGTCGTTTACAGGTACGGGTGCAAAGGCTGTGGCCCAGTATCAGGCAGAAAGGGCAGGAGCCCGGCCGGCTAAGGAGGAGATGGCCTACCATTATCAGATTTTTGAAAATGCCATACCTCAGTGTGACGTATTTTTGGACAATGCGTATACCAAAGAGGAGATGAAGCTGGTCAACGAGACCCGCAAAATACTGGGTGACGACACTATACGGGTTACCGCCACCGCCGTGAGGATACCTGTTGATGGTGGTCACTCGGAATCAGTCAATGTAGAGTTTGACAAGCCCTACGAACTGGATGATGTTTACGACCTGCTCAGAAATGCAGAGGGTGTGGAAGTAGTGGATGACATCGCCAATTTCAGGTATCCGATGCCGCTTTATTCAAAAAACCGCAACGAAGTTTTTGTGGGCCGGATAAGGAGGGATGAGTCACTGGATAATGGGTTAAACATGTGGATAGTTGCAGACAACCTGCGGAAAGGGGCTGCGACCAATGCTGTTCAGATTGCAAAATACCTGGTGAAGAACCATTTGGTTTAGTTTTATTGTTTAATTAATTACTTACTTTTTGATTTTTTTTGACACTTAATTACACACTGTACCATGAGACGCAAATTAGTACTTTGGGGTTCCAACGAAAAGGATGAGAAATTGCTTGTGGCCCTTGAACTTCTTGAAAAGGACAATGTAGTCAACATCTACACATTTCCGGAATCAGTAGCCACAGAAGAGTTTTACAAGGCCATGTCCGAAAAATGGAAGGACGATGAAGAAATTGAATTTCCGGCAGGTTACACCAAGATCGAAAGGAAACTGTCGGTTTCAGACAGCATTTTGCCGGATGACATTAAAGTAGAAAGACCTGACCTGATCACCCGTGCTCAGGCGGAGTGGCATTTTGTGGTGCTGTCATCAAAGCTTTACGGCATGTATAAGACAGAACTGGAAGAGTTCAAAGATAAAGTGGACAGCCTCAGCGAGTATGACAATGTCATGTGGGACGAATTGAGGGGTTTCTGGGGCAAAGTACAGACTCAGGTCAATGAAAGGAATCTTTTCAGGGAACAGGGGGCCGCATTGCGTGAAAAAGCCAATCACCTTTTTGACCGTCTGAAGGAGCTGAAAAAATCACTCGAAAATGAGTTTGAATCACAGTCCAAACAATACGCAGAAACATTTGCAACTGAAATTGCAGAAATAGAAAATAAAATCGACAAGGGCCTGGGACTAAATCCTCTATTTGAAGACCTTAAAAAGATACAGGTAAAGATCAGAGACTTTAAGTTTACCAAGGAGGACAGGGACGATGTCTGGAACAAAATAGACTCGGCTTTCAAAAAACTGAAAGAAAAGAGGGGTTCTGCGGCACAGACCCACCAGTTTGGCGAACTTGCCCGTACGGAAGCAAGGTACAAGGGACTTATCGGTGCCATTCAGAAGATGCAGAATTCCATCAATTTTGACCAGAAGGACCTGGAGTTTGAAGCCAAAAGGGCAGCCAACAGCGAGGGTCAGCTTGAAGCACAGCTTCGCCAGGCAAAACTCAACATGATCAATGAGAGGATCAAGTCCAAGCAGGAAAAACTGGAGGACATGAACAAGACCAAGGCCGAACTGGAATCAAGGATGGAAAGGGAAAAGAAAAAGCTTGAGAAAGTCCACAAGCAGGAAAAAATAGAAGAAGCCAAAGAAACAGTCAAGCAAAAGATAGCTGCCGATATATCCGAAAATGCAAAGGCACGGGATAAGATGTCAGACAAGCTGGAAAAAGCGGCCTCTGAAATGCAGCCACCCAAAAAGGAATCTTTTGTTGATAAGCTGGCCGGTTCCTTTGGTCAGTTGGTGGAGGATGTTATGGATACCGCTCAGGCAGTGGCAACGGTGGTCAGTGAGAATATGGATGATGTAATGGAAAAAGCCGAGGATCTGGTAGACGAAGCGGCAGACAAACTGGCCGATGTTGCCAAAAGTGTTGATAAGATCGCAGATCAGGCAGCCGATTCGCTCGGCAAGACCATGGATGCTGCCTCAGAAAAGGTCGAAGAAATAAAAGATGATCTGACAAAGGATAAGGAACAAAAAAAGGGAAAGTCAGAGGAAGAGTAAATATCAGCGTCAGTCCCTGAAACGATAAAGGCCACATCTCACTGAGGTGCGGCCTTTGTTGTTTCAAAATTTTATGTCAGCAGAGTCAGAACTATTCGATGGAGGTTGTTATTTTTGAAGTCTCTTAAAATAAAAAAGCGGAGTCGAACTTTCATTCGTACCCCGCATAACCCCAAAAAACCAATTGAAAACAATTTACTTTTTACTCCACTTTTGGAATATATCTTGTATTTTTATCAATTTCTGTACTTAAGACGAAGCCAAAATTGACTGTCACATTTTTTATCAAAAAAAAAAGTAAAAAAAATTTTGAAAGTAAAAACCAGCTTCTTTTGCACGGCCTGCGGCGCCGAGTCTCCCAAGTGGATCGGCAAGTGTACTTCGTGTGGCTCGTGGAATACCTATGTAGAGGAGGTCATAGAAAAAAAGTCTCACGCTGAGGAAAAGAGCAAAGCCTGGAAACCGGCCAAAGAAGAAAAAACAGTGCCACGAAAACTTCAGGAGATCGGGGCACTCAGCACCATAAGGTTGGATACCGGTGACCGGGAGCTCAACCGGACCCTCGGTGGAGGAATTGTGTTAGGCTCTGTGATCCTGGTAGGTGGACAACCCGGTATCGGCAAATCCACCCTGCTGCTCCAACTTGCACTGGCTGGGCCACTAAAGGTATTGTATGTCTCCGGTGAGGAGAGCGAAGAACAGATTAAAATGAGGGCAGACCGCGTCGGCAAGATTAATCCTGATTGTTATGTCTACACAGATATCAATGTGTCAAATATCCTCAAGGAGGCTGTCAAGCTGCAACCGGACATCGTGATCATTGACTCTATCCAGACACTCGTGAGTCCGTTTATCGACAGTACACCCGGCAGCATTTCACAGGTCAGGGAGTGTACCGGCGAGTTGCAGCGGTTTGCCAAAGAGAGCAACATTCCAGTCTTCATTATAGGGCACATCACCAAGGAAGGTAGCATAGCAGGACCCAAATTGCTGGAGCATATGGTTGATGTGGTCCTGCAGTTTGAAGGTGACCAGCAGTACGCTTACCGCATCCTCAGGACACTGAAAAACAGGTTTGGCAGCACCGACGAGATCGGGATATACGCCATGGACACAAACGGTCTTCGTGAGATCTCAAACCCCTCTGAGCTGCTGATATCTCCGGATGACACAAAGCTCAGCGGCAGTGCAGTAGCCGCATCATTGGAAGGTCTAAGGCCGCTTTTGCTGGAAACCCAGGCTCTGGTAAGTCCGGCAGTTTATGGCACACCCCAAAGGTCAGCAACCGGCTTTGACCTGAGGCGGTTATCTATGCTCCTGGCCGTCCTCGAAAAAAGGTGCGGATTGCCCTTCGGACAAAACGACGTTTTTCTCAATATTGCCGGCGGACTACGTGTATCCGATCCGGCCATTGACCTGGGGGTGGTGGCCTCACTCATCTCCTCCCTGCAGGATATTCACATAAGTAAAAAGATCTGCTTTGCCGGGGAAGTGGGTCTGTCCGGCGAGATCAGGCCGGTGAGCCGCATAGAGCAGAGGGTGCAGGAAGCCGCCAGACTGGGGTTTGAGACCATTTACATCTCAAAATACAGGAGCGAATTGCTGGCCAAAAAAGAGCTGAAGACAGATGTGGTGATGATCTCCCGTATCGACGAACTGCTGCAGGAGGTTTTCAGTTGATGTATTACGATCACATAGTAAAGTTAAGTTTTGAGCATCCTGTATTGCTGTATGACGGCTTATGTCCTTTTTGCCACTTTATGGTAAGATATGTGGCAGTAAGGGATCGCAATGACATTTTCCGATTTGCTTCCCTGCAAAGTATAAACCACGGAGAAGTCCCCGCTTTAAAGCAGGATAGTGTGGTCCTTATATCAGAGGGCAAAGCCTGTATCAGGTCAGAGGCTGTTATGAAGGTGCTTCGACTGTTGGCAGGTATTCATGTTATTCCGGCTACGGTGCTGAGCATTATCCCTAAACTTCTGGCGGACAGGATTTACGATATAATAGCAAGAAACCGCAAAAAATGGTTTGGCACGTATGCATCCTGTCCATTGCCTCCTCCTGAGATAGCCCGGAAATTTATCGCCCTTGTTCCCTGAAAGGTACTAGTTGCCGGACGGTGAGTTTACGTTTTGATTGTCAGTACCCTGCTTCAGGTCACTGTTTTTTACCTTGGACTTTCTTTCCTTAAAATCTACATTTCCAAACTTGTACCTGAAGTTTACCCCGACGGATCGGAACGGTATGCTGAATGATGTCCGCTGGGTAAAGGCATCGGTCACAACATTAGAGTTGAAAAACTTGTCAGCATTAAACGGCTCGATCAATGTGATGCCGATGCTGGAGTTTTTAAATTCCTTCCGGATGCCCATCCCATAGATGGTGAATGCCGGATTATCACCCTGGATGGTCCGCACAGGTGACCGGAAGAAACCAAAGAAATCCGACTTGAGCGTCCCGCTGATCTTGATCTCACCATTCAGGAAAATATTGTATTCGTAGCTGCTTCGGGAAGCCGGGACACCATTTATCTGCCCGCTTGCATTATATGTTGCCAGGTTTCCGCCTGTACGGAGGGTCACGAGACTGATTGTCTTGGTGATGAACGTGTTGAGACCGATGGAGTTGTTGGTGCCGATATTCTGAAAAGTATTGTATGACAAACCATTGTTATCGATGGACAGGATCTGCTCTATGATGCCGCGGGTATTTTTGTAAAAGACGGAAGAGAAGGTGGTAAATCCCTTGACGGTGAAGTTGTAGGCGAGTTCGACCTGATGCACTGTCTCTGGATTGAGGTCCGGATTGCCCTGTGTCCTGTTGAGGAAGTCGGCATTGTTGTTAAAGGGGTTGATGTAGTACAGGCTGGGCCTCTGCAATCTCTGACTGTAAGACAGTTTGAGGGTTTTGAAGTTTTTAAAGGTGCGGCTTATGGCGATATTGGGCAGCAGATTATCGTAAGGCTTTGCATTGAAATTAAGCTCGGACTGCTTTTCAAATTTACCGGAAATGTGGGTGTTTTCATACCGAAGTCCTGTTATCAATGAATACTTTGAAGCAATCAGCCAGGTCAGTGACCCGTACCCGGAATAAACATTCTGGTAATACCTGAAGGTCTCATCCAGAGGTTGGTATCCTTCCGGAAATGCCAGTACCTGTGTTGTGTAATCACTGATGATATTCCTGATTACAGCTTTGGCACCTGTCTCCAGTTTGACTGCTTTGGTAAAAGGGTGTACATAATCTACCTGTGCTGTGGTTTCGTGGTTTATCCCTCTGTTAAATACGGCATTGGAGTCCCTGTTGAGAAACACCAGATCATGGATCTCATTGATGAGGTAATCCTGGTTGTTGTTTTGCTTTGAATACTGCACTCCGAATGACAGTTCCTGGCCTTCTCGTTTTTCAAATTTTCTGGTATAGTCGGTATTCCAGTCATATCCGCCAAAGAAGTTATCTCCCTGGTTGGTTCGCACGTATTTGTCGTTGAACCCGGTTGAGGGGTCCTGGAGAAGGCCGTTTATTGTTCCCTTGACATCAAAACCAAATCCCCTGAATGTCAGGGATGTATTCAGGCTGTTGTATCCGTTAAAGTCATAAAAAGCACTTAAAGATCCGTTGCCTCCAAGCCGGGAGGTCTTTTGCACACCTTCCTGACTGAAGACCCTCTTCTCTTTACCGATGTTGTCCACACGGTAGAAGGAGGTCGTACCATTGGCTGGGGTAGAGTAAAATATTGCCGCACCGGAGCTGATACCAAGTCTGCCTTTGCCGGCATTGAGGTTAGTAAACAGGCTATTTTGCCTGTTGCCGGCTGAGGCATTGATATTTCCGGCCACACCCTCTACGGTTTGTTTTTTGGTGATGATATTGATGATGCCTGCACTGCCTTCAGCATCATATTTTGCAGAAGGTGATGTGATTACTTCTACCTTTTTGATCTGGTCAGCAGGAAACATCTTGAGGGCATCCGCCACATTGGACGAAAACATACCAGAAGGTTTTCCATTGATCAGGATCCTGACGTTTTGGGAGCCCCTCAGCGACACATTGCCGTTGAGGTCCACAGAAAGCATGGGTACTTTCCTGAGCACGTCGGAGGCATCCCCTCCGGCTATGGAAGCGTCATTTTCGGCATTGAATACAAGTTTGTCAGCTTTATTTTCGATCAGTACACGCTCCTCTTTAATTTCCACGGCATCCAGCACAAAATTGGCGGGGACGATCATGATCTTGCCTATGTTGTTGTCCGGATTCTTGAGGGTAGTTTCTGCCAAAACCTTTTTTTCGTTATAGCCAAGGAAAGAAAAATAGAGGTCATATGCACCGTTGACGACATTTTCCAGCTTAAAATGTCCGTTTTCATCGGTGAGTACACCATCCAGCAGGATGGAGCTGCCCTTTTTTTTCAGGCTTATAGTGGCAAATCCGACCGGCTGGCCGGAGATGGAGTCCATGACCTGACCCTCGATCTTACCCTTGATGGTGGGGCCTTTCTGCCCGCCCATGGGAAATTGGGCATACAAAGCAGAAAAGGAAATTAGGGCCATAATAGTCAAAATGCTTTTCATCTCAATTGTTTTTGTCTGTTTTCGGAATTACAGCTTGACCTGTAATACGAACACAGGATAAAATATGACATTAAAATGACAAAAGTTGGCATTATGTTTAGACCTGTCCAAATTTATAGATAAAACACACCAAATGACTGCCCAATAACAGTAAGGCTTCGATTTGCTGGTCAGACTGCGATCATTGAATATGCTGATGCAGGAGCCGCAAACAGTGCTTTGGTTTTTGCCCAGGTGGTCCTGAAAAGTTCTGACGATCTGTAGGCCTCAAGAGCTTCCTGTGTATCCCACTTGCTGACCGTATAAAATACCCGCGGATCCTCCGGATCCTTCATCAGAACAAGGGAGATGCATCCCGGAAAGGCCATAATCTTATCACGTGACTCTTCAAATATTATCATGAAATCCTCCACTCTTTCTTTCTGAAAGCACAGCCTGACTATTCTTTGCAGTTCCATTTCAGTAAAAATTGATCTGTATCATTTCGTTTTTAGCCAGGTTGAGCATGGAGCTGGCCTTATCCATATTGAGGGCAATCTCGAGGTAGCCGGCAGAATTAAAAAAAGCCAGAGGATCGCCGATTGCCACATCACCGTAGTCCCTGCTGAGAAAAGTGATAGGCTCGTTGGGTTTGTAGTAAAGCTCAAACCTGCGGTTGTTTCTCACCTTTTCAAAGAGCTCCTTGCGTATATTGACCACTACATTTTCAAAATGGTCGATGTGAATGATGGTAGCCCGAATCTGATTAGAGGTCACCACGGGCTGGATAACAAGTTTTGCATTAAATCCAGGTACCGGAGGTCCTATCTCCGAGAGAGGCAAACCATGGGCAATACAGCCTGCAGCGTGTGAAAATATATGGTTGATATTGAGTTTTTCTGAATCCGGCGGTGCAATGAGGTGTACCGTTTTTTCGTCCATATCGTCAAAGACAAGACTGAAGATGCCGTTATTGGGGCCAATGAAGAAGTGACCGTTTTTTTCAAAACAAATATATTCGCTTTTTCGTTTGTAGATGCAGTTTACCGCCACAATATGGATAGTGCCCTGCCTGAACGAGTTGATGATGTTGCTGAGATAAAAGGCCGCCTGGACTATGTCAAACCTATCTATTTCATGACTTACGTCGATGATGTTGAAATCATTCTTTGCATTTAGCAATGAGGCTTTGAGCTCAGCGATATAAAAATCTTTGGACCCGTAATCAGTTGTCAGCGAAACTATCTGCATCCAAAAGGCATTATTTTTTTAAGAATTGTACCGGCAGTATTTGTTATAAATAAATAATTTTGAATATTTGTGTGCAAAGAAAAGCAATAATGACGATATATTAAATTAATTTTAAATATATAATATCAATTTTATAATACCTTCATATTTTTTCATACCATATCAATAACCAATAAACCTTTCGAAGATATTGAGTGAAGTAATTTTAACCATTGAGGGCATAGACCCGCTGGATCTTTATGGTGAGAACAATTCAAAGATCAACCTGCTGAAAAAAGCTTATCCTGATGTCCAGATTACCTCCCGTGGCAATCAGGTAAAAATTAAGGGAGATAAAAAAGTGACTGAAGATGTAATGACAAAACTTGAGATCATGGTAAAAATGATCCAGGACCGTCATGACTTTTCGACTCAGGTAGTGGAAGATATTCTTAGTTCCGAGCATATGCCTGACAATAAACTCAGCCAGCACTCGGCCGGCGGGGTTATCGTCTTTGGTAAAAACGGGGCTCCTATCAAGGCAAAGACCAAAAACCAGAAAATGCTTGTCGAATGCAGTGAGGCAAATGATATAGTATTTGCCATAGGTCCTGCAGGTACAGGCAAAACCTATACGGCAGTGGCCCTTGCCATCCGGGCACTTAAAAACAGAGTGGTTAAAAAGATCATACTCACCAGGCCGGCTGTCGAAGCCGGTGAGCACCTGGGATTTTTGCCGGGCGACATGAAGGAAAAAGTGGACCCCTATCTAAGGCCCCTGTATGATGCCCTGGATGATATGATTCCTGCTGAGAAACTTAATTTTTTTATTACAAACAGGGTGATCGAGGTGGCACCCCTGGCATTTATGCGGGGAAGGACGCTGGATCATGCATTTATCATACTTGATGAAGCACAAAACTGCACTACCACGCAGCTTAAGATGTTTTTGACCCGTATAGGCCCAAACGCCAAAGCCATCATCACAGGTGACCTCTCCCAGATTGACCTGCCAGGCCACCAGAAGTCCGGATTGCGTAAGGCCCTCAGCATACTGGCCCCTATCGACGGCATCGGCCAGCTGTACCTGAGTGCAGAGGATGTAGTACGCCACAGGCTGGTAAAAGAGATCATCAAGTCCTATGACCTGGCCGACGAGAAGGATGAAGCAGAGAAGATTCGTGTCCGGGAAGAAAAGGAAGCAGAAAGGATGGCAGGTCAGGAAGGAAAAACTGTTAATCAAAACGACCAGCAACAAAATACATGACATCAACTGTAACCTATCTTGGTGACCTTCGTACAGAATGTTTGCACCTTCGCTCCGGCCAAATGATCATTACAGATGCTCCGCCTGACAACAACGGCAAGGGAGAGGCCTTTTCGCCTACGGATCTTACGGCTACCTCGCTGGGCACCTGTCTTATCACGGTTATAGGTATAGCAGCAAGAAACCACCAAATCAATATCGATGGGGCAAAGGTGGAGGTTACAAAACATATGGCCTCAGACCCCAGGAGGATAGCCGGAGTAGACCTGAAAGTGATCATGCCTGTGAGGATCTACCCTCCCAAACAGAGAAAACTGCTTGAAAAAGCAGGACTCACCTGCCCTGTGGCATTGAGCCTGCATCCGGACATTACTCAAAATATACAATTTATTTGGCCGGATTAGCCGTGACAACCCTTGCCCAAGACACAGACTGATGCCTCCACTTCACATTTCCTGTCCAAAGAAATCCATCACCGGCCATATTGAGCTTACAGGATCAAAAAGTATTTCAAACCGGGTACTTATGATCAGAGCCCTGAGCGGAAAGCACTTTGATATATTTAATCTGTCCCCTTCGGACGATACTGTCACCCTTGAAAGGTTGCTGACCAGCCGTGAAAATGTATTGGATGCCCACCATGCAGGTACCACGTACCGGTTTCTCACCGCCTACCTTGCCCTCAAAGGGGAAGACAAGGTGCTTACAGGATCTCCCCGCATGAAACAGCGACCTGTCAGGGCTCTTGTTGATGCACTAAATCAACTTGGTGCCAATATCTCCTATATTGAAAATGAAGGGTATCCGCCATTACGCATAGGGAGGGGAAAAGCTATATGGGGCAATTCGATCACATTGCCTGCAGATATCAGCTCGCAGTATATTTCTGCCCTGATGATTATTGGACCGATCCTGCCATCCGGCCTTACCATCCATCTTGCAGGAGAGATCGTTTCCAGGCCATACATTGAGATGACCATGGACATTATGAAGTATTTCGGGGCCGATGTCATATGGAACGAAAACTCCATAATCATTAAAACCGGTTTTTACAAAGCACGGGATTTTTTTGCTGAGGCAGACTGGTCAGCAGCCTCCTATTATTATGAGATAGCCGCACTTAGTGATCTGGCTAACATAACTCTTACCGGGCTGAGCAAGGACAGCCTGCAGGGAGACAGCGAAATTGTAAACATAGGAAGGAAATTTGGTATCGAAACCGTGTACGGAGAGCGGCAGATCACATTACATAAGGATAAAGGTTCCGCGGCACCGCAGTTTTTTGAATGTGACTTTATCAGGATACCTGACATAGCCCAGACAGTGGCTGTGATGTGTGCCGGACTGGGTACTA
>JAGVTV010000206.1 GCA_019136675.1 Bacteroidota bacterium
CCTGGGAACTCCTGTTACCAATGACAATTGCGGAGTGCAAAGCACCATTGCCAGATTGGGCGGAAGCCCTGTCACTCCGACTACTCAGTTTCCGGTGGGCACCAATACCGTCACATGGACCGTCACCGACGTAAACGGACGAACAGCCTCCTGCACCCAAACCGTCACGGTGGCAGATAATCAGAATCCAACCATCAGCTGCCCGGCTCCAGTCACTGTCAATGCCAATACCGGCCAGTGTTATGCCACGGGCGTAAACCTGGGAACACCTGTTACCAATGACAATTGCGGGGTGCAAAGTACAGTGGCCAGATTGGGCGGAAGCCCTGTCACTCCGTCCACCCAGTTTCCGGTGGGCACCAATACCGTCACCTGGACCGTCACCGACGTAAACGGAAGAACAGCCTCCTGCACCCAAACCGTCACAGTGGTAGATAACCAGAATCCAACCATCACCTGCCTGGCTCCAGTCACTGTCAATGCCAATACCGGCCAGTGTTATGCCACGGGTGTAAACCTGGGAACACCTGTTACCAATGACAATTGTGGCGTGCAAAGTACTATTGCCAGATTGGGCGGAAGCCCTGTCACTCCGACTACCCAGTTTCCGGTAGGGACCAATACCGTGACCTGGACCGTTACAGACCTGAGTGGAAGGACCGCAACCTGTACCCAAACCGTCACCGTAGTAGACAACCAGAATCCAACCATCACCTGCCCTCCAAACCAGGAAGCATCCCTCAACGAAAACTGTATGCTGACAGTTCCTGACCTGAGACCACTCGTGGGCAGGTCTGACAACTGCGGCACCACCACCATAACACAAAACCCTGTTCAGGGCACGGTTATCGCCTCCTCACATAATCAGACCCACACCTTTACCTTTACTGTCACAGACAATGCAGGGCTGACTGCTTCTTGCTCCATTACCGTCACTGCCAAAGACAAGACAGGACCCAATATAGTGTGTACCCCTAAAAAGGTGATTTCAATAAGCGACATACCTGAATTGTCTGCCCAATCATTTATCGTGTCAGCCAGTGATAATTGCGGCGGACCCCTGACCTACTCAGTGAGGCGAATGGGCAATATCTGCGGCGGCACCACACCTGATGACTTTGGCAATTATGTGCAGTTTTGTTGCGACGATGTAAACAAGAATGTTTTAATCATAGTGAGGGTAACCGATGCCCGAAACAACTCTACAGAATGTATGGATACGGTAATGGTTCAGGATAAACTGGCACCGACCATTGTGACATCACTTCCGGACATATCCATCAGTTGCGAATACCCGCTCAACCTCAACAATCTGAGTGCCTTCGGAACACTGGTGGCCTCCGGCTCTCCAAGACAGAATATCGTAATCGCCGACCCCGGAAATCCATTCTATCCATCTGGAATAGCAGGTCAGGATGGCGTATATTCTGATAATTGTCCGGGTGCAGTGGTTACGGTTACAACCCGAAATATGCTGACTATGTGCAATACAGGCCAGATAAAAAGGGATTTTACAATCACCGATATTGGAGGTAACTCTACCAAATTTACCCAGACAATCTTTGTCATGGATGTGCATAAATTCGGACCGAGCGACATCACCTGGCCGTCTGCCAATGCGGACTATTTTGATTGTAATGATGCAGATCCGGATATTTCGGTGACAGGGTCCCCTGTATTAAACAATGATAAATGCAGTATGGCCGCAGCCACTTATTCTGATGAAACGTTTTCTCATCCGCTGTACTGTAAACTGATAAGACGTACATGGACGGTGCTTGACTGGTGTCAGTACCAGACCAATGTACCCAGCAGCCCCGGCAAATGGACCTTTATACAGAATATAGCCGTAAAAAATACTGTACCTCCGACCATTAATCAGAAAGTATGCCGTGATACTGTAATCTGTGCTCCATTTGCAGATTGTGCAGCTACCGTCACATTTAATGCAAGCGGCACTGATGATTGCCTTCCGGTCAACATCACATGGAGCTACAAGATAGACCTGAACAACAACGGGGGCACACCTGATATATCCGGAACTGGAGCCACAGTGACCAGACTTTACCAACTGGGGACCCATAAGCTAACCTGGGAAGCCAAAGACGGATGCAAAAATATTTCAACGTGCTCCTTCCTGTTTACAGTAAAAGACTGCAAGGCGCCTGTTGCCATCGCCATGCAAGGCCTTGCAGTAGACCTCTCGTCCATGGGTATGGCCACGATCAAAGCTGTGGATTTCAATAATTTCAGCAATGATAACTGTACACCGGCAGACAAGCTCAGGTTTTCGTTTTCACCGGATGTAAACAATAAAACCAAAGTGCTGACCTGCAGCGACCTCGGCCACAAGACAATCGAACTGTGGGTCACCGACCTTGCCGGAAATCAGTCGAAGGCAGTCACCTTCATAGAAGTGCAGGACAACCTCGGCGTATGCGGCAATACAGGAAATGTACAGATATCAGGTCGCATTTACACGGAGGAAAAGGCAAAACTGCCGGAAACAAAGATCCTGATAGACGGAGGTGAGACAGAAAATTATGTGATGACGGATACCAGCGGTTCGTTTAGGTTTAACAACCTCCAGATGTACAACAATTATCAGGTTTCGTCCTTTAAGGATGACAATCCTGCGGAAGGCATTTCGACCCTTGACCTTGTGATGATACAGAGGCATATCCTGGGCCTGCAGTCGCTGTCCACACCTTACAAGTTGATCGCCGCTGATGCCAATAATTCGCAGAATATTACTGCTGCTGACCTGGTAGAGCTACGCAAACTGGTACTCGGAGTGCAGGATAAGTTTTCAAAGAACACTTCCTGGAGGTTTGTAGATGCCGGCTTTGAGTTTGAAGATCCGAAAAATCCCTGGCCATTTAACGAGATCCTCAATTACGAAAACCTGGATGCCAGCATGATGCAGTCTGATTTTATCGCCGTCAAGGTCGGTGATGTAAATGGCACGGTATCTGAAAACCTGACTGGAAAAGTATTTGGCAGGCCATCCTCGGGCATTGATATCTACACGGAAGAGGCGATGCTTACTGCCGGCGAAGTTGTTTCTATTCCCGTAAGGGCAAGTGATCTTAGCTCCGCCGTGGGGTTGCAGTTTACCATGACACTGGGTCCGGAACTTACATATATAGGTATCGAGCCGGCCGGCCTACCCATGGGCAAGGATCACTCCGCTCTGGTCAGGAAAGCAAGTGGCAATTATCTTACAGTAGCATTTGAAAACGCCAAAGGACTCAATGTGCCTGCTGACGGTGTATTGTTCAATGTGGTGGTGCGAGCCGGAAGAAACGTTGATCTTAGAGATGTCTTTGGATTTGGTAATGCGGTTACAAAATCACTGGCCATAAACAGCAACCTTAAGGAGGCAGAAATAAGTTTTAGCGTCAGGAGTCAGAAAGCTGACGAAGACCAGCCGCTGGCGTTGCAAAATTCTCCAAATCCTTTTGGTACCAGAACTTCCCTTCCGGTTTACACCAAAAAGGCAGGATGGGTGACCTTACAGATTTTTGATGCCAAGGGAGCTGGTTTATACAACGAATCCCTCTACCTGCAGCCGGGTAGCAACGAAATAATCCTTACTGAAAAGCAGCTTGGCAACAGGTACGGCGTTTTCTTCTGCAGGGTCAAGTCCGGCACAGAAACCCAGACTGTCAAAATGCTGAGAATAGAATAGTACAGATCACTTTATATTCAATAAAAAAGGCCGGATTAACCGGCCTTTTTTTTATCCTGACTTCACTCGCCTTCATCATCTGCCCCGGTGGTCGGCTCTGCCAGGCCAGGCTGGTATTTTTCCTTGATCTTTGCTTCGATCTCTGAGGCCAGCTCAGGATTGTCAGTAAAAAACTGCTTGGCGCCTTCTCTGCCCTGTGCGATCTTAGTCCCCTCATAACTAAACCATGACCCGCTTTTGCCGATGATTCCGGTCTCAACGCCCAGGTCCACGATTTCTCCTGTTTTGGATATGCCTTCGCCAAAGATGATGTCAAATGCTGCTACCCTGAAAGGCGGAGCCAGTTTGTTTTTCACCACCTTGACCTTGACAGGATTACCTACTGTATTGCCGTCCTTGTCCTTGATGGCGGTACCTGATTTGCGTATATCGAGCCTTATTGAAGCATAAAACTTCAGGGCATTACCTCCGGTAGTGGTCTCGGGATTGCCAAACATGACCCCGATCTTTTCGCGGAGCTGATTGATAAATATGCAGCAGCATCCGGTACGTCCGATGGTTGCGGTCAGTTTACGGAGTGCCTGTGACATAAGCCTGGCCTGCAGGCCCACCTTGGAGTCACCCATCTCTCCTTCTATCTCACTTCGTGGCACAAGGGCGGCTACTGAGTCTATGACAATAATATCTATGGCACCTGACCTTATGAGGTTTTCGGCTATTTCGAGAGCCTGTTCGCCGTTGTCGGGCTGAGAGATCAGAAGTTCTTCGGTATTTACCCCCAGGTTTTCAGCGTAAAACCTGTCAAAGGCATGCTCCGCATCTATAATGGCGGCTATTCCACCCTGCTTCTGACACTCTGCTATGGCATGGATGGCCAGGGTAGTTTTTCCGGAGGATTCCGGTCCGTAAATTTCTACTATCCTGCCTTTGGGAAGGCCGTTAATACCCAGAGCTATGTCCAAACCGAGCGAACCCGTGGAAATGCTGTCCACGTGAACCACCTGCTTGTCCCCGAGTTTCATGATCGTACCCTTGCCATAGGTCTTATCGAGCTTGTCCATGGTTAAGGCCAGTGCCTTAAGTTTTTCCTCTTTTTCTTTAGACATTTGTTATTGTTGAAAATTAAGAAAGCAAAGATATGAATTTTTAATATATAAAAAGACTGCATATTTCTTTCTTTTTATGGGGTGTGTCTTTATTTTTGGCTGATAATCAGATAAGACAAATGGATCACAAACCTTGGCTAAGCCATTATCCGGCAGGAGTACCGGAGGCAATCGACCCATCCAGATATCCGACCCTTATGGATTTTGTCAATGAGTGCTTTGAAAAATACAGGGAAAGGAATGCTTTTGAATGCATGGGTAAAAAGATCACGTATGGTCAGACCGATGATCTCTCCACGAGGTTTGCAGCTTACCTTCATTCCCGGGGACTCAAGCCTGGTGACAGGATTGCCATCATGATGCCCAATCTGCTGCAATATCCTGTGGCGGTTTTCGGTGCACTGAAAGCAGGCCTGATTATAGTTAATACAAACCCACTTTATACACCCCGGGAAATGCTCGCTCAGTTTGAGGATAGCGGAGTGCGGGCTATAGTAATCCTGGAAAATTTTGCTTCCAATCTCGAATCAATCATAACAAAGACCAGTATAGATACCGTGATTCTGGCCAGCATAGGGGAGATGCTGGGCGGGCTCAAAGGACCAATGGTCAATTTTGTGGTGAGAAAAATAAAAAAAATGGTGCCGAAATACTCGCTCAAAAATACCGTCACCTTTAGCCATGCCCTGAGTGAGGGCAAAAATTTTGCCGTAAGGCTATTTTCATCCGGCCCGGATGATGTCATCGTGCACCAGTATACAGGAGGAACTACAGGGATTTCCAAGGGAGCCATGCTGACAAACCGCAACCTTGTAGCAAACATGCTCCAGATAAGCAGCTGGATGAAGGGACAACTCACGGAAGGCCGGGAGGTCACACTTTCACCCCTGCCGATGTACCACATCTTTGCCTTTGCTGTCAATTGTCTCGCCATAATAAGTTACGGAGCACACACTGTCCTAGTCACCAATGCCCGCGACCTGAAGAGTGTTATCAAGGAATTTAAACGCAACAAAATAAGCCTGATGACCGGGCTCAATACACTCTTCAATGCTCTGTTGAATGATGAGGAATTCCGCCAATGTGATTTTTCATCACTGAAGGTGACCGTTGGGGGCGGTATGGCGATTCAAAAGGTGGTGGCTGAGAGGTGGAAAGAAGTGACGGGGTGTGTCCTTACGGAAGGATACGGTATGACAGAATCCTCACCGCTGATCTCAGTCAATCCTCTGGATGGTACGGGAAAAATTGGAAGTATCGGCCTGCCTGTGGCTTCGACCGAAATTCGGATCATAAAAGAAGACGGAACTGAGGCAGTTTTTGGGGAAGACGGAGAGATCCAGTGCAGGGGCCCGCAGGTGATGAAGGGATACTACAACCAACCGGGAGAAACCGCCAAAACCGTAACTGCAGATGGATGGCTTTGTACAGGTGATATAGGCCACATGGACGAGGATGGCTATATGTATATTGTGGACCGCAAAAAGGATATGATCCTGGTTAGCGGATTTAATGTTTATCCCAATGAGATAGAAAATGTTGTCGCCTCGCATCCCAAGGTTCAAGAGGTCGCTGCTGTTGGGGTGGCTGATGACAGGAGTGGCGAAGTAGTTAAGATCTTTGTGGTCAAAAAAGACCAAAGTCTGGAAAAGGAAGAGTTGATGGCTTACTGCAAGGAAAACCTCACGGGCTACAAAGTGCCTAAACACATAGAATGGAGAGACGAATTGCCTAAAACCAATGTAGGCAAGATATTACGAAGAGCCCTGAGATGATAGGAGGTGAAAAGGGATTAATATTTATGTTTCCTTGTCCGATAGCGGAAGGAGATATCGGCAGCTTGTCGCCCAATGCCCTCCACTGGCTCCGTCAAACTTCACACTTTATCGTGGAAAGGGCAAAAACCGCACGTCATTTTCTTAAGCAGGCATCACATCCACTGCCCATGAGCGGGATAACTATCCTTGAGATGTCTGATGATGACCAGGGTGAAATGACCCGGTTTCTGGAGCTAACGCTTAAAGGCGTCAATATAGGTGTACTGTCGGAAGCAGGATGCCCCGGTATTGCTGACCCTGGAGCTTCAGTAGCAGCCTGGGCACACAATCGTAACATCAGGGTTGTTCCTTTTGTGGGTCCATCCTCCATTTTCCTGGCATTGATGGCCAGCGGATTTTCGGGCCAGTCATTTGCTTTTCACGGATATCTAAGCAATAAAAAGCCTGAACTTGTACATCAGCTCAGGCAGCTCGAAGCATCCATGCTCAAAACGGACCAGACCCAGATATTTATAGAAACACCCTACCGCAACGGCTTCATCTTAGAGACCCTCCTTTCGTGCCTGAAAGAGAATACCAGACTGTGCATAGCCTGTGATATCGGATCACCAAATGAGGATATCATACAGCAGCCTGTGTCAAAATGGAGAACTGAAAACTCTGTTAATTATCACAAAAGGCCGTGCATATACCTGATTGGGAGCACCAGCAAGTAGGCCGCCAGGATTAGGTCTGAAATTAATTTCTGAAAAAAATTGGTCATGCTATTGACTTGTAATTAAAATTAGTTTATATTTACACAAAATAATTGTAAGTCAATTTCCCAATCTTCGCTACAGGGTTTTATACAGTTTGGGTTTTATAAAAACTATTGTTGTATTTTCTCAGTTTTTTGAATTTTTAATGCGGGTCAATTGACCCAGGATTTGTTGTAATTAATTTAATCATTATAAAAATTTTCAGGCCATGATGAATCTTGAAGTTAGGGCTATTATGACCAAAGACCCTGTAGTGGTAAATCAGAATCAGACCATCGATGAAGTATCAAAAATCATGATGGATTCGCAGTTGCAACAGTTGCCGGTTGTGGAAAACGGAAAACTTGTGGGTATGGTAACTGCCTATGACATGTGGAAAGCATCCCGGGAAGGACACGCCTCTGACATTAAAGTCAGAGATGTAATGACCACAAAGGTCGTCAGAATAACTCCCAAGGATAAGGTGGGCACAGCTGCAGAACTATTTGCGGACAAGAGGTTTAAAACGCTTCCGGTAGTCAATCTTGAAAACGATCTCAAGGGTGTTGTTACAGCATTTGACGTGATCAGGACAGTATTTAATGAAGAATACCCGAGGCCAATATTGTATCAGGAGGAATTTGTCCACTGATAAAAACCATCTTTTGAACAGGCAACCAAAATTCTTAACCATATACATCAATGTAAGGCCTGACGGGTCATTGTATTAGCACTGATCCGGACAATTAACAATGAATGATATCACAGGAGGAATATAATGTCCTCCTGTGATTTTTATATGTGTTACGGATATATATCCCCCTTTCCTTTGGACATAAAAAAAGAAAACCCGGACATCAAAAGATACCGGGCTCTTCCGCAATCATTCTGGTTCGCTGAATAACGGGGCGGAATTTGTTTTACTTTTTCACATCAAATGTGTAACTGTCTTTATTGTCTGCGGTGGTAACCTTGACATTTTTTACTACAAGCAGATAGTACTTATCGCCATTCTTGACCACAAACAAGTCATTGACATTTACTTTATTGGAGACATCCCTCAGGTTGTCTGTGCTTTTTTGGGTAAAGTTTACCCCATTGGCATAAAGAGCCGCAATCTGCTCACTGTAAGTGACCTGGTCAAAAGAGAAGGATTCGGAAACTCCGTTCTGGCCCTTGATGATATATTTGATCACAGATCCGTTCATGCCGGAAATCTGCTGTTTCCATGTCGGGTCATTTTGGAGATTGACTATACCTTCGTCCCTGATTTCCGCATTGGCAGAGGTAGGGTTAGATGCCACGGTTCCGGTACCTGCTCCGGTATCGAGGTCAAGTCCGCCCTGGCCGGCTTCTCCGGACTGATTAAGCAGGACGCCCTCAAGCATGGTGACCGGTGTACCAACATTTACATTGATCTTCCTCACTGATGACTGACCGTACTCGTCTATAAATTTGACGGTATATGTATAGCTGCCTGTGCCTGAAGGGGCCCTGAAGAGAAGTTCTTTATTCAGGCTTTCCTGGTCTGCAACCGGGACATTAAGCGGATTTGAACTGTATGGTGTCTGAAGGTCATTGTAAAACAGCCTGGATAAGTCAGTAGCTTTCACATCATTGATGAGTACTTCTATTTGGCTGATCTTGCCGCTGCCTTTTACCACCTTAAATGTTGCTGCAAAAAGGCCATCAGGCAAGACAGTCACCATCTGGTCCACACTTGGCTCCACGATGGTAGGAGGGTTGCCCACGGTAGTTATGCTGATAGATTTGGTGGAGACATTACCCTGGTCGTCAGCTACCACAAAACTGTAAAGTTTGGTAGATATGTCTGTATGTGCTTTTATCTGGATGGTAAAGTCAAAGGATGAGGCATTGGCCCCGGAAAGGCTCAGTGGGTTTCCGCTTACACCACCTGAATATGTTACCCTGGAAAGGTCAATTTTAGTACCGGCCTCCTGGATGGTGATAGATCTGATAGGATTGTCTCCCTTTGTTCCTGTCAGGTTAACCTTAAATACCTGACCTACACCTACTGTAGCATCGGTGGATACCAAATCAGTGCCGCTAACCAGATTTACGGATGGGTTTTGTACACCCGGATTGATGGTTCCATCTTCACAGGATTGTAAAGCCACTGCAAACAAGGCTAAGACAAATAAATTTCTAAAAATTGATTTCATGACTAAATATTTTGTTTTAATAAATAATTCCTTTTTTACGATTTAAAGACGATTAATAATGGCATCTGTCACCGGACACAGTGATAAATAACATTTTATTAATTATTACAGGGGTCAGACACTTTTTCTTAATTTCCATTATCGGCAAAGTTTGCCAGTTTCAGTGTCCAGTCATAGGTTTCCGTTACCAGTTCGGTTTTTGTATCAGGAATAAGTTTATACCGTACGAGGATTTTTTTTATACTTTCATACCCTCCGAAGTCCCCCTGAAACCAAGTGAACAGTGCCGTAACTTTGGCTGACTTTTTGATAGGGTCGTATTTTGTAAATTGGGATAAAAACGTCCTGGCCGCAAGCTCGAGTTGGTCTCTGACTTCATCCACATAATACACCCGTATTGGTGGGCACGACTTTGCTCCGCAGTTCAAAGCAAAATGAATCCGCCAGTCGACCTTGTCAACCCGAAACATCTTTTCCGGTTTTGAAGGAAAAAATTTTAAAATATACCCCAGGAAATATTCGTTTTGTGACCTCCTGAGTATGCCGTGTTCGATATCCGAAAAGCTGAACATCTTTCCACCTATATTGATTTGCTTTTTCTTAAAAAATGCATTCCTGTCCTTGTACAATCCGGGGTCTTTGGTGAGGATGACCTGGATGTAGGCATTGTACAGATTAATCCAGAAAGCTAGCCGCTGGTCATCCGTTGCCACCTGATTTGCCAGTTGTTCAAGTTTGCAGTATTCAAAGGTTTTAATGAATACCTCCGTATTATCCTTGTTTTTTACGGCAGTGATAAATTCCTCTGCAGTCCTGATATAGTTGACTGGTACACCTCTTTCAGATTCTGATGTGGTGGCACTGGTACTGACAAGACAAATCAATAACAGGCCCAATAAGTAATTAAACTTGATCATATGTCGTTAAACCGCAAAATACCGGTGGTTGTTACCAATTCGTCAGGATTTGTTATTTTTTTAACACACCCGCATATACTCCACATTAGAAAATCTCCCTAAAAAAACAGAATTCCTCCTGTCAGTTGGAGGATAATACCAGATAACTCCAGGGGCTGAATTCTATGGAGGCTCCTTCTTTGAGGTCGTAGTTATGTCCTGCAAATATGTCCTTGTACATTCCTCCGTAACCTGTACCCTCCAGCCTGGCCACTTGATTGGCTGCAGACAGATTGATCATCACAACCATCTTGTCTCCGTCTTTTTCGCGGGAAAAGGCGTAAATATTCTGGTCGTTTCCTGTGGCTATTTTGACCAGAGGTCCCCCCCACGAACCATTCCACATAGCTTTGTTTCTATGCTTCATGTCAAACAATGTTTTGTAAAATCCGGCATATGGATAATCACCCCAGGCAATGCTGTCTTTTTTGAAAAATTCAAGCTGTTTGTCCATGGCTGACTCCTGGCCGGTATACATCAGGGGTAGACCGGGGATCGTGGCCGTAAGCACAGCAAAAGCCTTGTGCCCGTCGCCCATTCTTTCAAACTCTGTGCCTGCCCAGGAGTTTTCGTCATGGTTTGAGGTAAACTGCATCTGGTAACCCTTCTGATATTGGGCGGCTTTTTTTGCCAAAATCGAGTCAATGCTCAAGGCATTTCTTTTAATAATCTTCTTATCTCCCTCTTTGATATTTCCTTGCACCACATTTGGTCCTTTTTTCCTGTTAGCACCCTGGGAGGCGGCTATTTCATTAAGGTTATGATGCATCTCCCATGCATAATCAGCTATAAAGGTTCCGTTGTTGACAATATCCGGATTTTCGCCTTCTGATAACATAAACAGGGGCTTTATCCTGTAAAGGCTGTCAGCACACTGGGTCCAGAAGTCAGTCGGTACCCCATGGGCTACGTCCATACGAAAGCCATCTATTCCTGTCTCATTGACCCAATACCTGAGAGCGTCTATCATACCAAGTCTCATCTCAGGTACATCATAATTAAGATCGGCCACATCTGTCCAACCCCAGGATTTGCCTGTATTGTAATCAATCGGGTCGGTGATGTTTCCATTTTTATCCTTTGTATACCATTCAGGGTGCTCTGTAATCCATGGATTGTCCCAGCCTGAATGGTTAGGTACCCAGTCGATAATGACATACATACCGGCATCGTGTATGGCCTGAACCATATGTTTAAAATCGTCCATGGTACCGAAATCCGGATTGGTCTTGTAATAGTCACCAATAGAATAAGGACTGCCAAGGTCCCCTTTACGGTTTTTGACGCTGACTGGATTGACCGGCATAAACCACAGGATGTCGATTCCCATTTCCTTTAGTCTGGGCAGCTGTGACTCAAATGCCCTGAATGTGTTTTCCTTGAGATAATGCCTTAAATTGACCTCATAGATAACAGCATTTTTATGCCAATCCGGCACCCTTGGTTTTTCAAATGCAAGCGGGGCAGCAATTTCCTGTGATTTGTGGCGGCAGGCTGACAATAGCAAGCCGCTGATCATAGCAATTATTCCTATCAGATACAGGTATTTCATGTGACGACTTTTTTAGTTAACTGAAGTGGCCGTTACCAGCCCAGGATAATGGCAAAAATCAGTGGGGCCACTATGGTGGCATCGCTTTCTATGATATATTTTGGCGTATGAATATCGAGCTTGCCCCAGGTTATTTTTTCATTTGGTACCGCTCCCGAATAAGATCCATAGCTAGTGGTGCTGTCACTTATCTGGCAGAAGTAAGACCAGAACGGTATGTCATGCATTTCAAGGTCCTGATATAGCATCGGCACGACACAGATGGGAAAATCTCCTGCTATTCCTCCTCCAATCTGGAAAAATCCCACGCCTTTGCCCTCACTGTTTTTGATATACCAGTCAGCCAGCCACATCATATACTCTATGCCGCTTTTCATGGTTGAGGCCTTAAGCTGGCCTTTTATACAGTACGATGCAAAGATATTGCCCATGGTGGAGTCCTCCCAACCCGGTACTACGATAGGGATGTTTTTTTCGGCGGCAGCCAGCATCCATGAGTCCTTTGGATCTATCTCATAATACTGTTCAAGGACACCGCTGAGCAGCATTCTGTACATAAATTCATGGGGAAAATACCTCTCTCCTTTCCTGTCAGCATCACTCCAAATATCCCACAGGTGTTTTTGCAGTCGCCTGAAAGCCTCTTCTTCGGGGATGCACGTATCGGTCACCCTGTTATAGTGGTTTTCGAGCAGTTCCCACTCGTCCTGCGGACTAAGATCCCGGTAGTTGGGTACTCTTTTGTAGTGCGAATGTGCCACGAGGTTCATGATGTCCTCTTCAAGGTTGGCTCCTGTACAGGATATAATCTGGACTTTGTCATTTCTGATCATTTCTGCCAGAGACTTGCCCAACTCAGCTGTACTCATAGCTCCTGCGAGCGTGACCATCATTTTTCCCCCTTCGTTTAGGTGGGCCACATAACCATCTGCTGCATCGATAAGGGCTGCAGCATTGAAGTGCTTGTAATGGTGCTTTAAAAATTGTGATATCTGCATTTTAATTTTCTGAATTATCTGTTTACTTATGATTTAATAACCCAGTATCTGGAGCATTTGTTCGACAGTCTGCTCGTCACGGTACAGTCTGTCCACAATGTTACCCTTCTCGTCACGGTCTATGATGATCTGTTTTGGCGATGGTATAAGACAGTGCTTGATACCTCCGTATCCGCTGATGGCATCCTGATAAGCTCCTGTGTGGAAAAAGCCCAGATACAGAGGCTCTTCGTTTTCGGAGCTGTACACCGGAAGATAGATTTCCTGGTTAAGGTCCTCGGAATTATAATAATCCGAGTGGTCGCAGCTGATGCCTCCAATGTTTACCCGGGAATATTCATTGTCCCATTTATTTACCGGCAAAAGAATAAATTTTTCAAAAATGGACCAGGCATCAGGAATGGTATTCATAAGACTATTGTCGATAAGATACCATAGCTCAGAATCATTTTGCTGTTTTTGTTCGAGTACTGAGAAAATTATTGCCCCGCTTTCCCCCACTGTATACTTGCCAAACTCGGTGTAGATATCCGGCTCTTCTATGCCTTCTTCCTGACAAACTTCCTTGATATTGGTTACCAGTTCGTTTATCATGTATTTGTAGTCATACTCAAATCCCAAATTATTTCTTATCGGTAGTCCGCCGCCAAGATTGATGGAATCCAGAGTGGGACAAATTTTCTTTAGTTCTGCGAATAGTTTGAGGGCTTTTCTGAATTCCCCCCAGTAATACAGGTTGTCTTTAATGCCGGAATCCACAAAAAAGTGCAGCATTTTTACTTTAACCCTCTTTTTCTTTGCTATTTTAGACTTGTAAAAGTCTAAGATTTCTGCACTTCGTATTCCAAGTCTCGATGTATAGTATGCCGATTGCGGCTCCTCGTTTATAGCCATACGAATACCGATGGTAAGATCGCCCTTGGTTTTACTGTAAAATCTATCCAGCTCTTGTTTACTGTCCAAAACGGGAATTACATTTGTAAACCCATCTTCCATCAATCCCACTATTTTATTCAGATAATCTTCTGTCTTGTGGCCATTCTGGATTAGGATGGTGTTTTTGTTTATCTTGCCTTTTGCTTCCAGAATCCTTATAATGTCTATATCAAATGACGACGATGTCTCCAGGTGCACATTGTGCTCAAGGGCCTCTTCGATCACGTGAGAAAAGTGGCAACATTTAGTACAGTAACAATAGTGATACTCTCCCTTGTAGTTATTTGCTTTGATGGCTTTATTAAAAAAGTTTTTTGCCTTTTTTATCTGATCACCTATTCTGGGTAAATAAGTAAGCCTGAAAGGAGTGCCATATTTTTCTATGAGATACTTTAATGATATTCCATGAAAAGTGAGGTTTCCCTGGTTTAGATCAAATCCTTCCTGTGGGAAATAATACGTCTGGTTTATGAGCTGGAAATATGTGTTCTTCATTTATCTTTACGCAGGATTGCACCGTGAAAAAATCAGGAGACAAAGAAACAATTTTTGCATCTATTCTGGGTGAATTTGCTGTAATTTATTGACCGGGAGGACTATTTTCCTTGTACCTTAAAAAACCGTATCAATCGAGACACATCCCGCACCCAGACCAAATAACGCATAATCGTATTTGACCGGGTCCAGAGGGTCAAAGTTCCTGAGGTTATTGGTTAGTTCTTCGACTGCTTTCCAGTCCCTTTGCCTACGGGTGAGCAGGCCCAGTCTTCTGGCATATCGCTCCACGTGCACATCCAGGGGTATCATGAGGCCCGAGGCAGGAATGTTTTTCCATATACCGAAATCCACCTTTCGGTCATCTTGCCGCACCATCCACCTCAGAAACATGTTGAGCCTTTTGCAGGCAGACCCTTCCATCGGGTCAGATATGTGTTTTCGGGTTCGGATTAGAGCGTATGGTACATTAAAAAAGTTACACCTGAACCAATGAAGGGCCTGCCCCTGGTTGTATTTTGAGAGGTCTCCCGTGTAAAACGCGGATTCTAGGCTCGGATTAAGGCGATAATGCCTGCTGAGAAAATCTATGAAGTACAGCAGGTCTTCGGTCTGAAAGGTCCTGTGGACAAAGGTTGTAAGCCGCCTGAGGTCTCCATCTGTGTGGTGCAGTATAAACTCGTACGGACTGTCATCCATGAGCTGCATGAGTGCCAATGATTTGCTGATGATGGATTTCCTGCTTCCCCAGGAAAATATCGCAGTAAAAAAAGCCGAAATTTCAATGTCCTGCTTTACGAAATATCTGTGCGGTACGGAAACGGGGTCATTTTCTATAAATCCCTGAACATTCACTAAGTCAACAAGCCTTTCAAGGATGTTCCTGATGTTTTGTGGATTTTCCGGCACGGCTACCACAGTTCTTTCACCCGTCTTGCGTTACCGGAAATCAGGCCAGGGTTTGCTTTATCTCTATGATCTCGTAGCCCTCAATGATATCGCCTACCTTGATGTCATTAAAGTTTTTGATGGTAAGTCCGCACTCCATACCTGACCTCACCTCTTTGGCGTCATCTTTCATACGCTTGAGTGATGATATCTCACCTGAAGCACCTTCCCGGCTGGGAAACACAACTATGCCATCTCTGATAACCCTGATAGGTGTATTTCTCGTTATTTTACCTTCAGTGACAAAGCAGCCGGCGATGGTGCCGATCTTTGACATCTTGAAGATTTCCCTTACTTCTACCTGGGCAATGATCTTTTCTTCCTTTGTAGGCTCGAGCATACCTTCCATAGCTGCTTTTACCTCTTCGATGGCTTCGTAAATGATGGAGTAGGTCTTGATCTGTACACCTTCCCTTTCTGCCAGTGTCCTTGCTCCGGCTGATGGTCGTACCTGGAACCCGATGATAATGGCGTCTGAAGCGGATGCGAGCAGTACGTCTGACTCTGCAATGGCACCCACTGCCTTGTGTATCACATTGACCTGGATGGTTTCGACTGACAGTTTGATAAGTGAATCTGACAAAGCCTCCACTGATCCGTCCACGTCACCCTTGACAATCAGATTGAGTTCCTTAAATGTACCCAGTGCAAGCCTTCTTCCGATCTCATCGAGGCTGATACGCTTACTGGCCCTAGTGGTCTGTTCCCTCTCGATCTGTGCTCTTTTGGCAGCCAGTTGTCTTGCGTCCTGGTCAGATTCCATAACTTTAAACTTCTCACCGGCCTGTGGGGCTCCGCTCAGTCCCAGCACCAGGATAGGTGTGGCAGGACCTGCTTTTTTGACCTTTTTGCCCTGTTCGTTAAACATGGCCTTGATTTTACCTGAATATGGTCCCGCAACCAGCGAATCTCCTATCTCGATCTTTCCGTTCTGGACCAGGATTTTGGTAACATAACCCTTTCCCTTGTCGAGTGATGCCTCGATGACAGTACCTGTTCCCGGCCTGTTTGGATTGGCTTTCAGGTCCAGGATTTCCGCCTCCAGCAGGATTTTTTCCAGCAATTTGTCTACGTTTAACCCTGATTTGGCTGAAATATCCTGTGACTGGTAACTTCCGCCCCACTCTTCGACCAGGAGGTTCATGCTGGCCAGTTCCTGCTTTATTCTTTCCGGATCTGCTCCGGCTTTGTCTATCTTATTTATGGCAAATACCATAGGTACGCCGGCGGCCTGTGCGTGGCTGATGGCTTCCTTGGTTTGTGGCATTATATGGTCGTCAGCAGCTATGATGATGACCGCCACGTCTGTAACCTTGGCACCCCTGGCTCTCATCGCCGTAAATGCCTCGTGACCCGGAGTATCGAGGAATGTGATCTTCTTTTGATTGGGGCCCACTTTTACTTCATAGGCTCCGATATGCTGGGTGATACCTCCTGCTTCACCGCTCACTACATTGGCTGACCTGATAAAGTCCAGGAGCGAGGTCTTACCGTGGTCTACGTGTCCCATGACCGTAACGATAGGGGCACGCGGCTCGAGGTTTTCGGTGTCATCCTCTTCTATCACTTCTTCTTCCACATCGTCTTCGGCACTGATAAACTCTACCTCATGGCCAAACTCTCCCGCCACAAGTTCAATGATCTCGGCATCCAACCTTTGGTTAATGGAAACTATGATTCCCAGGCTCAGACAGGTGGTTATCACCTGCGACACCGGAACATCCAAAAGACCTGCAAGCTCAGAAACCGAAATAAACTCGGTGAGCTTGAGTTTTGTTTCCAGTCCTTCTGTGTCCAGCATCTCCTGTTTTTCACGCTTGACGTCACGATTGTCTCTCCTTATCTTCTGACGCTTATTTTTGCCCGTGGTATTTAACCTGGCCATAGTGGCCTTAATCTTATCGTCGATTTCCTTTTGTGAAACTTCCTTAACCTCTTCCCTTACCTGTTTGCCCTTAGCTCCTTTTCCGCCTTCACCTGTCCCTTTGATATCCGAAGTCGTGAGTTTTTTCCTTTTTCTTTTCCGTTTTTGGGCATCGGTGGATCCCGCCTGCTGGGCTGTATCTCCTTTAGATGGTTGCCCCTTGGTTTTATCGGCGGGTTTTGGCTTGGTCGAACTATCCAGTTTGCTGGTATCGATCTTACCCATGATCTTGAGGCCTTTTAACTGTGGAGCTTCTACCCTTGTGATTTCTTGTTCCTGTTTTGGTTCCTGCTCCTGAGACTTTGACTCTTCTTCATGGATTATTGCCTGAGGCTCTACCGGCTGCTCGACTTTTACTTCCTCTACGACCGGTTTTGGCTCTTCCTTTGGAGCCGGTTTTGGTTTGTCAAGATCTATCTTTCCAAGTATCTTAGGTTTTTGAATCTCTGTCTGGGGTTTGAATATTTCTTCCTTGGGTGGTTCTGCCTTTGTCTCTTCAGAAATTGGAGTAGCCGGTTTGTCCAGGTCAGCTATTTTCGGAATACTGAACAACGGTGACTTGATGGCAGACTTTTCATCCCCATGGGATCCCGGGCGGGTGCCAATCACTATCTGGTCAGCTTTTTCTTTTTCAGCCATTGACGACCTGTATTCCTTCAGGAGCATGTCGTGCATCTCCTCGGTGATCATCGAAGTGGGTCTGTTTTCAATTACATGCCCCTTCGATGCCAAAAAATCTACGATCGTCGCCACACCGACGTTCAACTCTTTTGCTACTTTATATAATCTTTCTGACATCAGCAAATTTAACATTTAATAAAATCTTCTAGTCATCATCAAACTCTGATGCCAGAATCTTCAATACATCGTCTACGGTTTCCTCCTCCAGGTCTGACCTTCGTATGAGCTCGTCCCTGTCCAGGGCCAAAACACTCTTGGCGGTATCGCATCCTATATTTTTCAGGGCATCGATTACCCAGTCTTCTATCTCGTCCCTGAATTCATCCAGATCCACGTCTTCGATCTCCTGTTCTTCCGTATCCCTGTAGACATCTATTTCGTAATTGGTAAGTTTTGAAGCAAGCTTGATATTGCTGCCTCCTTTTCCGATAGCCAGTGACACCTGGTCAGGCTTAAGATAAACGGATGCCCTGAGATTTTTGTCATCAAGTGAAATACTCGTCACCTTGGCAGGAGTCAGTGATCTCTGTATAAATAGTGAGGTGTTATTTGTAAAGTTGACTATGTCTATGTTTTCATTTCTCAACTCCCTGACGATACCATGGATCCTTGAGCCCTTCATACCTACGCATGCACCTACAGGGTCTATGCGGTCATCATAGGATTCGACAGCTACTTTAGCCCTTTCTCCCGGTATCCTGACTATTTTCTTGACTGAGATAATTCCGTCCTCGATTTCGGGTACTTCCTGCTCTAAAAGTTTTTCGAGGAAGCCATTGTCTGTCCTGGACAGCATGACTACAGGCGTACCGTTTCTCATCTCCACTTTCTTGATGATGCCGCGGACCATATCACCTTTGCGGAAAAAGTCTCCCTTTATCGTCTCAAGACGTGGCAAAATAAGTTCATTTTGTGTGGCATCGTCCAATACCAGCACTTCTTTTTTAAGCACCTGACTGATCTCACCCACCACAAGATCACCAACCCTGTCCTTATATCTCTTGTATACATCATCCTTCTCGAGATCCATGATCCTGGAAATAAGTGTTTGTCTGGCTGCCATGATTGACCTGCGGCCAAAATCATCCAGTGTCAGTTGCTGGTAGCACTCCTCACCTACTTCGTATGCTTCATCTATAGATTTTGCTTCAGTAAATGAGATCTGTGACAGCTCGTCCGTAACCTCGCCATCCGGGACAATATTCCTGACTCTCCACATTTCAAGGTCACCATTCTGCGTATTGACAATCACGTCAAAATTGTCATCAGATCCGTACTTTTTCTTGATAAGCGTCCTTAGAACATCCTCAAGAACACGAACCATGGTAGGCCTGTCTATATTTTTACCTTCTTTAAACTCCGAAAAGGATTCAACTAAATTCATTTAATTAAAACTGATTTTAATCCTTGATTCAATAATATCTTCAAACTTTATTTCTTCTTTTACTTTTATCTTTTTGTTCTTGTTGTTTTCACGGATTACTTTTTCCGTTTCCACCACGATGATATTGTCTCTGACTTCCGTCAACACTCCTCTTACATGCCCTTCCTCACCGTATTTAATATCAATAATCCTGCCGATATTCTTGGGATATTGTCTCAGCATACGCAGAGGATTGCCTATTCCGGCGGATGAAACTTCAAGTACGTAATTGTCGCCATATGTCCCTGATTTGTCCAGTTGGGCTTCAAGCCATCTGCTTAGTTTCTGGCAAGTGGCAAAACTGATCCCTCCGTCACTGTCAAGGTAGACTTCTATCTTTTTCCCACTGAACTTCGCTTCTACCAGATAGGTATCCGCAAAAGCCAGTTCTTCCAGCCCTTTTCCTACTAAGGTTTCTATTTCTGCTTTAGGCATAAATCAGACATAATAAAAAAGGGAACTCTATGTCCCCTTTCACACGATCTCAAAAGTGACGCAAAGATAGTAACTTTTTCCCGCAATGCAAAATCTAAAATTAAAATTGCCACATAGTGTAACCTTTCCCAATGTAAAAGATGTGCCTTTTTATGGTTAGTGGAAATTTTCCTACTTTTGTGATTCATAAAAAAAATAACTGTGTCTGTATCTCTTGACTTAAAATGTGCTGACAATATCAGAATACTTGCCGCTGCCATGGTAGAAAAAGCCGCTTCAGGGCACCCTGGCGGACCGATGGGTGGAGCTGACTTTATCCATGTGCTATACAGCGAGTTTCTGCGATTTGATCCGGACAACGGCAAATGGCCGTTCAGGGACAGATTATATCTGGATCCCGGACATATGTCTGCCATGTTGTATGCACAACTTACTCTCTGTGGATTTATGTCGGTCGAGGATATTAAAAATTTCAGGCAATGGCACAGCCCTACTCCCGGCCATCCAGAACTTGACCTGGACCGTGGGATTGAGAATACTTCAGGACCTCTCGGACTCGGGCATGCGTTCGGAGCCGGATCAGCGATTGCAGAAAGGTTTCTTGTGCACCGGTTTGGAGAATGGATGAGCCATTATACCTACATTTACATATCAGACGGCGGTGTACAGGAGGAAATTTCCCAGGGGGTCGGCCGCATAGCCGGTTATCTGGGTCTCGGCAAGATCATTATGTTTTATGATGCCAACGAGATACAGCTGTCCACAAAAACAAATGAGGTCACCTCTGAGGATACTGCCGCCAAATATGAAAGCTGGCATTGGCATGTAGTGGAAATTGACGGCAACGATGCAAAACAGATCAGGTCTGCTATAAAACAATGCCAGGATGTCACTGACAAACCCTCACTGATTATAGGACGCACGCGGATGGGCAAAGGGGCTGTCATGGCCGATGGCACCTCGTACGAAGGTCAGGTCGAGACCCATGGCAAACCACTAAGCAAAACAAAGGCTTCCTATCCTGACACTATTAAAAACCTGGGCGGCGATCCCGAAAATGCTTTTGTTATTTTTGACGATGTGTCTGCCCATTACAGGGAGGTACTGGACACAAGGCGTAAGGAAGTAGGCAAGTTCAATAAAGAATATGCTGCCTGGCAGGAGTCATATCCTGACAGGGCCGCATTGCTGACCGGATATTTATCGGGCGAAGCACCTTCACTGAACTGGAACGAGGTGCAACTGGGACAAAACGAAGCGACACGAAATGCCTCGGGCAAAATACTCGGTTTCCTGGCCGAAAATGTGGGTAACATGATAGTCATGTCGGCGGACCTGTCAAACAGTGACATGACGGAAGGCTTCCTCAAAAAGAGCCGGCCGTTTGCTAAAAATGATTTTTCAGGCGGTTTTCTGCATGCAGGTGTATCAGAGTTGACCATGGCTGCATTG
>JAGVTV010000047.1 GCA_019136675.1 Bacteroidota bacterium
TACATCCTCTTGTACTGAGTCTATCCTTGTCGGTTTTCTGGAATCGGTTCAGCAGACTGTTTGAAGGCGGCATTTTGGCTGTGGGAATTGAGTTTGGAATCCTGTACACGTTTGTGGCACTGGTTCCGGTATTGTGGATCACCTACAGTGCCATGGATGTCAATATGAGCATGATTCTTTCATGGCTGTTGTACGGCCTGGTACAGACAATAACAGCAGGCATGGTCTTCGGGCTGTTGCGTAAGCAAAAAATGGCAGATCAATAAAGGATTGTCAAATCCGGGTTACCTGAAGTTTTATTTCAACAGAAAGCTCATTCTTAACCTTGATCGTTCCGCCCAACTTACTGGGTGGCTTCAGGCCAAAATCAGAAAAAAGCAGCGGCTTTATACCTGTGAGTTCCAGTTGTTTTTTAGTATATTGTTTAACCTCAAAATCTATGGAGTACACCTTTTTGGCCCCGGCCAGGTAGATCTCGACTTTTGTTGTCACCATTCCGCCCGACGCAATGCCTTCCAGTGGCTTTGAAAAGGAATGGAAATTGATGGTCATGTTTGGATACTCATCTGCCCTGAGGGTTTTTTGCAGGTCCTTTGTCATGATCTTATGATGGCAGTCAAACTTCCCTACCGGGATAATCAGCTTACCTTCTGCTTTCAGGTCGCCCGAGACCTGGTGGACAGTACTTACCCGGATGGTGTCGGTCCTCTCATAGGAAGGGATGGCACAGCAGAAGGAATTGATGTTGGTTTTACCGTTGACCCTCAGACTGCTCGAACTTCTTACCTGCCAACTCTCTGTCGCAGCCGGAGTAAGGCTCGTACCATCGATACCTACTCCCAGGGAAACAAATATTGCCAGACAGCAAATAAATTTTCTGATCATCGGGCTAAGATATTATTAATGCCGGAGTCTTTAAAATAAAAGATGGGCCCGGAAAAGTTCCGAACCCATCTTTTTTAATAATCATCCATTCAAACCGAAGGAAAGGAATTGATGAAAATCAATTTTAGAATCCTACAACTGCCTGGATTACAACACCTTTGAATTCACCATCCTGTCTGATGTCACTTCCGTTGAATCCATCAAAGGTTTGGTTTACATATTCGCCTTTCAGAAGAAGGTTCTTGGTTGGGAACCATCCTGCAGCAAATGACAACCTGTCAATGGTAACATCTGTAGTGTAACCCTGCAGTCTGCTTGTAACAGTGTTGTACTTAGCTCCTATAAAAGCCTGCTCATTACTCAGGAATCGGTAAAGTCCTTCTACAGCAAGTTGTGTTGTTTTACGATCGGCTGTTTCGGTAATGGCTTTTCCATTCATAATCTCGTAGGTACCGAAAACTTCTATGCCTTTAAATTTGACAAACGGATTGATCATAATAGATGTCACCTTATTGAGCGTGCCCGGGCTAAACCTACCTGATGTAAAATTACTGGTTGCATTGAAAGCCGTATTTTCCATTACACCAAAGTAATTTGAACCTGTCCTGTCACCGCTGTAAATGGTTGATCTTGGAGTTTCGGCATTGGAATACATTGAAGCACTCAATCTGTATCTCAAATCTTCTGAAGCTTTGTTGTCGTAAGCCAATTTGAGAAGGATTGCGGGGCTTCGTTTCTTAACAGCTGTACCAGTGTTGGTGCTGTAATCAAAGATGTCATTTCTGATCAGACCACCGGTCATACCAGCCATAAACATGAAACCTTTTGCAGGGAACACATAAACTTCACCACCAATCTCTGTAGCAAACTGGTCCATGATGTGGTTTTCGGCAAATGGGTTGAATATTGTATTACCTCCATCTGACCTTCTGAAGTGCTGGTCACCATAGTTCACTTCCATGTGACCTATTTTGACTCTTAAATACTTGGTAAACCAGTCAGGGTTTTTAAACATAGGCAGTTTGTCGATTTGGATATAACCACCTTTAACCCAGAATTCATTGTGGTGCCTTGAGGCCATATAGTTTTCAAGGTAAACTCTGATACCGTCTTCGACCTGAATGTCAAAGTTGAGGTTTGCTGCAGCCAGGTTAAAACCGCCTGACATAGCATATAGTTTTTTTGTAGCCAGCTTAAATGTGTCCTGATTATCATGTGAAAGGCTTTGATAACCTTGTGTAAATGCACCCCCAATCTGAAGTTTGAATCCGTCATATGGAGTTGCGTCATCCTTTGATGGTTCGAAAACATTCATACCATCCTTGTTTGTCTGTCTGGTGTACTGAATTTGTGCCGACAAACTTGTGACAAACAATACCAGGGCAAACACGCTGAATAGATTAAATAAAGGTCTCATATTGCTTTTGTTTTAAAGGTTAAAAATTTATTTGGTTATAATTATTGATTTAATGTCAGGTCAAATTTAATGGTTATTTCATCTCCGGTTTTTACTGCACCCATCATAAATGAAGGAGGTTTCATTTCAAAAGAAGTCATTTTGAGCGACTTGGAACCTTTGATAGAATAACTGCTGTCGCTTATCTTTACAAGGGTCACATCCAATGGAACTTCAAGAGTTTTACCGGCGATGGTCAGGTTAATGGTAGATTTTACAGCATAAGTTTTGGCATCTTTGGCTGTTATATCCGCTTTTTTGAGAGAAGCCGTAATGTTTGGATTCTGTTCCGTTTTCAGGGCCTTATAGGCATTTTTGTCCATGGCATCCTTGCCGCTCTTGAGAGACTTTGCAGCCATGGTAAAACTCATACTTTTGATACCTGTAACCTTGCCGGAAGCGTCAGTCTCAATCATGGCAGCAATATCTGCAGCTGAAGATTTCATATGCCAGTCGTGCATGGTTGAAGTTCCCTCAATCGTCATAGTAGCTGTCTTGGAGGTAAATTTGCCCTGAGCATTTACCCACCCGACAAGCAAAAGAAAGACTCCTACCATTATTAACGGGCTCTTAATCAAATTTCTCATGGTACATTTGTTTTTGTTGTTATCGAAATACACCACAAGATTATGGGCTTTTCAATAGCCAAAATATGATTTAAATTACTCTTTTTCATGATTTGCGTTATAAAAACGAATGTTCCAAACTTTACATCGCATTTATACACATGTATATCTCATTGTATTATAAATTATAACCAAGGCTGGCCAAATATAAATGAGCAAAGCTGGCAGCTGGGGAATAAAAGCCTACTTAAAGCAAAATGTTAATTTCGCCAATCTTTATTTTGAATAACTTTATTCTTCCTCGCTGACGGCAGGGGGGTACATGGTTTTAATACTCCTGAACATCTCATCAACCCTGTACATTTCGTCTGTAGTTTCATCCTCATAAAATTCTATCCGGGGTATTCTCCTGATCTGATTTCTGATGCGGGACACCAGGGCCTGTTTAAGCACGTGGGTATGATTGGAGATCCGGACGAGAACAGCCTTTTTATCAGCTGCATTAAAGATGCTGAGGTAGACTTTGGCTTCGGAAAGGTCAGGTGTAACTTTGACACCCGTCACGGTGACGAATGCTTCTCCATATATATATGGTCCCTGTTCCATCAGCACGGAAGCAAAATGCCGCTTGATAAGTTCGCCGATCTGTTGTTGCCTTTTACTGTCCATTTGTCTAAGATTGGAGCAAATGTAATATTTTTGCAAAAATTGAGCACCATAAAAGGGCAGTAAAGCATTGAACCTACCAGTCAGCATCCTCGACACACCTATAGAATATGTCAAAGGCATTGGCCCGGCAAAGGGTGAGACATTCAGGAAAGAGCTCAGCATCCACACCGTCCAGGACCTGCTTTACTGTTTCCCGTTCAGGTATATAGACCGTACCAAATTCCACCTGATCAAGGATGTGGGTACAGACAGCGACCTGGTACAGCTCAAGGGCATCCTCCTGTCTCTCGAAAAGATAAAAACAAAAAACAACCGGTTTTATGTCAAGGGGGTACTCAAGGATGCCAGTGGCTTTATGGAGTTGGTGTGGTTTCAGGGTGCTTCCTGGATAGAAAAGACCGTCAGGACAGGTGAGGAATATATTGTATTTGGGAGGGTAAGTATGTTTAATGGCATGAAATCCATGCCACACCCTGAGATGGAACTCCTGTCTGAAGCTGCGGTGACCGTATCCAGGACATTTGATCCGGTCTATCCCAGTACAGAAAAGATGGATGCCAAAGGGCTCGACTCCCGCGGACGCCGTAAAATACTAAAGCAGCTGCTCTCTACCTTGCGTACACCGGACCTGCCGGAGACCCTGCCTGCCTATGTCACCGACAAGCTTAAGATATGCTCCCGGTTTGAATCCATGCAGTGGATCCACTTCCCGTCCAATGAAGAGGAGAAGACACTGGCCACCAACCGGATCAAGTTTGAAGAGTTTTTTTATGTACAGGTAAGACTATTACTCAGCAAGGCCTACCGACGTTTTAAATACCGAAGTGCCCCCTTTGAGATCATAGGTCCTGCTTTCAATGAATTCTACCACCACCGGCTGCCTTTCGCCCTTACCAATGCACAGAAGAAAGTAATCAGGGAGATCAGGTCCGACCTGGGCAGGCACATACAGATGAACCGCCTCCTGCAGGGCGATGTAGGAAGCGGCAAGACCATAGTAGCCCTGCTCGCCATGCTTATGGCCATAGACAATGGTTATCAAGCATGCCTTATGGCCCCCACAGAGATTCTGGCACAGCAGCATTACGAGTCTATTACTACCCTGCTTGGTAATATGGATATTAGAGTGGCTTTCCTCTCCGGCAGTGTCAAGGGCCGCAAACGGTCCGAAGTATTGGAAGGGCTAAAGGACGGATCAGTGCACATAGCAGTGGGCACACATGCACTGATAGAAGAAAACGTGGCCTTTCGCAAGCTGGGACTTTCTATCGTGGATGAGCAACATCGTTTTGGCGTGGCACAGAGAGCCAGCCTCTGGAAAAAAAACGACGAGTTTGTACCGCATGTCCTGGTTATGACCGCCACTCCCATACCCCGTACCCTGGCAATGACCCTCTACGGCGACCTGGAAGTATCCGTCATCGACGAACTGCCTCCGGGACGCAAGGAAATAAAAACCATCCATAAGTATGAGACAGCACGCCCGGAGCTGATCCAGTTTATGCATACCGAGATTGCAAAAGGCCGGCAGATATACGTAGTTTATCCGCTCATCGAAGAGTCAGAAAAACTCGATCTCAAAAACCTCCAGGACGGCTACGAAAGGCTGCTCCAGTATTTTCCGCCCCCCCAATACGGCATCAGCGTCGTACACGGCAGGATGAAAGCCGCCGACAAGGACCTGGAAATGCAGAGGTTTATCACCGGCAAAACCCACATCATGGTGGCCACCACAGTCATCGAGGTGGGAGTCAATGTGCCCAATGCCTCCGTTATGGTCATAGAAAATACGGAGCGGTTTGGCCTGTCACAGCTGCACCAGCTCAGGGGCCGCGTAGGCAGAGGGGCGGACCAGTCGTACTGTATCCTGATGACAGACTTTAAGATATCAAAGGAAGGCCGCGAACGCATAGCCACCATGGTCAGAACCACCAATGGATTTGAGATTGCTGAGGCCGACCTGAGACTGAGGGGTCCGGGCGACATCCAGGGCACTCAGCAGAGTGGTCTTCTCGACTTCAAGCTGCTCAATATAGGTACAGATACCGCCATCATGGATGCCGCCAGAAACATAGCCATCAGGATCACCGAAAACGATCCAAACCTGGATAAAGAAATCCACCAGTGCATAAAGACACAGGTAGCAAAGCTGAGGCATAAACACAAGGACTGGGGAAGGGTATCATAAAAGCAGCCAAATATATCTGAGGTACGTTTTTACCACTACATTGTTAATTTTGCTGCAGACATTTATCTGTGTACTTTTGTAACCTGTATGGATATACCTGTTAGACCTGACATAGCTTCATTCCTGGCAGCCACCAAAGAGATGTCGTGCGTACGCAATGATGACCTCACACTGGGACTCTATGCTACCGATGCCTCTCTTTACCAGATGAAGCCAATAGCTGTTGCAATACCGAAGTCTGAAGAGGAACTCGTCCGGTTGATTGAGTTGGCGTACAAGCACAGCATACCCATCTTGCCGCGTGGCAGTGCTACAAGCCTGGCCGGCCAAACCGTAAACCACGCCCTGGTCATCGACCTTACCAAACATTTTGACAACATCATCCGGTTGGACCCGGAAGCCAGAACCGCCACCGTGCAGCCCGGAGTGGTAAGGGACCAGCTCAACGAGACTGCCAAAGCCTTTGGCCTCCACTTTGCACCTGATCCGGCTACCACCAGCAGGGCAACCATAGGAGGTATGATAGCCAACAACTCCTCCGGGACCAAAAGCATAAAATACGGCAAGACCATCGACCATATCATCTCTCTTAGGGTCCTTTTGGCCGACGGCACCATCCTGGATATGAGATCACTCAGCCCGGAAGAATGGGATATAAAAGCAGCCTCCTCATCACGGGAGGGAGAGATATACCGAAAATTCAGGCAACTCATTTTTGACCATTCAGAAGCTATCAGCCAGGCGTTTCCCAAAGTCATGCGTCGTGTTCAGGGCTACCCGCTTGATGAATTCCTGTCTTCAGAAAGATGGAACCTTGCCAAAGTATTCAGCGGCTCTGAAGGTACTTTGGGCATTATCCTGGAGGCTACAGTAAATCTGGAGCCTATACCCAGGCACAAGGCTGCATTTACCCTTCACTACCATGACCGGCTTGAAGCCATCAGAGAAGTAAATGAAATGCTCCGGTTTGACCCGGCGGCCATTGAGATGCTCGACTACAATGTCTTTGAACAGAGCAAAAAAAACAACATGACCCGGGCTCTGCACAGCAGGCTCATTCAGGGCGAACCGCAGGCTACTCTTTCGGTAGAGTTTTTTTGCCTTTCGGCCAATGAGCTGGAAGAGAAAATTTCATCATTTACGGGATGGTTGTCAACCCATAGCAGGGCATATGCCTGGCCCATCCTACGTACACCGGCTGAACTCGACGACTCCTGGTCGCTCCGTAAAAACGGATTGGGTCTGCTTATGGGCGACCCTGAAGGCAGAAAACCCATACCTTTTGTAGAAGACATGGCCATACCTGTGGAGAATCTTGCCGATTACATCGCAGAGGTGCTGGATCTGTGCCAAAGAAAAAAAGTGGAGACCATCCTCTATGCACATGCCAGCGTAGGCGTGCTCCACGTGAGGCCTGCCCTTGACATGACAAAAGCGGAAGACATCCAGTTGATGAAGGAAATATCCGGCGAGGTATTCATGTTGGTAAAAAAATATAAGGGATCCTGGTCAGGCGAACATGGCGATGGCAGGAATCGCGGACACAGGCTCAGAGACTACTTCGGAGATGAAGTGTACGATTGCCTCAGGCAGGTTAAGGAGCTTTTTGACCCTAAACACCTGATGAATCCTGGCATCATCATCGACGTGCCACCTATGGACCAAAACCTCAGGTACGGAGCAGGTTACCATGACCAATCCTATGATTTTGTATACAAATACAGGAAGGACCATTCTTTCGGTGCCTTAGTACACAATTGCTCCGGTGTCGGAGCATGCCGCAACAAGTCAGGTGGCACCATGTGCCCCAGTTTCAGGGCTTCGGGCGACGAAGACGACAGCACCCGGGGAAGAGCAAACGCTTTAAGACTGGCTATGTCAGGAAGTATGGGGTTTGCTAATCTCACTGATCAGAAGGTGCTCCAAACACTTGACCTTTGCCTCTCGTGCAAAGCCTGCAAATCAGAGTGCCCCTCCAATGTGGATATGGCCAAGTTAAAAAGTGAGGTCCTTCAAAAAAAATACGATTCCGGCACCATCACATTGCGTGAGCGATCGATCAGGCATAGCCACCGGTTGGCCGCATCACTAAGCGGATGGAAGGCCCCGATGGTAAATGCGGTGCAGAAATCAGGACTATTCCGGCTTATCGCCGAAAGTTTGCTTCGTCTTGACAAAAGACGAAAGTTGCCGGATTATGCTACTCAGTCTCTGGCAATGTGGTATAAGTCAAATTACTGTGATATAGGGAGAGAAAAAAGAGTTGCCCTGTTTGCAGATACCTACATAAACTATCATGAGCCACAGGTAGGAATAGCTGCCATCAGCCTTCTCAATGCCTGCGGATACGAAGTGGAACTGGCTGATGTCGGTTGCTGCCAGAGGCCCAGGATTTCCAATGGATTCCTAAAAGATGCCAAAAAGGACGGCACTGTTATGGCTGATCAACTGAAGCCTTTTTTCCGCAAAGGAATGAAGGTAGTAGTCTGTGAGCCTTCCTGTACCTCAGCTCTCACCGATGACATCCCTGACCTGCTGGATGATGGCTCACTGGCCGCTGAATTGGCAGCCAATGTCCTTTCCATCGATGTGTTTCTGGCACAGGAGGTGGAAAAAGGCAGGATCAAAGGAACCTTCAAAGCTGCTGCCAATCCGATTTTGCTCCACGGACACTGCCATCAGAAAGCATCCACAGGTACCCGGGCCATGAATTCCATTTACCGCACGATACGTGGAATGGATTGCTTTGAGCCTGATTCAGGATGTTGTGGTATGGCCGGATCGTTCGGGTATGAAGCAGAGCACTATGAAGTCTCAAAAAAAATTGCCGAAAGTATCCTTGTCCCTGCCATCCGTTCCACCGACGAAGACACCGTAATAGTTGCCAACGGATTCAGCTGCAGGCACCAGATATCAGATTTTACCGGCCGAAAGGCTGTCCACTGGGTGGAAAGCCTCACTTTTATACCGGAAGAAACTGAAAATGATGATATTTAAACCAAAATAACCAGCCCCAACATGCTAAGGACTGTATTATTGCTTTTACTTACGCTGCTTCTTGTACCATTGTCGGTTTTGTATTTTGATGTGCCGCTTACGGATTTGCAGAATACAGCTTTACACACTTTGCTGACAGTGTGGGCTATAGCCGTGACCTGGTGTTTTGTCACCGGAGAGCTTACTAATAACGTCAGTCAGGTGGACAAGCTCTGGAGCATCATGCCAGTCGTCTATGTGTGGATTATGGCATATTACGGAGGCTGGCAGCTGAGATTTTTGGCAATGGCCATCCTTGTGACTATCTGGGGCATTAGGTTGAGTTATAATTTCTGGCGTCGGGGAGGTTACTCTCTGATTCCATGGAAGGGGACTGAAGACTACAGGTGGGAAATCCTCCGGTCCAGGGCCCCTCTCAATAAAAGGTTGGCCTGGACACTTTTCCATTTGTTTTTTATCACCCTGTACCAGCAGTCGCTTATCCTTCTTTTTTGTCTTCCTATGCTTTTAGCTCTGGAAAATCCCGACGGCCCCCTTCAATGGTACGAGGTTTTACCCCTGGCATGTATGCTGGGTTTTATCATTCTGGAAACAGTAGCCGACCAGCAGCAATACAACTTTCAAACCGAAAAATACCGGCGGCTTGTCGACAAAAAGGACCCCGGCCCTTATGCCTCTGGTTTTGTGGATACCGGATTATGGTCACTCTGCAGGCATCCCAATTACGCTGCGGAACAGCTGGTGTGGGTCTCCTTTTATTTCTGCAGCGTGGCTGCTACCGGAAGACTACTTAACTGGTCTGTGTCGGGATGTATTCTGCTGATGCTTCTTTTTCTGGGAAGCTCGGATTTCAGCGAAAAGATCTCAGCATCCAAATATCCCGGATATGCAGGATACATGGCTTCCAAGCCTCGTTTTTGGCCAGCGTTTGTTAAAAAATAAATAGAATTGCCTATGTTTTCAGCTTATCTCAAACTCGGAATAGACCACATCCTCGACCCAAATGGGTATGACCATATCCTGTTTGTTACCGTGCTGTGTGCCCTGTATTCATACAAGGAATGGAAAAAAGTAATCCTGCTCGTTACTGCATTTACAGTGGGGCATACGGCCACCCTGGCACTCTCTTCACTTGACATTGTGGCAATAGATCCGGGGCTGGTAGAAAAACTGATTCCCATAACCATCATCATCACAGCCATGTCCAATATCCTGATCGCCACACGGACTGGAATCAGCGAAGCCAGGCCGTGGGTCAGTTACCTGGTCACAGTGGGATTCGGCCTCATCCACGGTTTAGGATTCTCCAATTATTTCAAGGCACTGGTAAATCCAGAAGAGTCTATTATTTTTCCACTGTTTTCATTTAACTGTGGCGTAGAAGCAGGACAGGTCGTGGTTGTGCTTGGCGTGATGGCTCTGTCGTGGCTAGTCACCGGGGTGGCAGGCCTCCACCGAAAATGGTGGACCATACCGATATCCGGAGCCGGAATGGTTGTGGCCATTTATCTGTTGGCAGGACGCTGATCCTTGGGTCTATGGGTTAAGAATGGATACAATTTTCTCATTAAAGGCCATTTTGCAAAAAAAAGCTACTTTTGCATTTTCAAATCCGACAGGTGGACAATACTAGGAGTCAGAAAATATTCGAAAAGGAACTCTTCCCCCATATGGAGTCCCTTAAGACCTTTGCGTACCACCTTACGTACAATGAAGACGATGCAGACGACCTGGTCCAGGAAACCTATCTTAAGGCACATAAATTTATAGAAAATTACGACGCGGGAACTAATGCAAAAGCATGGTTGTTTAAGATACTCAAGAACGCCTATATAAACGAGTATCGCAAGAAGTCGAGGCGTCCCCCAAAAGTCGATATTGATGAGGTAGTGAGCCTGCGTGAGGGTGAGTCCGGCAACGAATCCGCTTACCACGATCTCAGGAATGACATAATAGAAAACACCATGGGCGACGAGGTGACGATTGCAATTAATTCGCTGCCACTGGAGTTTCGTACTGTGATATTGTTATGTGACATCGAGAGTTTTACCTACGAAGAAATAGCCAAAATCCTTGAATTACCCATAGGCACGGTAAGATCAAGGCTTTTCAGGGCCAGGAATATGCTCAAGGAACGATTGAAGCAGTACGCAAAAAAGATGGGGTACAGGGATGTGCGGGGTATGAAAAGGGGTGAGTACGCTGAAGAAGAATAGAAGTATTAAACCAAATCATAAAATGTAAAAAAATAGATCATGGCAGGTTTTGACTCAGTGAAATCATTGAAGCACCAGATTAACCTTTTTCTGGACAATGAATTACCCCAGGACGAACAACAGTCTCTGATCAGCAAAATGGAAAATGACCCCAAATGTCAAACCATTTACAACAGGGAGAAGGATTTCAGAGATTTTGTAAAAAACAATGTTAAAAGACCCAGCGTAACTCCGGATTTCATTCAAAGCCTGAAAGACAGGATCCATTTGTAAAAAAAAGAGGGCTCAACCCCCACCCTCTTTTCCTTTTTAATCACATTTTTTTTCAGTTCGTCTAAGACCTGTCAACTCAGTGTCTGCCCCATAACTCTACGATAGCTTTGTCATTGAGCAATCCTTTGGTGTCATACCAGAAATCTACAGATTGAATGACCCTTCGTTTTCCGCTAAGGTCTATCACCCTGCTCTCACCTCCTTTTGGTATGTCCTGCCTGATCTCGATTTCCTGGTCTTCGCCATTGCCATAATGTACCACCATCTTGTGCATATTAATGGCAGAATGCCGCACAATCAGCTTAAGCTTGGTAAATGTCCCTTCTACCCTGCCAATGACAATCCTGTCATGGTCCATGGCCCTGTCCACCCTTTTTTCGCCCAATTTTTCCCATCTGCCGGTCATATCCGTGGTTAAGGAGCTGAACACCATAAAAATCATTACGGCTGCAAGGTTAAGCAGCATCAGGTTTTTGTTTAAAACGTTTTGCATTGTTGTTGATTTAGGGTTAAGTAATAAGATTTAGTACTGTTAAGACAAAATTACAAAAGTCGGGTTTAAATAATCAAAAATTAAAATTGAGTTAAAATTTGAACCATAATAGTTTAAATTCGTTAATCGATAGTATTACTATTATTTAACATTGCTTTACTTTTATGAACACAGGGCTTTTCCGTTTTTCGGCAGTGATAAATCCTGAAATGTATCTTAAAGATCCCGAGAGCTCACTACTGGGTAAAAATATAATCCGTGAATCCGTACAGATGATTAATGAGCTGGGTTTCGAGGGTTTTACTTTTAAGAAGTTGTCACAACGTATAGGTACCACGGAGGCGTCTGTCTACCGGTACTTTGAAAACAAAAACAAGCTGTTGCTGTATCTGACCTCCTGGTACTGGGCCTGGATAGAATACCAGCTTGCACTCATCAACGCCAATATAAATGATCCTTGCCTTAAACTGTGGAATGCCATCGCTGTTTTGTCAAACAGAAAACTCACAGATATGCAAGGGCCAGGAGACATTAACGGGCTCTTTGACATCATATGTGTGGAGTCATCAAAGTCATACTTTGTAAAGGATGTGGACTCCCTCAACAGTCAGGGTTTTTTTTATAACTATAAGAGAATCGTGGCAAACATCAGGGAAATCATCCTGCAGATAGACCCCGGTTATGCAACCCCAAACATGCTTATATCAACCATTATTGAGGGTATACATCACCAGTTGTATTTTGCCATCCACCTGCCATCATTAACTGATACACCTCCCAATGAAGATTATTTGGAAGATTTTTATTATAAACTTGCCATTTCAAGCATACAAAATCAAAATAATTTAAAATGATAAGTCCAATGCAGCGATTTTTCCGAATGCTTTCTCCCAATATAAAAGCCATCAGAAACCTCTATATTTTTGCACTGATGAGCGGACTTGTCTCGCTTAGCCTGCCACTGGGTATCCAGGCAATCATCAACCTGATACAGGGAGGGCAGATATCTGTCTCCTGGATAGTACTGGTGGCAGTAGTCCTGGTGGGTTACCTGTTTAATGGGGGGTTGCAGATTATACAGCTCAGGATAACTGAAGCCCTCCAGAGAGATGTTTTTGTCAGATCAGCTTTGGAATTTACCTACAGGATCCCAAGGATCAAGTTGGAGGCCCTGCACGGCAAATATGCCCCGGAACTGATGAATCGCTTTTTTGACACCATTACGATACAAAAGGGGATGTCCAAGGTGCTGCTTGAATTTGCCACCTCCGGAGTTCAAATTCTTTTCGGTTTGATTCTCTTGTCTTTTTACCACCCCTTTTTCATAGTTTTCAGTTTCATTTTTGTTTTTCTGACCTTTGTGCTTGCACGGTCCATTTTTGTGGCCGGACTAAAGTCTTCCCTCAAGGAATCAAAGAAAAAATATGAAGTTGCATTCTGGATAGAAGAAGTGGCCAGAACCAATATCACTTTCAGGCTTGCGTGTGCATCTGCTCTGCCCACCCGACAGACAGACGATCTGGTGTCTGATTACCTGGATGCCAGGGACAAACACTTTAACATCTTAATCAGACACTACTACTTTTATATAGCCCTAAAAATTCTGATTGCAGCAAGTTTTCTGATCCTCGGAGGAATCCTGGTATTCAACCAACAGATGAATATTGGACAGTTTGTTGCAGCTGAAATCATTGTCCTTTTATTAATCTCATCTTCAGAAAAACTGTTTCTCACAATGGAAACGGTGTACGATCTGCTCACCTCGATTGAAAAAATAAGCCAGGTAACAGACCTCCCTCTTGAAGAAACCAAACCTCCGTTAGTTAATGTGAGCAATGAATCAGGAGGTATGTCGGTAGAGGCTGCCAATGTGAAATTCAGGTATCCTGATTCAGTTTCCGACACACTCAGTGACGTCAGCTTCCACCTTCAATCAGGCGAAAAAGCAGTGCTGACCGGTCAAAACGGGGCCGGCAAAAGCACCCTTACCAAAATCCTTGCTCTCTTTTACGAAACCGGATCCGGAGCTCTGCTATACAATGGTATCCCTATAAATAATTACTCTGTAAATCAGCTGAGACAACTGATATCCGAATGTATCGCAGAAGACAGAATATTTAACGGCTCTGTCATCGATAATATCACACTTGGCAAACCATATGAGCAGGCAGAAATTATGGAGGTCCTGAAGACAACCTGCCTTGACAGGTTTATTTCATCACTTCCTGAAGGATTTTTTACACAGATTGGTCCTCAGGGTATAAGACTTCCGGCCAGTGTGAACCAAAAATTGATTCTTGCCCGAAATCTTTTTAGAAAACCAAAGTTTCTGATTATTGAAGACTTTTTCAGAAATCTTGTCCCGGAAGAGAAAAAACAGATAATGCATGAAATTTTCAGGAAAGAAAACCCGCAGACCGTCCTTTTTATAACTACAGACCCGGAAATAATAGCAATGGCAGGAGTCCGATTGCACATGGAAAGTGGTAAAATTACCCAAACTCAAACTTCTTAAAACCAATAAATATGCTAAACCTTTCTGAAAACAGAATAGACCATTTGGTAGAAAAATCAAGCATGAAGTCCTTTGGAAAGTTAAAAAACTTAAATGCATATACATACTCCAGGCTTAAATATGTTCTTCTGATTGTTTTCGGTGCTCTTTTATTAAGCATGTTCCTTCCATGGACACAGAACGTCAGGTCTAAAGGAGAACTCATTGCCCTCAATCCTGAGCAAAGACCGCAAACCATACAATCTGTCATTGCGGGAAAAATAGAACAATGGTATGTGTCGGAAGGAATGAGGGTCAGCAAGGGGGATACCATCCTGAGGCTGTCTGAGGTCAAGGATGATTACTTTGATCCTGAATTGATGGGAAACACCAGGATCCAGATCGAAGCCAAAGAATACTCCAAATCTTCGTATCAGCAAAAAGCAGAATCACTTGACGAGCAGGTGATGGCCCTGCAGCAAGGTCAAAAACTCAAGACAGAGCAGGCCAGAAACAAGTTAAAACAAAATATACTCAAACTGCAATCCGACAGCATGGATCTTGAGGCAGCCAAAATTGCCTATGATGTGGCCAATGAGCAGTACAAGCGGTTTCAGACGCTGTTTGCAGAAGGGCTGAGATCCCTGACCGACCTGGAAAACAGAAAGCTCAAATGGCAGGAAGCCCAGGCAAAGCTACTTTCACAGGAAAACAAGTACCTGACCACTAAAAACGAACTTATCAACAGCCGCATCGAACTCAACAGTATTGAGGCAGAGTACAGCGATAAGATAGCCAAAGCCAGCTCGGACAAAATGAGTGCCCTGGCCAGCCGGTATGACTCGGAAGCCAGCATAGGAAAGCTGAAAAGCCAGTACAACAGCTACGGAGTACGCAGGTCAAATTACTTTGTTCTGGCTCCTCAGGACGGATTTATCACCCAGGCTCAAAAAACAGGTCTTGGCGAGCTGGTCAAGGAAGGTGACGAACTGGTTTCCATAATGCCCGCCTCGTATGACATGGCAGTGCAGATGTGGGTAAAGCCGATTGACCTTCCTTTGTTTGAAAAAGGCCAGGAAGTGATGATTCAGTTTGACGGATGGCCGGCAATCATTTTTTCAGGATGGCCGGGGATTTCCTACGGCACCTACAAGGGCAAAGTACTGGCCATGGACAATTTTATTTCAGACAACCATATGTACCGGGTTCTTGTACGTCCGGTCCACGACAAACACCCCTGGCCTGAACAACTCAGGGTCGGTGCAGGTGTCAGGGCCATTACTATGCTTAAAAATGTCAGGGTATGGTACGAGCTGTGGCGTCAAATAAACGGATTTCCACCGGATTACTATAAAACTGCCAAGAAAGACGGCCAGGGCGTTAAAAATGAAGCCAAATGAAAATGAGAACCGGAATAATCCTTTTGGTCTTAATTACCTGCTTGGGTAAAACGTACAGGCTGCTCAGCCAGGACACGATTCTGGGGTTTGGAGAGGCCATGCGTCAGGTGCGGTCACACCACCCGGTAGCCAATGCAGCCCGCCTGGGGCCCGAGATAGCCAAAGCACAGCTTATGAAAGCCAGGGGCAATTTCGATCCTGTCGGTACCGGAAGTATCAGTCAGAAATATTTTGACTCAAAACAATATTACAGTCTGCAGGGCGGTCAGATAAAATTGCCTACCCGTGTCGGAATAGACCTTATGGCAGGATATGAGTCAAACGGTGGTATATTTCTCAATCAGGAAGCTTCCACTCCTCCCGGCGGATTGTGGTACGGAGGCGTTTCGTTGCCCCTGGGACAAGGACTGTTGATAGACGAAAGCAGAGCAGATCTGTGGACCTCTCGACTCTCGGCCCAAAATGCCATCCTTAATCAGCAAAATATGACCAATGACTTGTTGTTTGAAGCGTCAGAAATTTACTGGGAATGGTTCAGGTCTTACCATGTCATGAAAATAGCTGAAGAGGCTTACGCCAATGCCACACAGCGGTTTCAGGCCATAAAAAGGTATGCCGGCGTCGGCGACAGGTCCATGATCGATACCACGGAGGCAATGATTCAGATCCGCAATATTTCCATACTGCTTGACCAGGCGAGGCTTGACCTTGCTAAAACCCAAAGGTATTTTTCCGGCTATTTCTGGGACGAAAACGGCTCAAATAAGGGACTAAGCAGCAATGAAAATCCCGAAAATACTGACAGGATATTTGCCGAAATTCTGGGTGATCAGGTTACCGGCATGGAGGAAGTTGATTTTTTTGACCAACAAAACCATCCCTATCTCAGGCAGTTGGTCAACAAGATCGAGCAGCTTGACATAGAACGCAGATTGAAACGCGACAAGCTGAAGCCCAAAGCAGACCTTAAATACATACCCCTTGCCCAAAACACCGGCTCCAACACACTAAGCCAGTTCAGTATAAACAATTACAGGTGGGGCCTAGAATTTAAAATGCCGCTTTTTCTCCGCAAGGAAAGAGGCGACCTGAAGCTGGCTGAACTAAAGGTCAGAGAGGCTGACCTGTTTTACAGGTACAAATCCACCGAATTGTATAATAAATTCAACAACAAGATAACCGAATGGCAGGTAACTACAGATCAGATTCGACAGTCACAGCAAGCGGTAGATCTTTACAGCACCATGCTCGGAGCAGAAACGAGGCTTTTTGAGTCGGGAGAAAGTTCTGTCTTTTTGATCAATGCACGTGAGCAGGCCCTTATCAATTCCAGAATCAAACTAATGGAGTTACTCGCCAAAAACCGGAGTGCATACTACGGAATTTTCTACCTGGCGGGCAAGATGGCCGATACATATACGGAATAAGTCCACATTTTGTCCCTCTGGAATAACCTCTAAAACCTTAGTTGCAGGGCAAGAATGCTCTACCCTTTCACATAATCCTCAATCGGCGGACACACACAAACGAGATTTCGGTCGCCGTATGCACTGTCTACCCTGGCTACGGAAGGCCAGAATTTGCCTCCCTGACTGACAAACGGCAACGGATAAGCCGCCTTTTGTCTCGAATAGGAAAATTTCCATTCATCAGCTGTTACCATGGCTGCCGTATGCGGAGCATTGGTGAGTACATTGGAATGCGGGTCCATGTCACCGGACGCAACTTCATCGATCTCATTCCTTATTTGCAGCAAGGCATCGCAAAATCTGTCCAGTTCGCCTTTGTCTTCGCTCTCTGTCGGCTCGATCATGATGGTGCCAGCCACCGGAAAGGACAAGGTAGGAGCATGGAAGCCATAGTCCATAAGTCTCTTGGCTACATCCTCAGCACTGATACCGGCTGCCTTAAACTGCCTCAGATCTACAATCATCTCATGGGCAGCTCTACCCATATCGCCGGTATACAGGATGGGATAAGCTTTCTCCAGTCTCGCCTTGATGTAATTGGCATTAAGGATGGCGTATTTGGTGGCATTTGTCACGCCTTCCGCTCCGAGCATTCTTATATAGCCATAGGATATCAGCAGGATGCTGGCACTGCCCCATGGGGCGGATGAGACGGCGTGTATGGCTTTGGATCCTCCCGTTTTGGTCCTGGTGTGGCCGGGCAGAAAAGGTGCCAGTTTGGAATTGACGCATATGGGGCCCATTCCGGGTCCGCCACCACCGTGAGGTATGGCAAAAGTCTTGTGAAGGTTCAGGTGGCAAACATCTGCACCGATGATACCCGGACTTGTAAGCCCTACCTGGGCATTCATATTGGCACCGTCCATGTACACAAGCCCTCCATTGACATGGATAATGTCGCAGATATCCTTTATGGAGGTCTCAAAAACGCCATGTGTACTGGGGTATGTGACCATCAGACAAGAAAGTTTTTCCTTGTATTGCTCTGCCTTAGCCCTGAGATCGGCCATATCCACATTGCCCTTTTCGTCACAGGCCACTACCACTACCTCCATACCGCACATGACGGCAGAAGCCGGATTGGTGCCATGAGCAGAGGATGGGATCAGGGCCACATTGCGGTGTAAATCGCCACGATCCTCATGATAAGCCCGAATGGTCAGCAGGCCCGCATATTCGCCCTGAGCACCCGAGTTGGGCTGCAGGGAGCAGGCTTCAAAACCCGTGATGTCCGCAAGATATGCCTCAAGTTCGCTGAAGATCTGAAGATAACCCTCTGTCTGCCATGCCGGAGCAAAAGGATGTATGGATGCAAATTCCGGCCATGACACGGGTATCATTTCACTGGCAGCATTGAGTTTCATGGTACACGATCCCAGTGATATCATCGAGTGCACCAGTGACAGGTCCTTGTTTTCAAGCCGCTTGATGTATCGCATCATCTTGCTTTCGGTATGGTACATCGAAAAAACCGGGTGTGTCAGTATCGGACTTACTCTTTTCATGACTCCATACCGGTCACCTTTGTCCGCAGCCAAAGTTATCTGCCGGCCTGTTGCAGCAGTAAATACTGCAGCTATGTCCGACACATCGGCACCCCCAACTGTCTCGTCAAGAGAAACCGTAACCGTCGTTTCATTTGGATAAAAGAAATTGATACCGGCAGCTTCGGAAGCATTTCGTATTTTAAGGATGGTATCACGATCAGAGGTGACACTTATAGTATCAAAGAAGGTGTCATTTAACACGCTGAGGCCGGCTGCTGTAAAGGCGGAGGCCAGAGAAGCAGTAAAACCATGTATCTTGCCCGCTATGGCTCTGATACCATCCGGCCCGTGATAGACGGCATACATGCCTGACATAATTGCAAGCAATGCCTGTGCGGTACAAATATTGGAGGTGGCCTTTTCACGTCTGATATGCTGCTCCCTGGTCTGCAGGGCCATCCTTAGGGCAGGGTCTCCATTGACATCAACAGACAATCCTATAATCCTGCCCGGAATGACCCGTTTATTGTCTTCTCGTGTAGCAAAATAGGCAGCATGGGGCCCTCCGAATCCTTTGGGTACGCCAAATCTCTGCGTATTGCCTACTACCACGTCAGCCCCCCACTCTCCCGGAGGTGTCAGCACGGCCAGACTCATAATGTCAGCGGCCACGACAACCTGGATGTCCTTTTCATTGCATTTTGTGGTAAGCGACCGGTAATCATGAACTTGTCCGCAGCTGTCGGGATATTGGATCAGGATACCAAAATAATCTTCCGAGAAATCAAAATCTTTCCAGTCACCGGTCACAACATCGATGTGCAGCGGTTTGGCCCGTGTGATCACCACATCCAACGTCTGTGCATACACATTTTTATCTACAAAAAACCTCGTCGCCGGGTTGCCTTTCTTCTTTTTGTTGTGGAGGCCTTCGCACATGGCCATGGCTTCTGCCGCAGCTGTACCCTCATCCAGCAACGATGCATTGGCGATAGGTAGTCCTGTAAGTTCGGAGACCATGGTCTGGAAATTGAGCAGGGCCTCAAGTCTTCCCTGAGCTATCTCCGCCTGATAGGGTGTATATTGTGTGTACCATCCCGGATTTTCAAAAATATTGCGAAGAATCACCGCAGGGGTCCTCGTATTGAAGTATCCCTGGCCTATGTAGGATCTGAACACCTTGTTTTTAGCCCCGATGGCTTTGACGTGGGCCAGATAATCAACTTCGTCCATGGCTTCAGGCAGATTTAGTCCGGACGTCGACCGGATGCCTGCAGGAACTGTTTCGTCTATAAGTTGATCCAGGGAGTTGACTCCGATGACTTTTAGCATCTCTCCCAGTTCTGCTGATGAGATACCTATGTGTCTTTTTGCAAAATGATTTAAATGGTCAGGTTTCATTGGTTGGTGCGGATTTTATGGTAAATCAGGGTGCTAAGGTAAGGATTATTCTGCTTTTTATGTAGCAATATTCTACCATTCAACATCCGGACATATTGGCCGAAAGGCTGCATAATGAAATTATTTTGACAACTTTATAAATCTTTTTGTAATGTTTACTTGACATTTTGTAATTTATGCGTTATATTTGTCATGAATTTAAAATAAAACATTGGACGATGAACTCAAATCTTTTGTTGCCGCACCGGCTCAGGAAGTTTGGCTGGTGGATTCTGTTGCCATCATTGGCACTTGGTACAGCTGCACTCTTTTTTGAATACCAGCTGGAATGGCTTGGTCCCCGGGTATTTTCTTTGTATTCGGGAGGATTGCCGCTGTCTCAAGGCGGCTCATGTCTGTTTTGCATGATAGCAGGAAACTATACGCTGACAATCGCCGGCGTGCTGGTGCTTATATCCCTGTTTTTGATAGCCTTTACGCGGGAAGAGACCGAAGACGAATTTATCTGGCGCACCCGTACGGACTCCCTGCACTGGGCCACCTATTTTAATTACTTTGTGCTGCTGATTTGTTTTCTTTTCTTTTTTGACTTCGAATTCCTTTACGTAATGATCTTTAACATGTACACCACACTGGTGATTTATATCGTAAGGTTTCGCTTGCTGCTTGCAGCAGAAATTAAAAGGTTCCGACCATGAAAAACACCATCCGGGTCGAAAGGGCCATCCACGAAATGACGCAGGAAGACCTTGCCAATGCGGTAGGTGTTTCAAGACAAGCCATAAACTCGATAGAAACCGGCAAATACGTACCCTCCACCTTGCTGGCACTCAAGATAGCCGCTTATTTTGGTAAGACCGTCAATGACATTTTTAAACTGGAAGAGGGAGATTAACAGGAAAAATTTTTCCCACCAGGTACAATTGTGGAGACCATGCTTGTTAAAAATTCCCGTAAAGACTTTGTAACACCATATTCCTTCCTGTAATTCAATACCTAAATTTTCCTGTTTGATGTGCACGTACTGTGCCTGCTCATACCTCAAAAGTTAAGTTGTAAACTTAATTATGTGTCCAACTTTATGTCACGCTAATACAAAACCACACGTACACTGTCACATTTAAGTTCTTTCGCGGCAGGTGGTATTGTCAAAGTGATTTGCCTTTGACTAAATACAAGTTGCGGATTGAAATTGTAGCCCTTCATACCGTCTTGC
>JAGVTV010000191.1 GCA_019136675.1 Bacteroidota bacterium
GTGTCTGAGACGTCTGAAGGACAGAGGCACGATCGGATGCCTGTGGCCTGTAAGAAATCAGGTTGGGGTAAACAGAAGCCGGTATCTGCCAGTCATCCGGATCCGACACTTTAGCTGTGTAGGGGTCCGCTACACGGATTGATCCGTCTATCAGGTACTGGAATACGTATTCCTGCCCGGGAATCAATCCTGTGAGTTCGATCCACCAATAGTCTCCCCTGTCATCATCACCGTCGGCATCGGTGGTGCCATTCCACCCATCACGGTCTCTTTTCATTTTATATGCCTCAGAGGGTGTCCAGTTGTTAAAATCGCCTACCACATACACCGTAGATTTGGGTGTTGTGTTGGAGGTTCCGGAGATGGTGCCTGTTCCCTTTTTATACCTTGTGTAAGTAGGAGCATGTAGCACAAGGGTCGCTTTGGTAGGATTATCAGTATGGTAATTGATACCTGGCTTTGTCCACGCTGGCCTGGGAGCTTCATTGACAGGATTATACCCATTGGCTTTAAATGTCTTATATTTAATGCCTCCCGCTCCGAAATCTGCGATCAGCTTAAATTGCCTAAGGCTGGTGTTATTCAAGGTCAGGTATTGGGAAAAAGTGGCACCCCCATTTACCGTCGTAATGGTTGAGATATCATTTCCGGTGACCGGGTCAATTTCCTTAAGAGTCCACACAGAAGGTGCATTGTTTGCGGTAGCTGTATGGCTGAATGCCTGACCTACCGGAACAAAATAAATCTCCGCTGTCGGAAATGTGATATTAAAATAACTTCCCGGGTCTACGGCATTATAAAAATTGGAACCGTTGTTGTCTTCCTTAAGGTTACCTGTGGCATTTCTGAATAAAAAATTCAATCCAAATACGTCTTTGTCCGTCGGCACTGAGTAAAAAGCTCTGAGCCCCGGAGAAAGTGTTATCTGCCAGGTATTGGTCCCGGTACTGGTCATCAGTCCGACCCCATCATCCTGTCCCCAGTTACCAATAGAATAATTAAACGACTGGGGAGAAGACTGATTTACCGACACACCTGAATGGAAATAAACCTTGGATGCCCCTGCCAATGCAGTCCCTGTAGCATTGAATGTGATGGTAACCGGAACGTTGTCAAGAGGAAGTGATGGGCTTACCGTAACCATGGGCGAACCTGCCGCTACCGTGTAGGAAAAATTGTTTCCACCGTTATTATTTGCATTGATCGTATACCAGTCAGCATTGGAATGATTTAGGTCCGCACCGGTTCCGGAAGTCAGAACATAGTATGACACGGTGGTCCCCGCTGCTTGTACCGGAATGGTAGCATTATAAGTAGTACTACTGCCCGTCATGTTAACAATAGTGGAGCTTGACCAGTTGTTTGTGGTGTATCTAAGGAAAACACTCTGACCAGTACTCAGGCTTCCGCCAAGGGTTGCCGTCACAGTGACTGGTGTTGATGCGGTCACCCCGGATGCTGCCGGAGACTGGCTGACAGAGGAAACACTTTGTACCGGCCCTTCTACAAGGAAATATATAAATTCACCTGAGGGATTGGTGCCTCCTTGTTTGGTCTTAAATACATATCTGTGTGAAGTACTCGATACATTGACACGGAGTGCTCCTGATGTGGTACAGTTAGAATTCAGGGTGTAAGGTGTGTTGGCTGCAATATCCACATCCGAGTTAATAGTGATGGTTCGCTGGGCTGTGGTACCACTCCAGTCAATGCCAAAGCGGAAATACTGATAGCCAGTACCGTTGGGTGTCAGAATGCCACCGAAACTTGTGCCAAAACTGCTGCTAAGATAGTTGAAATTATTATTTCCCGTAGGGCAGCCGCTCCCACCCCAACCGGTTGAAAATCCGTGACCTACGACGGCATTTTGCCCGTAAACCGAAGAAACAAGCAGGATAAATATGAGTGAAAAAAAATGACCAACTCCTATTTTCATTTTTCGCGGCATAATGATAAGGTACTTATTGTCAATATGACGCTAAATTAAGGCGAATCCACAAATTTTTATAAAATCAACAGAAATTTTCTGATTAAATATTTAACAACAATATTTTGACCGCAGTCAATTTTCTCACCTGAAACGAACTGTTATCAGCCGATGATGTTGTGCATTGGTTATCATTACAAAACAAAATGGAGCAACGGAAAAATCTTATCCACCCGGGTACTCTGATTCTCTTCCTTCTTTTAGCAGGCATCACTGCTCTATTTTTAGCATTTGCAGCGGCATATATCTATGTCAGGGTGACCAAAGGAGGAATACCTATGCAGGTGCCTTCCCTGTTCTATTTTAACACAATAATCATCATAGCAGGAAGCATCACACTGGAATACGCACGCCAGAGATTTGAAACCGACGAAACACGGATGATGCTGACGGGCCTTATATTAACACTGTTTCTGAGCCTTGGTTTTCTCATAATGCAGTTTGTTGCGTTCTGGAAAATGCTGTCCGAAAATATCTTTCCATCATCCGGCAACCCTGCAGCTTTTTTATACCTGATTACAGGGCTACATTTCCTGCATCTGGTGGCAGGCCTGCCATTTCTTTCAGTTTTCACATTCAGGGCTTTTAAAAAAACGCGTGAACAGGTGCAGGAGTTGCTATTTCTTTCAGATCCGGATCAGAGTCGCAAACTCAGACTTATCGGGTTTTACTGGCATTTTCTGGCAGTTCTGTGGATAATGCTTCTCATCTTTTTTATTCTGAACCATACAGTTTGAATTGTGTTTCTGAGTCATGAAACAGAAATTTGACACCGGGTCTATCAGTACTCTGGGACAATTAAAAAAAAGCGGTTACAAGTCTGTAACTATAAGGGAGGAAATGCGAAACAATCTGATTTCTATGCTTAAGCATGGTAAAACTCCCTTTGAAGGCATACTTGGATTTGAAGACACTGTGCTGCCGGACATGGAAAGAGCCATCCTTTCAGGCCATAATATCCTCCTTCTGGGATTAAGAGGCCAGGCAAAAACCAGAATGGCCAGGCAAATGATAAATCTGCTTGACGAATACATCCCTGTCGTCAAAGGAAGCGAACTCAATGATGACCCACTGGCACCTTTGTCAAGATTTGCTATCGATCTCATAGCCTCATCCGGAGACGAAACTCCCATCACCTGGATGCACAGGTCAGAAAGATATGTAGAAAAACTGGCCACAGCAGATGTCAGTGTTGCTGACCTCATCGGAGATGTTGACCCGATAAAGGCCGCATCCCTCAAATTGCCATACTCTGATGAAAGGGTTATACATTTTGGGTTGATACCCAGGTCTCACCGATCCATTTTCGTCATAAACGAACTTCCGGACCTGCAGGCAAGGATACAGGTTTCCCTTTTTAATATTCTGCAGGAAAAAGACATCCAGATCAGGGGTTTCAAACTCAGGTTGCCTCTGGACATTTCATTTGTCTTTACAGCCAACCCCGAGGATTATACTAACCGCGGAAGCATCATCACTCCGCTCAAGGACAGGATTGAAAGCCAGATCCTTACCCACTATCCTAAAAAACTTGAAACCGCCATGGCCATTACAGCTCAGGAGGCCGCCATACATGAAATCACCAAAAAATCGGTCAAGGTACCACAATTGCACCGTGAACTTATTGAACTGATAAGCTTTAACGCCAGAGAGAGCGAATATGTCGATGCAAAAAGCGGTGTTTCTGCCAGACTAGGTATCTCAGCCCTCGAAAACCTGTACAGTACCGCCGAAAGACGAATCCTCATCAACGGGGAAAAAGAAACCACTACCAGGATTACAGATTTCTGGGGAATCATTCCCGCCATCACAGGAAAAGTAGAGCTGGTGTACGAAGGCGAACAGGAAGGACATCAGAACGTCGCCCTCTCCCTGATCATGAAATCATGCAAAGAGCTCTTTCTCCAGCATTTTCCGGATCCCGGGAGAAAATTACGGAAGGAAGCAAGGGACGAGTACGGTGTAATAAAGGCATGGTTTTCCGGAGGCAACGACATTGATCTTTTGGTGGATGACAGCGACACTTCCTACGAACAGAAGCTCGAAAAAGTAGCCGGACTCAGTAAGCTGGCCGCAGAATATGCCAGGGAAGGATTCCCGCTCCTTCAAATGATGGAACTGGTGGTTTTTGGCCTCTCGGAGTCGGAAGTGATCACAAAAAACGTGCTCGAAAACAGAATGAACTTTACAGATCCCCTTTCCGGCATGTTTGACGACATGGGAAATAATTGATTTTTTTGCCTGACACAGGATTTTTTTTACACCCTACCCAATACATTGTCAATCGGTTATAATATTATTTTAACTAAAAGTTAAATTTTTTTTGCTAAAAGAGTGACCTGAAATCACTGAAGTCGTCAAATCACTCGTGGCAATTATACCCGTATTGACAAATTTATTTTATTACCAAACAAATCAATTTAACAATGAGCAAATTTGATGAAATGGTCGCTCTTTATGAAAGCGAAATGAAACAGTTGAAAATAGCTGTGGACAGTAATTTATTAAAAGCAGTTACTAAAGGATGCGGACCTGTTATTTATCTTCCGGATGCATCCAAGGTTTCCTCCAGCGACAAAGCTGAGATGGACAGAGTAAAGGCAAACTTTCTTGTAAAAAAGCTTGGCCTCAAGGACGGTCCCGAGTTGGACAAAGGAATTCAGGCAGCAATTGATGCAATAGGCAGTGCCAACAAAAATAAATACAGGGCAATTTTTTACTACCTGTTGGTTAAGCACTTTAAAAAAGAATCCGTTTACGCATAATTCTTTTTTATAAGATAGTTTTGAATAATGCAAAGAGGGTATGATTTCCAAAAAGTCATACCCTTTTGTGTTTTTGAAAGTTTTACCGTATATTTACGTCATGATATGTAGGATCAGACCTGATAAAGTACCTTCCATAATTTTGTTTTTCCTTTTGCTTCTTCCGGCAGTATCCGACGCCGGCAAGAGGGACAGCATCACCGTGTACTTGTTTTTACTCGACGAATGCAGGATTTGCCAGGAATCGGCCCCAGAGATAAATGAGATCTACACCAAATACAAGAATAAAGCCGGATTTGTAGGAATCTTTCCAAATTTTTCGTCCAAACCGGCTGCCATAGAGTTATTCAAAAAAAAATACGGCATCCAATTTGCCACTAAGACGGACTACTCTAAAAATCAGACAAACAGATTTTCAGCGACGGTACTTCCTGAAGTGGTTGTGTTTAATGAGTCCAAATCAGAAATACTATACAGAGGTGCAATAAGTGACTTGTATTATAGCCCGGGCAAAAGAAAACAATCACCAGCCAGACACTTTTTACTGGATGCACTCGACCAATGGTTTTTAAATCAACCCATCCGGATTGCTGAAACCAGGCCTGTGGGGTGTTTTATCAATATAAATGATACCATCTATTAAATAATATATCAAAATCACCATGAAGAAATTTGTTGGATTCCTATTTATAATTCTGATGATATTCAGTAAAGTTAGCCTCGATGCCCAGCCCACGTATGCCAGGGATATAGCCCCCATTATCCATAAAAATTGCATGAGTTGTCACCGGCAGGGTGAGATCGGACCTATGTCATTTAGCACTTATGAGGATGTAAAAAACTGGTCTTCAACCATCAAGTATGTCACCTCACAGAGGATCATGCCGCCGTGGAAAGCAGATCCTGAATATTCCAGGTTTCTGGATGAAAATTACCTCACAGATTCGCAGATAAAGCTTATCACCGACTGGGTAGATGCCGGTGCTCCTTCCGGCAATCTGGCAGAAGCTCCGCAGCCACCTTCATTTCCTGCCAATTCCCTGCTGGGGGTACCTGATCTTGTACTGAGTTTCAGGGAGGCTTATGAGCACAAAGGCGATGGCCAGGACGAATACAGATATTTTGTACTGCCCACAGGCCTGACCCAAAGCAAACAGGTGAAAGCCATAGAATTGAGACCCGGCAATAAAAAAATTGTACACCATGCCCTGTTTTTTGCAGACCAGTCAGGAAAAGCCAGGGAGTATGACAATCTGACTCCTGAATACGGATTCGGGGCTAAGGAAAACAATGATTTTAATGTGTTTGAAGTAATCAACCGCGATCAATATCCGGGATATGTTCCCGGGCAAAAACCAAGGTATTATCCTGAAGGACTTGGACAAACCCTGCCAGCAAACAGCGACCTGGTCATCCAGATGCATTATGCACCATGGAGTGTCAATGAGACCGATTCTTCCACTGTTAATATCTTTTTTGCCAAAGAAAATGAAGTCATTGACAGGTCAGTAAAGGACTATATCATGCTTCCCTACAATCTGGTAACCGGAGCGTCCAGTTTTTATTTGCTCCCCAATCAGGTAAAAAAATTTGAAGGCCAGTACGTTGTGCCCTTTGATGTAAGTCTGGTAGGCATTTTTCCTCATATGCACCTGCTGGGTAAAGACTGGGAAGTATACATGGAAAATCCGGATGGCACCAGGACAAACCTCATAAAGATCAATGACTGGGACTTCAACTGGCAGGGAGGATATTATTTTGACCGATACAAGATAGCCAGAAAAGGGACTAAAATCAAGGCATTTGCCACCTACGACAATACCACTTCAAATCCCAACAACCCTACAAATCCGCCTAAGTTTGTAACCTGGGGAGAAGGCACCAAAGATGAAATGTATTATCTTCCATTACTTTTTGTCCCTTATAAAGCCGGAGATGAAAATGTAATATTTGATCAGCATTCTACCTCAGTCAGCGACGAGGAATATCCGAAGGCTCTCATGGCGACCGTTCACCCCAATCCTGCCAGTTCAAATTCTGACCAGCCAGTGCAGATTACGTTTACACTCGAGCAAGGCCAGGCAGTCAGCATCAGCCTGTATGATCAATCCGGAAGGCAGGTCAGGCAAATCAGGGATTACGAATTTTTCCATTCCGGAAGCCATATCGTACACCTTCAGCCCAATCATCTCGCCAAAGGAATGTACACTGTCAAAATAGCAGGAAAATCAGCCAATACATCGATTCCGGTCATCATCAGCGAGTAAATCCATTCTGAAATAATAAACGGGCACCTTTGATTTTTTTTCGAAGGTGCCATTTTTTTTTCAATTATTGATGCAGAGTGTAACCAAATGTCCATATTTTTGTTGTTCAGAATAAAGTTCTGATACATCAGGCAATATTTGACCAAAGTTTACTTTATCAGTTTTTAATCTAACACTTGCAAAATATTGTTCTAAATCAGATAAACATTTTTGACATCAAAGGATTAAAAGTTTAAATAACATTATCATGAAGAAGCACAGAATTGCGATCAATGGATTCGGAAGAATAGGCAGGCTTGTCTACCGGGAGATTTACAACATGGAAGGTATAGACGTAGTAGCCATCAATGACCTCACAAACCCCAGGGTCCTTGCCCACCTTTTAAAATATGACACCGCCCAGGGCAGATTTAATGAAGAGGTGACAGCAGGTGAGGACTGTATCTATGTAAATGGTGAAGATATCAAAATCTATGCACAGAAAGACCCGGCCATGATTCCGTGGGGACAGCACGATGTGGATGTGGTACTTGAATGCACGGGCTTTTTTACAGACAAAGAAAAAGCCGAAGCCCATCTCAAAGCCGGGGCCAGAAAAGTAGTAATTTCAGCTCCTGCCACAGGTGACCTTAAGACCATTGTCTACAATGTAAACCATGATATCCTAGACGGCTCCGAGACTGTAATCAGTTGTGCAAGTTGCACGACCAACTGTCTTGCCCCGATGGCTCAGGTCCTGGACAGAGATTTTGGAATAGTTTCCGGGATAATGACCACCATCCATGCCTACACCAATGACCAGAACACACAAGATGCACCGCACGCCAAAGGTGACCTCAGGAGAGCCAGGGCAGCAGCCATGAACATTGTGCCAAACAGCACAGGAGCTGCCAAAGCCATAGGTCTTGTATTGCCAAAACTCAAGGGAAAACTTGATGGAAGTGCCCAGAGAGTACCTACGATCACTGGGTCATTAACCGAACTGGTAACGGTACTTGGCAAAAAAGTGACGGTAGAGGAGATCAATGCTGCCATGAAGGCTTCGTCCAATGAAAGTTATGGCTATACCGAGGACGAGATAGTGAGCAGCGACATCATAGGCACCAAATACGGCAGTCTGTTTGACGCTACGCAAACCAAAGTGTTGACAAACGGAGATGTTCAGCTCGTGAAGACCGTAAGCTGGTACGACAATGAATACAGTTATGTAAGCCAGCTGGTCAGAACACTCAAACATTTCTCAGGTCTGATCGAAAAATAATCAATACAGGGCAGCTGGAAACGGCTGCCTTTGTTTTTTAAGTAATATTCAAAAAGCTAATAAGATGTTGGATTTCAATAACAGCACATTCAGAGGAGCCAGAGTGGTAATGAGGGTTGATTTCAATGTGCCCCTTAACCCTGAATTCCAGGTGACCGATGACACCAGGATCGAAGCGGCAGTACCCACAATACGCAAAATCATAACCGACGGCGGTTCCGTAGTACTGATGAGCCACCTGGGCAGACCCAAGGGAGGTCCGGAAATGAAATATTCATTGAGTCACGTCATCCCTGCCCTCCGCAAATATTTCCCTGATACTACGATAGAATTTGCAGACGACTGCATAAGCGATGAGGCATTCAGCAAATCCTCCACTCTCAAAGGAGGAGAAATCCTCCTGCTTGAAAATCTGCGATTTTATCCGGAAGAGGAAAAAGGAGACAAGGACTTTGCAGCTAAACTGGCCAAACACGGTGACATTTATATCAATGATGCTTTTGGCACTGCCCACAGAGAACACGCATCCACCGCAACGATTGCTTCTTTTTTTGACAAAAATCATAAGGGATTTGGCTATCTGATGAATGCCGAGGTGGAAAACGCCACCAAAGTACTGCACGGAGCCGAATCGCCTGTAACGGCTATCGTCGGTGGGGCAAAGGTATCTGACAAGATCCAGCTGCTGGAAAAGCTGATAGAAACCATGGACAATATCCTGATCGGAGGTGGCATGGCCTATACTTTTATAGCTGCCAAAGGCGGCAAAATCGGCAAGTCACTTTGCGAAAGCGATTACCTTGACCTGGCACTAAGGATCCTTGACAAGGCTGCAAAAAACAACACCGAAGTATACCTGCCGTCTGACTCGGTCATTGCTGACAAGTTTGCGGCTGACGCTTCCCACAAGGTGGTGCCCAGTGACCAGATTCCCGATGAGTGGATGGGGCTCGATATAGGACCCGATGCTGTAAAGCAATACAGGGAAGTGCTGCTTAACTCCAAAATCATATTGTGGAACGGTCCTATGGGTGTGTTTGAATTTGAGGCTTTTTCAAATGGAACATTTGCTGTAGCCGGAGCAGTAGCTGATGCAACCGACAAGGGTGCATTTTCCCTGATCGGGGGAGGCGACAGTGTCTCTGCCATCAATAAATCAGGCCTGGAAAGTCGGGTGAGCTACGTGTCCACCGGCGGAGGAGCTATGCTCGAAATGCTTGAAGGCAAAGAATTGCCTGGGATAGCAGCCATCAAGTCATAATTACCAAAAGCATCTGTAAGCCTCGTATCCAGACGTACAACATATGCCGGAAAGCACTTACCGTCAAGGTGCTACGCAACCTTAATGCAGTGAGGAATGCACTGGCATGTTTGGACACTGCAATGTTTTAATAAGTTTTAATGGTTTGATAACACTATTTCCATATATTTGAACGTTGACTCAATAACAGACGAAACCATTTTACCATGACCATGAGGCTATTTACCTTTTACCTGGTGTTTTTTGTATCCCTTGAATTATATGCTGAAGAACATCCCTATAATTTCAGGAATGAAGTTTATGATGAGTACATAAAGTCGGTAAGCCTGGAAATAAACAACAATCCGGCCGGATTTCCGCTTATTACACTGGGTTCCAGCCAATATCTCATGTTAAAATTTGATGACATCCTCGACGAACAAAGGGTGTTTTATTACAGGATCATCCACTGTGACAAAAACTGGGAGCCCTCAGGATTACGGGAAATAGAGTACATAACAGGGTTTAACGATGAAAGGTTAAGGAACTATGATTATTCAGCCGGTACACGGACTCAATATTTTCATTACTGGCAGCAGTTTCCAAACAACAATACAAAATTTAAGGTTTCCGGCAATTACCTTTTGGTGATCTATGAAGACAAAATTGACTACCCTGTCCTGAGCCGCAGGTTTGTGGTTTCCGAAAACAAGGTGGACGTCAATATAAAAAGTACATTTCCAGGTGATGTGGCAAATATCCGCTATAAGCAGGAATTACTGGTGGATATAAATTTTGATAAATTCAAGATGCGTAATCCTGTCGATGAGATATCTTTGGTCATGCTCCAGAACGAAAACTGGAATAGCCAGATTACTGCAAAACCATCCTTTTTTTCCGGCTCCGTGCTGAAGTTTAACCGCCTGAAGACATTTGCATGGTGGGGCCTGACAGAATACCGTGAGTTTGACACCAGGATGATCAGAAGACTGGGCAGGCATGTTCAATCCATTGAAAGAGGTAAAAACAATATAGACGTTTTGCTTGTAAAAGATGAACCCCGACGCAACAAGGTACATCTAAATGTCTTTGACTTTAACGGAAGGTTTTTTATAGACAATATTGAGCTTCTTTCGGGCACCTACGTAACTGACGCCCTTGACCAGTTTTCAGACAATATAGGTAACGACCAGAATATAACCCAATCCCTGAGGGACTCCATAATCACAAGCATCAGCCGAAGAAACGTGCTTCTTGACGGCATATACAGGGCGGAAGACAGGAATATCAAGTCAGACTATACCAATGTTACTTTTATGCTCACTGATGACCTGGACCACAAAGGAAAAGACATCTATGTGCTGGGAGCCATGAACAACTGGCTGCCCTCGGAAGAATTCAGAATGAAATACGATGAAGCCAGGGACATATATACTACAGAAGCCATGTTAAAGCAGGGATATTACAACTATTACTATGGTTTGGTGGACGAAAAAGGCAACATTGATTATTCAACCATGGAGGGCTCATGGAATGAAACTGAAAACGAATATCAGGTCATAGTCTATTACCGGGGGCTGGGTGACATTTACGACCGCGTCATATCCTTCCGGACCTATAATACAAACGCAAACCTGCTCAATATCCGCTAACCGGCTCCTGACGTAAGTTCTCTGTCCTTTTCGAGGACCTTGTTTAGTACAAGGTCAAATTGCTCAGTAACAGTAAGATGTGAATTGTCAAGTAACCATGCGTCCTCAGCCTGCCTCAGAGGACTGTCTTCCCTTTCGGTATCGATTTTATCCCTGTGTGCAAGATTCGTAATCACCTCATGGATATCCGCTGTCTGATTTTTTGAGATCAGTTCATTATATCTTCGCTGAGCCCGTATGATCGGGTCTGCTGTAATAAATATCTTGACTTCTGCATCCGGAAATACTACAGTGCCTATGTCACGGCCATCCATTACCATCCCTTCCCTACCCTTCATTTGTCTCTGAAGAGCCACCAGTTTTTTCCTCACAACCGGAATCGCTGATACTTCACTTACTGCAGAGGAGACCACGAGTGACCTGATCTCAGATTCTACATTTTTATCATTCAGGAAGGTAGTATTGATGCCGTCAATATTCTCAAACCTGATCTTTATCTTTTCAAGTGCCTGGGCAACCTCGTCCAAGTCGTTGATATTGGTACCGGATTCAAGAAAATAGAGTGTCACAGCCCGGTACATCGCTCCGGAATCTACAAATATATAGCCAAGCTCCCTGGCCAGCTGTTTGGCCAGCGTGGACTTGCCGCAGGATGAATACCCGTCAATGGCAATAGTCAGAGGCCTGTTGGTCTTGTGGCTCAAGGAAAAATTTATTTTGACTGCACAAAAATAAAAAAGGTCCCGGTATCACATGACCCCGGAACCTCTTTATTACAATTTTACTAAATTTTACCGATCAGTATTCTTCTTCATTAAAGAGAAAGTCATCTTTTCTCGGATAATCCGGCCAAATGTCCTCCATGGACTCATAGATCTCAAATTCATCCTCGAGTTCCTGAAGGTTTTCTATCACCTCCAGAGGAGCTCCCGACCTGATGGCATAATCGATCAATTCATCCCGGGTCGCAGGCCAGGGTGCGTCTTCAAGGTTGTGTGCCAGTTCTAATGTCCAGTACATATGAAAACTTTTGGTTTAATAATTTTAATATAAAAAAGTTACATTTTCCAATAAACGTCGTTATCCTCTAACTTGTTACATTTTACTGTCACATTCGGGATATTTTGCAAACCAAACATGTGCGGTAAAAGTTCCCTGCCTTTAAAAAACTCTGGTCAAATAATCAGCATGGCATCACCATAGCTAAAAAACCTGTATTTCTCTTTTACGGCTTCCTGGTAGGCCTCCATAATCAGGTCAAACCCGCCAAAGGCAGCGACCATAATGATGAGGCTTGTTTTTGGCAGGTGGAAGTTAGTGATCATACTGTTAGCTATGCTAAAATCATAAGGCGGATAAATAAAAAGGTTTGTCCATCCTTCAGATGCCTTGAGCAGACCTGTGGCAGACACAGAAGACTCAATGGTACGCATTGTCGTGGTACCAACGGCACAGATCCTGTTTCCTCCCTGCTTGGCTTTGTTGACGATGTTGGCTGCCTTATCATCGATCCTGTAGTACTCGGCATCCATCTTATGTTTTGAGAGGTCTTCCACGTCGATGCTCCTGAATGTACCAAGTCCAACATGAAGTGTTACCTCAGCCAGGTGGGATCCTTTTATCTCCAGCCTTTTCAGGAGTTCTTTGCTAAAATGGAGGCCTGCGGTAGGAGCAGCTACTGCTCCGGTTTCCTTGGCATACACGGTCTGGTACCTTTCGAGATCGAGCTCCTCGGCTGGGCGTGTGATATACTTAGGCAATGGCATGCTGCCGAGCTGTTTAAGCACTGCTCTGAACTCTTCATCTGTGCCGTCATAAAAAAACCTGATCGTACGCCCCCTTGAAGTAGTATTATCCACCACTTCAGCCACAAGGATGTCGTTTCCTTTTTCGTCAGCAAAATAAAGTTTATTGCCTACCCTGATCTTCCTGGCCGGATCAACAAGAACATCCCACAGCCTGGCATCAGAATTGAGTTCACGCAATAGGAAAACTTCAATTTTTGCACCGGTCTTTTCTTTCTTGCCATACATTCTGGCCGGAAACACCTTGGTGTTATTGAAAATCATCACATCACCATCGTCAAAGTAGTCGAGCAAATTCTTAAATATTTTGTGCTCGATCTTACCTGTCTTTCTGTCCACTACCATCAGTCTGGACTCATCCCTTTCTTTCGAAGGATACTGAGCAATCAACTCTTCCGGAAGGTCAAATTTAAATTGGGAAAGCTTTGTCCTCATTAAGCCTGTTATTTAAAATGGGTGCAAAAGTATAAATCTTTAGACAGATTTGCCTATTTTATTGTTTCAAAAATATTGCGTAAATTTATCACATTATTCCAGGCAGTCACACTATTTGCATATGATTTGCCGGAACTAAACATAAAACCCTGAGATGTACTTATGTCAACTGAGTTCTACAGGCGTCTTTACCTCCTTTGTAAAGAGTTTGGTGTAGTATTCGGATGCCATTCTGCCTGAATCAAACTGCGGAGCTACATCTCTTATCCCGTTTTTAACGATGGAGGCCCATTTTGCCGGCTTCTTGTAATAGGTGGGCAAAATCTCATTTTCCAGGATGTCGTACAATCGCTCGCACTCCACCATGTCCTGTTCATTAACCTCCAGTTTGCGGTTGGCGGGTTCTATGAGGAAACTGTTTTTACCGTGTTTGGCAAATTCAGGAATCCACCCGTCTGGAATTGAAAAATTTACAGAACCGTTCATGGCAGCTGTCATGCCACTGGTCCCGCTGGCTTCACGATAGAGTCTGGGATTGTTGAGCCAGACATCCGACCCCCTCTTCAGGGTCGCCGAAAGGGCAAGTTCGTAACCGGTCAGGATACATACATTTTCAAACTGAAGGGTTTGCCAGAAGATATTGTTGAAGATATCAATGGCATGGTAGTCTTCAGGATATGGTTTTCCGGCCCAGATGATCTGTATGGGAAATTCTTTATTGTTTATCAACTTTAGAAATCTCTCTTTATCAGAAAGCAGGAGGTCGGCCCTTTTGTAACCTGCATATCGTCTTGCCCAAACCAGAGTAAGTACATCCGGATCATAGATTTTGCCTGTCTGGTCAGCCACCGTTTTAAAAAGGGCTTGTTTCATTTCCCTTTTTCTCGCCATGAGGGCCTTGTCATCGTCTGACTCACAGGCTTTTTCAAGTATACTGTCTTTCCAGTATGTTTTATTCTGCGAATTGGTAACAGAAGTAATCTGGCAAATATCCTTATGATTTGCCCACATCTGCCTGGATACCTCTCCGTGCATTTTGGACACGCCATTGGATATTTTGGCCATTTTCAAGGCTGCAAGAGTGTAATTGAGGCTGCCGTCCCAAATATCCAACAGCTCTCTGACCTCATCCGTATCTATTCCGTTGAAAAATGACATCTTTTCAAGCAAGCCAAAATCCCTGACCTCGTTTCCGGCATCCTCAGGGGTATGGGTAGTGAAAACCACCCTTTTCCTTACTTCCGCCAGGTCTCCGTATTTTGAATACAGGTAAAAGCAAAGAGGAAGGGCATGACCTTCGTTCATATGGTAGATGTCCCGCTGCAGTCCAAGTATATCCAGCAATTTGGCACCTCCTATGCCCAGAACAATGGACTGGGCGATCCTGGTGGATTCATTGGCATCATACAGCCTGTTTGTAATTGTCCGTGATATAGAATCATTTTGTTCGATATCTGTCGACAATAAAAATACAGGAGCCGAGCCAAAAACCTCAGGCTTAAGCAGGAAGGCCTTGACATACACCGTAGCACTATGCACCTCTACAGGAAACACGATACCAGTATCTGTCAGAAACGAATAATATTTCTGGACATATTCCGCTTTCATGGCACCATTAAGGCTCCTCACCTGGTCATAATACCCGTATTTCCACAGCATTCCTATGCCTACCAGATTTTGTCTTAACTCGTAAGCACTTCTCATGTGAGAACCCGCCAGAAAGCCCAGACCGCCGCTATAAATCTTGAGAGACTGGTCGATAGCAAATTCCATTGAAAAATAAGCTACCGGCTTGGAATATTCCTTTTTTGGCTCATAACCAAAGATTTCGTCCTTAGAAATCATGTATTTGGATTTAAAAAAAACGCAAATTTATAAAGATATGTCATAATGACACCAACTGTCAAAGAGTAAATAAGGAATTTTAATCATATTAAAGTTTATTGTGTTTTATATTTGGCTAATATTAAAATATTTACTTATATTTTACATGATAAAACAAAATACCTTGCTCCTTAAGCTTTGGGAGAATAAGTCCATATTAGCAGCAGAGGTCAAACAGTTTTGGCCATAGCCAAAAAAATAGGGGCTATACACCCCCATTTATTATTCAGATTCTGTAAAAGCAGGACTCTTTAGAAATCCTTAGTGGCACCCTACCAGATTTACAAAGCCTTGTTGTATTTGTCTTCGACTACATTCCAATTGAGTACATTCCAGAAAGCTGCAACATAATCAGCCCTTCGGTTTTGATAATTGAGGTAGTAGGCGTGTTCCCACACATCAAGCCCCAAAATCGGTGTACCCCCGCAGCCTACACCCGGCATAAGCGGATTGTCCTGGTTTGGTGAGCTGCAGATCTCAACCTTGCCACCCGGAAGCACACATAGCCAAGCCCATCCTGACCCGAATCTTGTCATGGCTGCAGCTGAAAACTTTTCCATGAAGGTTTCCTTGCTGCCAAAAGCAGAGTCGATGGCATCTTTGAGCGGTCCGGAAAGCCTGCCTTTATCTTCAGGCCGGAGTAACTCCCAAAACATCGTATGGTTCCAGTGACCTCCCCCATTGTTCCTGACCGGCATATTGGTCATATCCATGCCTTTGATGATTTCGTCCAGGGTCTTGCCTTCCAGCGGTGAGCCGGCAATGGCGTTGTTTAAGTTAGTGATATACGCCTGGTGATGCTTGGTATGGTGAATCTCCATAGTGCGTGCATCAATGTGAGGCTCGAGTGCATCGTATGCATATCCCAGAGCCGGAAGTGTAAATGCCATAATTTATATTTTTAATGATGTCATTAATAGGTAATAATTGATTAGGGAAACAACAGGCAGAAGGCATTGTTCATAAAATGCACGCTTAATGCTTTATCAAAATCTCATGTTCCGGCTTCCGGACAATGTCAGGTACTGCAACATTTTTTGCCGGATACCCTACGGGCAGGAGCAGAAAAGGTCGTTCGTTGTCGGGCCTGTCCAATAGGTGTTGAAGAAAGTTCATCGGGCTCGGGGTGTGTGTCAGCGTGACCAGACCCGCCATGTGGATGGCTGCAATAAGAAAACCTGCTGCTATCCCTACGGACTCGCTGACATAATAATTTTTTGACTTGTTGCCGGAATCATCCTGGTCATACGACTTCCTGAAAATAACGATTAGATACGGAGCCCTGGTTAAAAACTCCTTATGCCAGTCCGTCCTGAATTTTTCAAGGTCTTTTAGCCATTCCTCAGACATACGTCCATGATAGTTTTCGTACTCCTCTTTTTCGGCCGCTTCTCTGATTTTTTTCTTCATTTCAGGATCCGATACAAGGCAGAAGGTCCAGGGTTGTTTGTTTGCCCCTGAAGGGGCGGAAGCTGCTGTCATAATTATAGATCGCATTACTTCCTCAGGCACAGGCTCATCCGAAAATTCCCTGACAGACCTTCTTGATTTCATCCTGTCATAAAAACCAGCAGCATTTGCCAGCAACTCAGATTCGCTCTGATGCCGCCAGACAAGGGGAATAAAGTCATTAGCCATATTACAAACTATTCTGATTACAAAGATATCCAATATATCTCTGAGTCGGGGTAATCAAACTACCAAATACAGTTAACTTTATAAAAATCTAAAAGTGCCGGATTTAAGCATTATCCCCCGGTCATGCGAAATCCTGAGCCTGACATAAGTAAATATTTTACTGGTCGCACATAAAAACATAATCATACAAAAATTCGTTTTTGGTCTTAAAGGCATTTGCCTCTAAAAGAATTTTTACCTAAATTGCGTTGTAAATCCGCAGGAAATGGCCAGTACGCTGAGAAATATAATTGTTTGTGGGGTTTGGTTGATTATTTCTGTAACCGGAAGTGCCCAGCAACACTACCTTTTAGACAGTTTTAAAGCAATAAAGGACAAAAACAGGGTAATATTGCTTTGGACCATGAAACAGGGTAGCACATGTATCGGCACCGGCATCTTTCGCTCAACCAACGGCATCGATTACGAGAATATAGGAGAGGTCAATGAAGTGTGCGGAGCCCTGGAAAAGCCTGTCACCTACCAGTTTATTGATGAAAATCCTGTTAAAGGAGCAACCAACTATTACGTACTGGAGCTTGGTTTTTCCGGCAAAACAAACCCGCCTGTCAAGGCTAGTTTCAGGGACTTTAACGGAAAAACTTCCATGGTCGTCTACAATCCCGGCGGATCTGTGACCATTTATTTTAACAATCCCGACCAGGCACAGTATACAATCAGGATTTTTTCGCTGGAAGGTAATCCTGTACAGACTGTCCTCACCCGGGAAGAGGAATTCAGTATAGAACCGGAGATATTTACATTGAGGCCTCTCAGAGCCTCCTTTTTGCCGGCAAGTGTTTATATATATAGCGTAACAACTGAAGCGGGGAACACTGTAGCAACCGGCAAATTCTTTGTAACAGGCTCCTGACCTTTGAGCCCGTTAGTCATTCTTTTTAAGATTTTCTTGATTTTTTTTAAATATTAAAATAAAGTATTAACTTAGCCTTGTCAAGCAGTCATTAATTGGTCTGTGCGACAATCAAAACAAAGGTCATTTTATCCATGATGTGAAATCAGATCAACAGTCGGTGTTATATGATTTTTTCACACTACAACTTAATAAAATGAATACCAACACCACACCTGACAACAGAGACATTAATACTCTGTTACCTTCACTACTCAAATACACGCTTGCCGGAGGCATTGTACTTTTCGTATTGAGTTTTGGGTTTCTTTACCTTTCCTTTAAGATGAATCCGTCTTTTTTTGAGACTTATCTCGACCCAATGTTCAATGCCGGAGGAGATCGGGATCTTTTGTTTTATATCCATCCGTTTGTATTGGCGGCAGGACTGGCCATACTCTGGTACCGTTTCAGAAAGTATCTCAAAGGCAACGTCTTGGTTCATGGCATCGAATTTGGGGTTATGTACGGTATTGTTGCCCTTGTGCCCATTTTGTGGATTACCTACAGTGCCATAAGCATAACGCTTCCCACGGTATTATCATGGCTGGTGTACGGCACGACACAGGCATGCATCGCCGGAGTGGTGTTTGAGTGGCTCCACAGGAGAAAGGCGGCCTGACACTGCTCTGTGGAGCACTAATACGACCTTAAAGGTTAACTATATGTTTTGCTTCAGGAATTAATATTGGTATATTTTAGTAAAAATTAAATTCGGTACAGGTTACATAACTTGGTAATAATAATAACATAATTACATATTGTGAGTTATTGCAGAAGTAAATTTTAATTTTTCTCTGAATATTATAAAATTATTTACATAGTAAAATATGTAATATGATGGCATGCTTTGCAATTCATTTGAAAGTTTGCCTTTGAACTGTTAATTTTACATTAATATTGGCTTTTAGCCATACGGTTTCCATTCTAAACAGCTTACAGGCGGTTACTATCTTTACGAATAAAATGCGGCCCTTAGCCGGAGTGTAGTTTATTGTTTAATTGTAGAATTCCAAATCTTAAGATGAAGAAGTTTATTTATTCCTTAATTTTTATTTTCATTGTCATCAACCAGAATATAAAAGCCGAACAAAAGGGCATTTTGTTCATTGACAATTGTGGTGACGGTTTTATTGTAAAAACTCATGAAATTCTTGAGTTGAGCAAACATCCTTTTTTGGATATTCTGGTCAGACCTTTGTATAAAAGTGAATATTTGTTAGCCCCGACCACAGTTAGATGGCCTGCTGCTGCCACAAGAAATTATGGCACAATTGGTTGTTCAAGCGGAACACTTACCGTTGATGTTGAGGTATTTAAGGCGGGCGTTACAGATGCTGATCCAAATGCCCCAGGAGCAAACATTGCCTGCGTAGTTCATTTAGGAATGGTAGCATCATTTCATCCGGATCCCTGTAATCAAACGAATCCTTTTACCTGTATACAAAATTTTTCAATGTCATATGCTGGAGCAGACGTTGGTGGATTTGATGCATTTACTGCAAATATTTCAAACCTGTTACCTGGCATCTATGAATTTACATGTGCCTGCTCAGACGCAGGACCTTTTTCTGACCCTTATTTGGTTCCACCTGGAAATTTATTATGGATTGGTGGTCAGGCATGTCCAGGTGTCAACACATTTGTTAACGGACAAGTCACTGTAAATGGAGCGGCAACCAATGACCTATGCAGTGGTGCTGTTCCAGTAATCTCCGGTGCCAATGCCGAAGACAATGAATGTACCTCTGATGGCAAGGCATGGTTTGTGTATACGGTCACAAACGGGGACATAGTCAATATTACTGCAACCAACGGAACCCTCACTTCCCCGGTAATTTATCAGGTACTTAAAGGCACTTGCTCTGGAATGAGCGTAGGGACCAACCCAACCTGTCTATTACCAGGTGATTTACTTTATATAGAGGCAGGCAAAGTAGATATGTCAGGATGTCCGGTAACAGGTACATTTACTCTTAGCATAACGGATACTGACAATGGAATAACCAATGATGTCTGTTCTGGTGCCACAATAAGGCCGGATCTTACATGTTCCAATACCCTGACTGGTACTGGAAACGCCTCCGCATGTCCTGATCCTATGGAGACCGTGTGTGGTTCGGATTTGTCACCGGGAGTTTGGTTTACCTTTGATGTGGACCCTGCTGTCAGCCAATTTGATATTACGGGGTCAAATTTTGAAGTATTTACTGGTTCTTGCGGATCATTAACTTCCATCGGATGTAACAATGTTTTAAACAACACCAATAATACGGTAACCTATTATGTCCTTGTATTTAATGGTGGTAATTTTACCGCTACTTCAGATTTTGGCATTCCCTCAAATGACGAGTGTGTCAATGACACTGCTCTTCCATTAGGCGGAGGCACCCTTACTGCCCAGACCAATGAATGTGCTGACAGTGAGACCATGACTGGCTGTCCGGCTGCTGACGACAACGTTGTCTGGTATTCATTTACTATGCCGGCTAATATGGAAAATGCCACTATCACTGTCACAGGTACAGGAGCTGATCCAATAAACTCTCCGGCCATTCAGATCCTGAGCGGTTCCTGCCCGGGCACAACAGGACCGGCATCCTGGTCATCCTGTTCAAGTCCACTCGCTCTCACCTGTCTTACACCCGGCACTACTTACCTGGTTCAGGTAGGAAGTACAACCGCCAATGCAGGAACATTCAGCATAAATATCGCTTTTGCTGACAATGGTGTAGTAAACGATGTTTGTACGACTGCCACCCCGCTTACCATACCGGCCACATGCCAGTACTCGCCACAGACCACGACTACTACTAATGCCTGTCCGGAAACCTTCAGCTTTGCCTGCAATGGTGGAAATAACAATGTGGACCCGACAGTATGGATGAGTTTTACTCCACCTGCCGGTGTTACCAGTATTAATATCAGGAACATCACTCCGGCCGGAGCTTACCTCAGCATCATCAATGCCTGTGGTGCAGGCAGCACGATACCAGGAGGTGGGTGTATATTTGGTGCAGGTCCCACTGCAAATATAACTGTAACCCCTGGTACTACTTATTATATTTTGGCTGCTATTGCCGGTGGCTCAGGAGCGATAAACTTTGAAATAAAATACAATACTCCTCCGGCCAACGACCTTTGTGCTAACTCAGTTCTGCTTACAGACAACACAGCAGTCAACGGAACAACAGCCTGTGCTACACCGTTCAGTACTTCATTCTGCGGATTGA